>CAYPIF010000001.1:0-11038 GCA_964410735.1 uncultured Thermoplasmatales archaeon
CACTATGTGGTTTTTCTTTGTCATTAAAAATTGTGTTTGGTTCAGCGGATGGTCCCCAATCAAAATTAACCCAGGGCATAAAGAATACTGAACCAACGATGATTTTTACACTCATATCAAATGATCTGTCCCAGTAGTTCTGATTCCAGTAATTACGAAATGGTCCGCGGAAATAAGCATTCACGTTGTTCTCTATGAAATCATTCTCTTTGATTTTGTTACCCTCAGCATAGGCAAGACGAATCCCATATTCCCAATTATCCGATATACAGTTCCCGATGACGGAGTTTCCTGTGGTATCATCAAGGAACACACCGATCTCATTATCAGAAATTATAGAATCCGTGACAAGGTTATTGTTGCTACTGGGGCGAACACCGTTATATGTATAGATTACCACACCAAATTGCTCATTTGAGGTAATGGTACAGTTTGATATTGTCGCATGTGATGTCGCATCAAGTGAAATACCCACCCCATTATTCTCAGTGATGATACACTCACTGATACTGGTATAATCAGCTCGGAACACCCAGATACCTGCATTAAATACCTGACTGTTGGTAATTTTGAAACCAGATATGTGTACATTGTCAACTGTTACCGTGATTCCATCATCAACATCCCTACCATCAATAATAGTGTAGAGTTTGTCTTCACCGGTTAATGTTATACTCTTTCCAATTCGAACGTTTTCATGATACGCCCCGTTATACACGTATACGGTGTCGCCATCAGTTGCATTATCAATGGCATCCTGAATGCGGGTGTAATCAGCTGTTCCATCATCATCAACATACCATGTAGAAGTTTTATAATTTGATACTGTTAAATGGTTGCTCTCCCTTGCGCTGCATAGTGGAAAATAATCCTTACTATCTCCATCAGGAATGTCATACGGTTCATCCCATATCAAAGGTTTTAATAATACCCTATGAGCATCTGGATACTTCTCCTCATAATCATCCCAATAGTTCCCAAATTCTCCATCATCCCATTGATTTTTATCCCATTCATTCATCTGATTTTCTTGTGCATGTACATCATTATTAATAAAGTGATTATGATAAAATTGATGATCATAACAATTCACCACATATATACCATACTGTGTATTGCTTAACAATGTATTATGTGTTATAATATTATTATCTGAGTCGTCAATTCGAATGCCGTAATTGTTATATGTTATCATGTTGTTTTTAAAGTTGTTATCACTACAATCTCTTGCTTTGATTCCTTCATAGCTATTTGAAATATTGTTATTATATATAATATTAGAATCGGCATGTTTTACAGAGATGCCTTCAATTCTGTTGTTTGCTAATATATTGTAAGTAATAGTGTTGTACTGACATACATTTGGATAACTAGCACTTAAGGTGACGCCGTAATTATTGTTTGATACAACATTTTTTGTGATATTGCTCTTACTGGAAGTTGATAAATAGATACCGATATCGTTGTTTGAAACGTTGTTACATTTAATGGTATTTGTTCTATAAGATGACGATACTTTTATTCCATATTCATTATTTGCGTTTACAGTGTTATATGCAACGGTGTTAGAACGAGCAGCACCTACATATATCCCACAATCGTTTGTATTAGCAGTGTTATAAGTAATAAAATTATCATTACTACCACTAGTGCATCCAATACCATGAATATTATCGTATACTACGTTGTTTGTTACTAGGTTAAAATCACTACCAAAAAAAAGAAACACACCAAACGCATTGTTGTTTTCGGCAATATTGTATGATATATTGTTGTTCTTAGAGTCCTTTAGATATATACCATAGTAATTATTTGATGCGATATTGTCTTCAATAGAAATATTATCAGCAGAATATACAGAAATACCACCATAATGAGAACCATCAGAATAAGAACCGCTATTCTTCACACTAAAACTACTAAATGATACATTATTGGCAAAAATGGCTACAACATCACCATCCCCGCCCCCATCGATGATTGTTCTTTCTCTATCTTCACCAATTAGTTGTATACCATCCCTTGTATTATCGATAACTACATTCTCATAATAGATACCGTTATACACAAATACAGTATCACCTGTAACAGATATATTGATTCCCTCTTGGATATATCTATATGGATGCTCGATTGATCCATCCCAAGGCCCCTCTGTGTTATCATCATCAACATAGAAAGTTGTGTTTGCTGAGTTTGCAATAGAAAATGATAAATTGCAAAGCATCGAACAGAGAAGAATGAAACATACCATATGATACTTTTTCATGATGATTCAACCAAAGGTTCTGAAAGTATACTTCTATCTATTAAATTAATAAACAGATGCATATTAAATAGTTTTCAGTGTGATGAAATGGACCGGGATGGTCGAGTGTTAGCATAAAATAAGAATTGAATAATTCTATCCTTATTAATATATTTGTTTCATTAATAAAGATAGCAAAATTTATTTAATTAACTTATTTAGCCAAAAATTATATATATGTAACTAATGATATTAAAAAACGGGAGGAAAAAATGAATAGAAAGATGATAAGCATCTTAAGTGCCATCATTCTTCTTTGCTCAGCAACCCTTTTTCCCATTGTCACACCACAACAAATTTTACAGCAAAAGAGAACAAATCACGGAAATTTTGATGATATTGCTTTATCCGGAAATTCGAGAAAGGAACGAATGAGAGATACTTACGATCAAATGGTCGACAAAATTGCCCAAAAAAGTGACCCATCATATGAGATATCTATGCTCTTATCAAACCCAGAGGTCCAAGATATAATAATGGAAATATCAGACGAACAGACATTGGAAACGATAAACACGTTGTTTTCAAAACAACCCCTCTTTACAAAACTTCAAATGCTCAACACGTATGCGATAAAGACCGAAACGATAAGGGAAAACGATACTGTTCAGTCCATTGAACAAATGTTAGAAAGATTAATTCAGACAAAACTGACATTTGAAGAAAACATAACACTTCTACCAGAAGAATTCTTTACCCAAGAAAACAAATCAATACTCTACGATGGCTGGGGCACCTATCTAACAAACAACCCTAAGATACAAACTATCATGGATGAACTCATGATAGATCCAGTGATCTTTTTACTTGTTTTCGCAATATCAATAGGACTCTGGGGATTTGGCATCGGTGCCATGAGTTGTTGCATGCCTGAACTCATCCCACTCGGTACAATGGTAACAGAAGCACTTATACTAGGATTAGGTGGAAGTCTTTTAGTAGACCTTATTTTCTCAAGTAACATACCACTTTTAAATCAGTTCATCGAAGGATTATGTTCAATGCTTCTTATAACCAAAACACAACTAGAGGTCATAGTCGCTAGTCTCCTCAGCCTTATCATCATTGGCACTTATCTATGGATCTGGAGTGTATGCCCCTTAATTCAATTAAGTACAGTAGTAAAAGCAATCGGTGGGGGAAGCATCGTGGTTGGACCACCACTCATCTTTGCATGGTTTTGCGGAAAATATTTCTATGTCGAAGATGAACCACCGGAACCATAAGCATAAACCTTACAAGACAAAAATGAAACATAAAAGAAATATTTCAAAACAGAGATCATCAATAATACACACCAACGTTTCAGTATCTCTAAGTAACTCTTAATGGGTTCCAATCGATCTCAATCCACGGAAAAAAATACCCAATGGGATTCTCATTGATTGGTATATACATAAGTCCAGGGATGACTTTCACCCCAAACCCATTCCAATCATCCCAATAGTTACTGTCCCATTTGTTTGGTTTTAAAAAACCAGGTGAGAGATATTTTGTGAACTTTGCTGATTCCTCATTGTTCAAAAAGGAATTCTGTATTATCTTGTTCTCTGTTGCATATGATAAAAAAACGCCTCTTGTATTCCCTTGTATAGTATTAACTGTAACGAGATTTTTAGAACTTTCTTCTACATATATTCCAGTACCACTGTCTGATACGTTATTCATTTGGATCGTGTTGCTATCTGAATCGTAGAGATAGATACCGATAAGGCATGAGGAAATGGTGTTTTTCTCCAAATTGCAATTGAGAGACGTATCGATATAGATACCTTCTGTACAGTCATCGATAACATTACCAGAGGTCTCACAGGTAGATTCATCGATCCTGATCCCTGCATCTTGATTTGAATCCTCCTGTGTTATATAAAAACCTTGAACAGATGCATCTGAAGCGGTAATAAGGATCGTATCATTAGTTATGCCGCCATTGATATGAGGCATATTCTGTTCTTCACCTAGTAAACTGATTGCTCGATCAACTATAAGATTCTCAACATAGGTTCCAGCAGATACAAAAACAGTATCTCCTTCATTACTTTCCTGTATTCCATCAGCAATATACTGGAAGGGATGCTCGATTGATCCATCCCAAGGCCCCTCAGTATTGTCGTCATCGACATAGATCGTTTTCACCGACTGTGTATCAACCCCGGAAATCACTGGTAACATGATACTAAGGATGAGAATGAATGCTGATATCTTTTTCATATTACTCCTACTCCAATAATATATATTATAGCTATGATTTATTCTTTTCCCCCGTTATGACGAAAGGAGAATATTACTATTAAATAAATATTATAAAAATAAAAAGTTTCAGAGAATTGTAAAACAAGTGTATCTATGGGAGATGATATCTCTGATTACTTCGTTCAATACTTCCTTCATCCTTCATTTTTTCAAGTATCTGTTTCAAACGTTCTTTTTCAACCTTTAGATCCTTCTGTAAGTATTCACTGGAAACTGATTCCTTCAATAAAATTCTTAATATCTTTGCTCGTATCTGACGATCCGATCCTTCAAATTTGGATTGCTGTGTCTTTGGTTTGATACCTGTTTCCAAAGCAGTAATTTTCATAGCTCCATAATCCATTAATGCATTATGCCAGTCTCTACTGCGACCTTTTGGGAGACACCGTTCTGCAATCCCAAATAGTTCAGTATCAGATATCGTTTCGGGAAGGTTGAACTCATGGATAAAGATTCTTCGTATATTGGTATCAACCGTTGCAATATCAGCATTGGCTGAAAATATTTGGACAGCTTTTGAGGTATAGATGCCAATACCGGGTAGTTTTTTGTAATGGATCATTGCAGTGAGAACATCACCAGTAAATTCAATAGAAATTATCTTAGCTGTTTGATGGAGATACTGAGCACGTCGATTATATCCCAAGCCCATCCATTGTTGAAGGACCGCCTTATATTCGGAATTAGCAAGATCTTGTATCGTCGGCCATAAGCGGATCCATTGTTCATAATACGAGATAACCCTTGATACTTGCGTTTGTTGCAACATGATCTCAGAAAGAAGGATGTAATATGGATTTGTTGTCTTTCTCCAGGGAAGATCCCGACCATTCTCTTGATAAAAGTGAAGTATCTTTTTTTGAAAACGATCTATGGTCTTTTTAGAAATGTTCATCTATATTTCTCACCATCAAACGTAATGAGCAGAACCACCACTTGATAATAACATGTTCCATTATCTTCTTTTAGATGCCTTAATGTATCTGAGGAAACATCTATTCAACTTTTTGAACATAGATGAGATTGTCTTTGAACACAATCCATCGGAGTTTGTCCCCATCTTCCAATTGTAATTGTTCAACGACCTCTGCAGGAACCGTGATTCTTCTACGTGATCCTCGGATTGTTAATGCTGTTTCCGTTATTGAGCGAACGGTATCAAGATCAACTTGCATGTTTTAACCAGATACATTAATAGAGGCCTTTGCATAAAAACATTGTTTTATTTTCAACAAATATTGGTCAACTTTCAAAAATGCTGTCTTATGGTGTTTTTAGTATGATGAATCAACGATGAATACTTATCATTTGAATTTTTCACACATACTTTAGATTCGAACCATATTCCATCATACATTCAAAATATACTTTTCAATGGTATTTTTATTTACATGATATGCATCTTATTTTTATATTAATTTTAAATATTATGGTGAATATTAGCATGTCGTTTGAATGAAAAAGGGAGCAGGATTCAAAGGAATCCCTTTCGATTCATGATCTAAAAAGGGGGGCATATTCTTTCATCTATCCTGTTTCTCTGTCCCAAATTTTATGAATCAGCCCTTTACAAAATGTGCTGAGCGACGATGTTAAATAACATAAAAACACACTGAATAAAAAAAGCAGAATAAAACAGATAGAGATGTATCTATTCATTACATTGTGATTCTTAATTTCTCTTTAGATTCATATAATGATTCAACTAATACCCCCATAAGAACGGCCAAGATCCTATCAAAAATGCCTTAAGTGAAAAAGATGTGGGCTCAGCATTTAAAGCACTAGCAGTATAAAGTATCTCTATTGGTCCAAAACCAAAAACAAGCGGCATAGCTATTATCGCTCTTTTTTGACCAGGTTCCAGTGGTTGCTCTTTATAAGAAAAATCTTTCTCATCACCAAAAACAATGAATCCATCTATATGAATTGAAATAGTAATGTTATATGCTGTTTCATCCCCGATATTTTCTAGATAAAGTAAAAAGCTTTGTTCATCAAAATAGAAATTAAGAAAAGGATTATTCATTTTCAAATCAAATTGTTCAGTAGAACGAACTGATCCGGTAAATTGTACTAATAACAAACATGAAACTATTGTGAATAAAATGATTCTTCTGATGATTTGTCCATTCATTGTTTCCCTCCAACCATTGGATTATATCTCATTATACCCACCAACAATCTAACAACTGACCAATATCTGCAACAGCAAAACAAATTTCTTCAATAATGATATTTACCCCTGGAAGAACTCCAGCAATCATAAAAATGGTCCAAAAAATTATGAATAAAAATGTACAAATAACAGGAAAATCCCAATAAACAGAACTCTCAACACCTTCTAAATCACAATCACAACAAAAATATGATAATTCCTCAATCTTATTACCAAGAGCATCGTTGTCTTTAATGACATAAGAAAACTCATCTAAAACTTCATTATTTTGAATATTAAAAATAGTGGTAATTTGTTTAAATTCAGATAAATCAACTGATTTAAATATACTTGAACCCACATCATAAATAAAATTCAAATACCCCTCAGACAATGAAGGGCTAGTGAGCAACAAAGAATAAACTAATCTTGGATTATTTAAAAACAGTTTATAAAACAATGAAAAAGACATTTCACGATCAATCAGTAATTCATAATTCTCAACAAATCCGATAATATCCTCATTTTTAACGATATCAATAATGGTTTCAAAGAGAAGATCTTTCGGATTATTAATACCTATTATCCCTGTTTTTTTATTCAATGATTGAACCTCAGCATGAAAGAATGTATTTGCAAGAACAGATGCATTCACCAAAATAACTATTGATACAACAGCACTTAAAATAATCACTATTTGTCTCATACTTCAATTTCCTCCTCTAAACAACTTCGTATCACTACCCCCAAACCAATGATACAACAATGAGGGGATTACATTAATATTGGAATTATAGTTCCGATGAAAAGATATCGGTGAAAAAAATGATTTCACCCAAAGATAACCATTTTGAATCTGATAAAACACTTTGCTAACCCTCTCGTTTTTCGGCATAGTAACCTCTAGGGTAGACCAATCGCTTTCCAGTCCATGTTCATCAATGGCCTTCACTTTAATATTGTATATACCTTCTTCCATCCAGTGATGAGAAACAAGAGACGCGTCCCCCGAGAGACTTCTTATTGAAATATTCCCTGCTCCATCCCCCCAATCAAAATAATAATAGAGAAAATCATCATCTTCATCTGTTGAAACTGCAGAATAGGAGTATTTGTTTCTAATAGTGCCTTGAGTTGGGCCTTCTACAACAGGGGCATGAGGGGGATGATTATCTGATGAAAAGTTACTTTGTAATGCAGATACATTAAATAAAGATCTTTCAATATAAAAACAATTTAATGAAAATACTTCATCAATGTGATCATGATTGATATCCACACAGATCGTGGAACCTTGCCCATCATTCCCACCATTCTTTACACTCCATAATTCTGAACCGTATTGTCCTTTAAGTGCAGTTGTCTCCCCGTTACCGGATCCGATTCCACAGGTCGCACCAACAACATCTAAAAAACCATCCCCATCAATATCGCCCGTTGCAATTGACATAATAATCCCTTTCTCTGTATGCCATATGACTCGACCAGCCTCAGGAGAGTTATCTCCCCCATATAGACAATAAATACCACCTACGCCACCTGCAATTACTTCTTTTCCTGGTCTTTCTGGTATAATATCTGCTGATAGAATCGCTTGAAAACTTCCATGGCGAGGTTCTTCATTCCACGTCCAAAGAATTTCCCCATCATAGCCACTGAGACAGAGAAGACCTGTACATCCAACATCAGGATTTCCCTCTACTACAATTTCTTGATATGGGTCATCATTGAGATTATCGATACATAATGTTCGAAAACTGGCAAAACCAACCCAATTTCGATTATATTCCCAGATAATCTCACCATTGTTACCATCCAAACAAAAAACCCTAGCATCATTATTGAAGGTTCCAACAATAATTTCATTGTTTCCATCATTATTAACATCAGAAATAGCAACACTACAAATCCAGCCATCCACTAAATGTTTTGTCCATAAAATATTTCCATTTCTTCCATCGAAACAATAGACATCATTCATCGCAGCAATTATCTCATTAGTTGAATCACCTGTTACATTACCGATCACTATGTCAACACGAACCTGATTTATATTCTCCTCTTTCCAAATGACTGTTCTATCGATCGGATTTATACAAAAAATATCTATACTATTGTCACCGTCATTTCCTGTTATTATTTCAGAATATCCATCATTATTAATATCTCCCAATCCTAAGAATACTCCACGTTCAAATTGATAAATAATCTCACCATTTTCTCCATCAAGGGCATACATCCCTGCAAGTACATCTGGAATGCCATCATCGTTAATATCAAAATGATCAATTTGATCTAAAAATGTATATTTGTATTCTTCATCCTCTCCAGATCCAATATATGAAGACCAAATAAGGCCAACATCATCATCAAAGAAGCAATACACAGAATTATCACTATTTTGGCTAAAAGAAGAATTACAATCAGAAGCAACTAGGCCAGAGGTTAATGGTAATACTATCCCCTCGGATATACAAATTGGTAAAAACGAAGAAAAAATAAATAAACATACGACTGTAATAATTATTCTCTTCCGGTTCAGGAGCAAACCCTCCACTAATAATATACACCACACAGATTTTAAATTTTTCTATCAGGATAAAATTTGTCTAATTTATCATAAAATAGCAAAATGATCAATTATGTAAAAAGGGCTTGACTCATACTTTCCAATTGAAGAAAACTAAATAAATTGTTTTGATAAATAAAAGCTCTGATTAACTAAGTATTAGTGTAATTGGATTTCACAAAGCATCGAAGCAATAATATCTAAATAGCACTCAACGGAAAAACGAATCATGAATCAGACCCACATACTTTTATAAATTTATATGATATGGGCTCCTGTTATGCAACATCCATTAGAGGATGAACTCACCCGCCGGCTTCTTAGATATCTTGTATCAGACCAAGGGGTCAAAATCAATATAAAAGCCGTGGCAACAGACCTGAATATCCATTGAAGTACGGCAAAGAAAAAAAAATGAACTGGCCCTATGAAAATAGTCTTCTCAATCCACCGTTCTACCCCTTTCCCCCATCTGTACGATTAATATCCCCCTCTCAGTCTTGGTAAAAGCAGATATCCCTTGGACTAAGGAAGGACGGGAATTCATCATGGATGATAGCCATATATTTGCAGCATTTTCCTGTATGGACGGGCCGTATAATACGCATCTCATGGAATTTTTCAAAAGACCTTGAATCGTATCATTCCTGGCGAGAACAAATCGTCGTAGACCAGAAGATACCAACCCGCGAACATCGCTCTCCAGTCGATGCATACATCCTCAGCAATAATCTTACTTTCAAATATGACCCAAATTGTTTTGTCTCTGAGTTACAAAAGAGATTTTCGAAAAAGGAACCGTTGCTCTCAATGATCACGGAACTTGATAAAACAACATTTCCCTTCCTTATAAACCTCATGAACGGTAAATACATACAACGGAACGACTCAGCACCCTCCAGAGAATTAAGCATAAATAGAAAAACAATCGAACATCGCATCGAACTCTTACAAAAGGAACATATCATCGGCACACCAAAATGTTTCTATCCCGCTCTGTTTGTCCCCCCTGGCTATAATCTCGTGGTATCAATGATCAAACTACGAGGAAATACAGATAAAATAAAACAGTTCATCACCGCACATCCAAATATATCACTTGCACAGGAAACAAGTACTGGTTGGTACAATCTGCTCATATTCTCAGCATTTCAAACCATCGAAGGATTCTTTGATCTTGGAGGAGAATCAATGAGTATTTTTCCCCATGATATCAGAGCGATCTCAAAACACCATTTTTTCTGCAAAGATAATCCATACAATCAAAACCCCAGAAACTGTCCCTTGCATGGATAGAACGACAGCTCTGGGAAATTGCTAAGAATAGACATAATTGATACACAGTGATTATAAGGAGAAATAAATTATTTTTAATGGAACAAATAAATATAATCATAAAATTTGTGTACAAATTGGACATTAATAGTTATAATTGATACTCATCATGCACATTATTTTGTACTCTTTTCATCACATAGCTATAAACAGACGTTCTAGTATCGCGACATCGCAACCAACAAAAGAATTAAGAATATGGCAAAAGAAGGGTATAACCCATGATCGGGCAGGCGGGGCCCTCACGGGTTCCACCCCCCGCACCACTGTACATGCGGGCCTCGCATACGGCGGTTCAGGAAAACTTAACAGAACCAATCCATTGCTGATACAAACAAAATAATCCTAATTCATTGAAGTAATCAATATCCGGTAGTGTATATCAATAATGGAACAAACTTTTTATTGATGTAGT
>CAYPIF010000002.1:0-8711 GCA_964410735.1 uncultured Thermoplasmatales archaeon
TCAAAGAAAAACTATACTCATCTGTGTTTTACCTCATCTATCTATTCTAGCAACAACAATCTAAGAAGAATCCATAAAAATCTCTTGAAAGTTTAAAAAGAATGTGCGAATCTTAGAGATATGTTATTTTTTCATTTCCATTGCAGGATTCCCATAATAGGTCTTTCCTTTTTTAAGGATCTGATCTTGGATCACCACTGTATTTGGTTCAACCCTAACCTCATCCTCAATGATCGCACCAGGCATAATCACGGATTTATTACCGATAAAACAGTTGGACCCTATCCGTACTGGTTTCATCCGGAGTTTCGTATCAGATATATGAGAAAAGATCGTTGATAGACCACCAATAAGAGTATTGTCACCTATGCTTACCGCATAAGGTTCATCGATCATCTCTGTACCTGCAATAAGACTGCCCTGCCCGATCTGCAATCCAACAAGTTTAAGCAATCGTAATCGGAGCGGAACCAATGGTACGATCCCTATGAAAGTCAGTGACGGCCGGTACAGAACAAAGAACAACATATGCAGGAAAAACGCTTTATCATTTATTGATAGCTCATATGTTCCCTCAGGAACCTTGATCCTAAATACCCTTATGAATAACCCTGGGATGAAGCTAACAAGTATCAAAAGGATGAAAAAGGCAAGGACCAAAAGGATGCTGAGGATAACATAATAAAGAATACCGGTGAACGGGATATAGCGAAGGATCGTGAACAATGAGAAAATGAGAGGGAACACCGCTAAAACATATGCGGTCATTGGTAGTAAAACGAGTGAAAATCCCCTTGATATTGAAACAAGTGAGAGATCATATGGTTTATTGGGTCGTTGTTCTTTTGACATCATCATTCACCAGATCAGTACACCTTTTTAGTGAATTATATTCCTTGTTGTGGTTTTTTTCCCGATTTCTTTAGCAGGTGTGCCACCGTAGCTCTTTCCTTTTTCCAGATGTTGATCCTTAAGTACCACACTGTTCAAAGCAACAGTGACATTATCCTCAATGACAACACCAGGCATAATAAAGGATTTTCCACCGATTAAACAATTATCCCCGATCTTTACTTTTTTGACCAGGAGCTTTTTCTCACCTAGATGCCCTGTTATCTGGGACCATCCACCAATAAGTGTTTGCTCACCGATCTCAAGCATGTAAGGATCATGGATAATTTCACTACCCGCTAGTACACTACTCTTACCCATCTTAAGACCAACAAGTTTTAAGAAACGGATACGAAAAGGAAGTAGCGGTAATATCCCAATAAGTTTTAATGAGGGCCGATACAAAGCAAAATAAAGGGTGTATTTGAAGAAATTCCAGTCCTTTATAGAGATCTCATGGACACCTTCATCCACCTTCAGTTTTGATATTCGTATGAACAACCCGGGAACAAAGGTCTCAAAGATAATGAAGAAAAAGAACTCGATAACAAGGACCACAGTAAAGAGAACAATATGAAGGTTCCTACTAAAATCCAGTAATCGTATAATATAAACAAGTGAAAAAATGATAGGCAAGAGACCAATGACATATGCGGTGATCGGGATGAACAACAACATGAATCCTCGACTTATGGAGGTAAGGGAGAAATCATATTTGTCTGCGCCGCCTTTATAGCCATCTCGATATCGTGCCATGGGAGAATCATACATTATCACTGCTTCTTAATATGATTTTTGCTTTGACACCATGTAAACCCCAGCAATGGTTTGTATTATGTTACTGATCTTTTTAAGATCAGTAGCACTCTAAACATTGATAAAAAAACAATCAAGAAAGAGTTACTGTTGTTCAATGGATTCAACAGGATGTTCTGGTTCCACATATTCATATAATGCCTTGATCTGATCAGCATTTCCTATCGCAAGAAGCCTATCATCCGCAAGGATATCTTCTTCCTCAGATGGAGAGTACAAGGTCTTTTCCCCTCGGCGAATAGCAATGATATGCGCACCGGTCCGTTTCCAGATCTTAGCTTTTTTAATGGATTTACCAGCAAGCTTCGAGTTGCTCTGAACATTGATCTGCATGATCTCCATACCTTCTTTCACATTGACCATGTCCAAGAAATCAGCGACAAACGGCTCAATAGCACTTTTCGCGATGAACCGGCCGACTGTCGCCATGGAGAAAACATAATCCGCACCAGCCTTGTCCAATTTCTCAATATTAGTGACATCACCAACTCGAGAAAGTATCGTCACCTGTTTGTTCAATGTCTTTGCAAGAAGACTGATAAAAGCATTGGTCGCATCAGAATCAGTTGCTGCGACAACAGTTTTAGCAGAGATAACACCAGCTTTTTTCAATGTCTCTTCCGATGTTGCATCACCCAGGATAAAATCAGATAATTCTGGTGCAACTGGTCTTTTATCAATTGCTTTGAATGAGATATTATGATTCCTGAGGCTTGTTGCAACCTTCTGCCCTACGATCCCATATCCACAGACAATAACATCAACCATACCACATGCTTCTCCATATTTTTATATGAGTTTATACAAGGAATCAAGTTGCCGCTCTGTACCAATCGCTAACAACGTTGTCCCACCACTAAGCTGCTCATCAGGCGATGGATTCAAGATGAACTCACCTTCTTTCCATACCCCGATGATTATTGCCCCTGTTATCGAACGAATATGCGTATCCTTGATAGAACGATCAGCGATCGGTGAGTTCGATGCGATCGCATATTGCCGTATCTCAAGATCACCAAACATCGCAAATTTACCTGAGACATCAAGGCTGAAATCATGACAAGCACGTCGTCCAAGGATACTTCCTGCAAAGATCTTCGGATTGATGACCCGGCTTGCACCAGCCGCATAAAGAGTCATCACATTCTCTGTTTTCTCCGAGATCGCTAACAAATTCAGTGATTTATTAATACCTTTTGCGGTAAGTGAAATGAATGCATTGGTCTCATCATCCTTTGCTGCTATCAAGGAAAATGCAGAAGCAATCGACGCTTTTTTGAGAACCTCATCCTTTGTCGGATCACCCCTTACATAAGGTATATGATGCTCCTGACAATGGGCAATGACCGTATCATTATTGTCAATAATAAGAAAGGGAACCCCGTGAAGTTTAATGGAATCAATGACCTCCGTAATGATCTCACCATACCCACAGATGATCACATGACCCTGCGTTGGTATCGGTATCGGTTTTGGTTGAAGGAGATGAGATATCTTTTTCTCTAACCATGGAACAAAAACAAGAGGTGCTCCAAAGAAGAACACGGTGATACCTACAAGAACGATGACCGAAGTGAATAACTGACCGATACTATTATCAAGAGCAGTGATCGTACTATACGACCCAAGTGTGGTCATTGTGATAATGGTCCAGGAGAATGCATCAATAAGTGTCGGTTGTTCACCTGCATTCCACTGGATGTACATGTACCCAACCATCCCAGTGATAATGACTAAAGCTATCGCAATGACAAATAGGGTAAATCTACCTCGTAAGTGTGCAACTGATCTCTTTCTTTCCACATCCATCATCCTAGTAAAGAACAATACCGCATAGACCTGCTTGCCTTATGAGTTTTTCGATGTTTTATAAATGATGGAAAATGCTAAAATAAAGTTTGGAATGAGTGGAAACGTATAAAGGATGCCGATTTGAAAAAAGTGAAAGAACAATCATGTTTAAAACTAGCATCATCAACAGTTATAAAAATAGATTTTTTTACTCACACAAAAGATACTTTTAAGGGAACTGATTTTTATCGTAAAACTCAAAACCACATAACCGATATCTACTGATGAGTGGTGAGATGGATACGATAGCTTTTGAGATAACTGTAGCAGCACTAACAAGTATATTCGCAGTTTTACTTTTGCTATACCTACGGATGATGGTAAGAGATATGATCTCTTTCACATGGAAGAACTATTTTCAAACATGTGACATCTACAACAACAGATCGCATTGGACAAGAATAATCAAGTTCGTCAGAACATATCTTCAAACGATACATTCAAACGAAAAAGGAAAAGAGAAACTACTTAAACAATAGGAAAATTACTAAAAAACACTGTAAAAGGATGAGAGTCAAATGAAATGTTTTGTCACCGGGGGAGCCGGATTTATAGGAAGTCATCTCGTAGATAAAATCCTTAGTCAAGGTCATGATGTCACTGTTTTTGATGATCTGAGTAGTGGGAAAAAAGAATTCATCGGTCATCATTATGATAATGAACATTTTCTCTTTATCAAAGCAGATCTCATAAACAAGAGACGGATAGAAAAAGAAATCAAAGGTCATGATGTCGTCTTTCACATCGCAGCAAATCCTGATGTACGAAGTGGCGCAGATGATCCATCGATAGCGGAAAAGGATATCAAAGTAACCTATAATCTTCTTGATGCGATGAGAACGCAGAATGTTAAAAAGATCGTGTTCTCATCAAGTAGTGTTATCTATGGTGAAACACCGGAGAAACCATTGCCTGAAAACTATGGTCCATTACTTCCCATTTCAGTGTATGGGGCAGCGAAACTTGCTGGAGAAGGCCTCATCAGTTCCTTTGCTCATACCTTTGATATGCAGGCCTGGATCTATCGTTTTGCAAATGTAGTTGGGATACGAGGAACACATGGTGTCATCGTTGATTTCATCAACAAACTACGAAAAAACCCTCATGAACTTGAAATCCTAGGTGATGGTCAACAGAAGAAACCATATCTTTATGTCACTGAATGTGTCGATGGAATGCTATACGGGTTCAACCATGCAGACGATCAAATAAATGTGTTCAACCTTGGAGTGAATTCAACAACACAGGTCACCCGAATCGGTGAACTTGTTTTGGAAGAAATGGGACTTGAGAATGTCAACTTTAACTACACAGGCGGTAAACGAGGGTGGAAAGGAGACGTACCACATTTCCAGTTTGACATATCAAAGATAGGTAACCTAGGATGGAAACCATCGCTTAGTTCAGATGAGGCGATACAGAAAGCAATTAAGGATGTACTTAGTACATTATAAAATAGAGAAGAATCTGCATGATTCTAGTGTAGGTATTATTTTTTAGTTATGTTACCATATCATGCAATAGTAGATCTTGTTTTACTCTTTTTATGAGTTGTTCATAAGGAATTATTCTAGTGGTGAGTTTTGTGATATCTCGTAGATATGTTTTCTCTGTTGGTACGAGGTCCATGGAAAACGAGGATTTTGTTTTTTGTTCAAAGAGGGTTTTGTTTGGTTTGATCCCTTTTTCTAATAAAAACCAGACGTCGTAAAGATCTCTACCTTTATCTCGGTTCATCAAAGCAATTATTTTTTCAATCAGGAGTTCCTCTTCACTCATTGTTTTTACTAAAAAATGTTGTTTTGTCTCAGGGTATTCTGAGGTGATAATTTTCCAGGTCGTTGGCTGGATCGTCCCAATTCGTTTTCCGGCATCGATTCGGATCTTATTTCTACTCACTTTTGTGTTCTTATAGAGTGGTCCATGTATTCCGATTTCACAGGTATAGGCCTGTGCAAACTGTTCTTCTTTTATAAAATGAGGATGTAATCCGGTTTGTTTTATCTTTCTCAGTATTTGATGAGTTTGTTCTTTGAACAAATCTGGGCTTATTGAGATGTTAAAATCCAGGTCTTCGCTGAAGCGAGGTAACCCGTAGATAAACTTCAAGCATGTTCCACCTTTGAATACAGCATCCTCAAAGGTATTGTAATAATAGTAAAGGAAGAGTTTTAAAAGATAATCCTTTTCTTGTTGATATAGTGTTAAACCAGTTTGTTGTGCTATCTTTTTGAGTTCTGTCTCGGAAATCATATGATCAGATCCTGTTGTATTTGATAATTGATGAACAGATTCCATTTTTTATTAAATGTATCATTTTTAGCTTTGTTTGGATTGAGTTTAACTGGTGTTTGTGATCTGTTTTTTTCAAGTATATCTATGTATTTTGTTTTTGGTAGCAAAAGATGATCAATGATATATCCTATTCTTGATATGATTGATTTGTTCTGGAATCGGATCAAACCTGAAACGAGTTTTTGTTGGTTAAGGCTGCTCCAAGCATTTTGCAAGGCTTTGCAGTATTCGTCCAACCCCCCACATTTTTCTATTTGATAGAGTGAATCAATGAATGTTTTTTCTGGTGTGGCGATAGTGATGTTCTCCTGATTTTTATGATAACCAAAAAATCTTTTTATGTGAAAGGTTGTTGGTTCAATGGTGAAAGAAGAGATCTTCATGGGTTTTTTTTGTTGGGTGCTAACTAGCTGGATGGCTGTGAGCTGTTGATCGGTAAACCCGTAATACGAGAGAGCTGTCCAGAAGCTAATGTATGATGGAGTAATTGTCTCTGTTGCTATAGTATAAATATGATCAGGCAGGCTTTCAGTGAGAACGTAATTATTTCTTTTTATTCGGGTTATCAAATTTTTTTTGATTAATGATTGTAAAATGTTGTGGGTACGGTGTTGGTTCCAATGAGTTAATCTCTTGATTTCATCTACCCCAAAAACAAGGAGATGATGATCTGTTATTTTTTGTAGGAGAACAGATTCCAGCGAAGTAACAGAAGTATAATTCATATTCATTTACTCTACTTTTTTAATTAAATCTACATATGTTTTATAGTATTTTAATTTTTGTAGAACGGATCTATCGTATAACGAAGATGTAGTTGATTGACCTTTGTAGTATTCTTAGACCTTATCTTTCAAAAGCCAGGTCATACATGGTTTAAAATGTATCTTTACACCATCAACAATCAGGGTTTGTTCCATGGATTCAGTTAGAATGAGTCCTTCGTTTAAATCAAATTCTTTTGCACAGGATACTAAACCATCAGTTTCTCTTTTGAGTGTATCATCCTTAGTTAGGTCGGTTGTTACTTGAATGATCTTTTGAACAGTGGTTCCTTGTTTGATAATGAAATCTGTCTCGTCTCCATTTTTATTTTTCCAGTAGCATATCTCTTGCTGATCTGGTAAACGACGTTTTAATTCAAGAAAAACAATGTTTTCATATATTCTTCCTTTATCATGGGTTCCTTGAATGCTATAAAAAAGACCTGTATCCCCCGCATATGATTTCCTTGGATACTGTGCTCTATCTTTAATGTTGTAGGAAAATATTGGCACAAAAAAGAAAAGGTAAGCAGACTGGGCGTATTGTTCTAGCTGTAACAGTTTTTCTTTTCCAATTTTAAAGCCTATTGATTTGAAAAAGTTTAAACATTTTGAAGCGGAGAAATAGGGGCTTTTTAAGACATATTGGGCGAAGGTTTCAACGATAGATATGTCTTCATGGGACATCTCTGCAATGTCTAGAGCTATGATGCCTCTGAAATACGCATTGAGAATCCGAATTTTATCAGTTGTATTCTTTGTAAGTGTTATCTCTGGAAAACCACCATATTGCTGGTATAAAGTAAATGCTTTTTCACATTTTCCGATACCTGCTGTTGTTTTTTCAATAAGGATGTTATTGAAATCAAGGTGTTCTTTGAATGATAAAGGGTAGAGTTCATATGTTAGTATCCTTCCTCTAAGTGGTTTGGTTGGTTTGGCTATTGTTTTTCTTGAAGAGCTGATAATGATATTGAGTCTTCCTTTAAGCAGTTCATGTGTTCGTGCAAGCCATCCTTCCCAGTCCTTTATCTCTGTTATCTCATCTAAAAGAAGGTATCCTTGATCACCGAACCATTTGATAATTTCATCGAGAATGTTCTCCTGGTTTTTGAGACGGTTGTCTTCAAGATTGATATAGCATACAGGTTCTTTTTTCTTTGAAAGTTGTTGTGCGAGAAGCATAAGTATGCTTGTTTTTCCAGATCGCCGTATACCAGTGATTGCAATGATCTTAAGTTGGGCATTATTGATTATTGAGTGAAAATCAAGATCCCTTGAATGAAGATCCTGCTTTTTCGCATATGTATCCCATTCTTCAAAAATGGAATGAATATTCATATATTGTTCTATAGCAAGACAATTTATAAGTTTTTCTGTTTTATTTTAGAACAATAATTTTTTTTAAATATATTCAAAATATATGCGATATTAGAGAACGTAAACTTCAACTATACTGTTGAAAAAGAGGGCGGAGAGGAGATGTACCATATTTCCAGTTTGACATATCAAAGATAGGTAACTTAGGATGGGGACCATCGCTTAGTTCAGATGAGACAATAAAAAAAGTAATTAGATGTGCTCAGCGAGAAATCTATGAATTGGGACTAACTTATTTGGTACTAATTTTTTTCTTTTGGGAAAAACATTCATCGCATATTGTTTCATTATATGGTATTCTTTTACCACATATCTGACATGTGTTATATTTAATCTTTTTAAAACCGACAACAATCTCATGATTCCCGGTGAACCATTTGAACATCAATTGTTCACGATGAATTCTTTGTTTCATTACGCCCTCAACAAATCATATGATTAGCACTATTTAAATTACTTGGATGATACACAGATTTAGCTTATAAAAACAAATCAATTGGTGTATTCACTAAAAATATTACTAACGATTCACCTACATCGACTTATCAGAACTTATTAATGTTGGTTTCAAGTATAACATCCTCTTTTATTGGTAGTAACGAATTCGATGTTAGTAATAAGAAGGTTTAAATCATTTTTTTTAATAGCATGCATCAATGGAAATCTCAATTATTGGAACCGGCTATGTGGGACTGGTGAGTGGCGCTTGTTTTG
>CAYPIF010000003.1:0-44981 GCA_964410735.1 uncultured Thermoplasmatales archaeon
TTATCATTATGTAATAGGTCATTGAACTAGTTCATATATAAATTTTTTATAGAAAACACGGAAAAAATCTTGTAACGATGAAATGTAAGAATGGGGAAAGGGTGGATGGGATGGTGAGGAAAGATGGATTAAAAAATAAATTTTTAATTTTCCCCATTCTTTAAGAACATAATTATATTAACCCATATATATATTTTTGTATGATATCTCCTATATATGGTCTTATTTATTCAGATTTTGATGGTTTTTCGATGGATTCCTAGGTTGTTTATAACACAATATGGTCGCGTGTAACAAAGAAGAATTTTTTAGGAAGCATCATGTAAACTAGTTTATCCAAGAATGAAAAGTATATTTTTTTGCCACATTAACAGCACACCTTTAAATATCATATTTGTAAAAGACCAACATGTGAGAGATGCATGGTGAGAAAAACGCATCGGAACAAAGAAAAAACATTGTTAGATCAAAAGATCAAAAAAAATCATAAGAAACATTATTATTGTTTTGGTTTTCTCGCAGGGGAATATTAACAATCTACAAAATTTTATATACTCTCATCAGATTAAGGTATCCTGGGATGCAAGAAAAGCAAAAAACATTACATGATACTATGCATCCACGGGTGGGATGGACCTGTACCTCAAAGAAGTGCAAATGGAAAACTTTAAATCCTTCGGAAAGAAAACGGTTGTACCGTTCTTCCCCGGATTTACTGCGATAACTGGTCCTAATGGTTCAGGAAAGAGCAATATTGCTGATGCTATTCTTTTTGTCCTTGGCCCAAAAAGTAGTAAGACCATGAGGGCTGGAAGACTAACAGACCTCATCTTTAATGGTGGAAAAAAACAGAAGAACCCTGCAAAATATTGTCGTGTTAGTCTCGTATTTGATAACACTGAACGAAAGATGCCTATCGATGAGGCTGAGGTGATCCTTACAAGGATGATCAAACGGGCACCCCTTAAAGATGACCCTGATAATTATTATTCATATTATTATATTAATAATTCATCTTCAAATTATACCGAGTTTATGAATACACTTCTTCACGCTCGTATCTCAGGTGATGGATATAATATTGTAAAACAAGGAGATGTGACGTCCATCATAGAGATGGGTGGGATCGACCGACGACGTATCATCGATGAAATATCAGGGATCAGTACGTTTGATATCGATATTAAAAAAGCGGAAAAAGAAAAAGAAGAGGTTGATAACAACCTTGAACGTATCACTATCATCCTTAAAGAGATCGATTATCAGATAAAACAATTGAAAAATGATCGAGATGAAGCTGTTCGGTACAATGAACTAAAACAACAACTCTATATGGTGAAAGCAAAGATTGCATTGAAAAAGAAACAGGAGATCCAACAGCAGATATCAGAGATACACCACCAGATAGAATCCTACGAAAAAGAACAACATGATCTCATCGGGAAATCAAATCAAAAGAAACAGATCCTTGTTGATAAACAGCAAACCCTCTCAAAGATAGAACAAGAGATCGCTGATGTCGGTGGCGATGAGGTCACAGACATTAAACATAAGATCGATGAATTACGAACAGAGATAATCAAACTTGACGAACGGATAAATTACTCGAATCAAGAGATAAGAGATCTCTCTAAAGACCTTGAAAAACATACCACTCGACGAAATGCTATAGATAAAGAGATCGAAGAGATAACACTTCAAAAAGAATCCCTTGATACAAATATCATACAGCTAGAGGAAAAGATACAAGAAAAAGAAAAGACGTTCCAAACATTAAAGGAGACGTTAGCCTCTTCAGATGATACCTCTATAGAGCTCTCTCAACAGCTTGCTACTCTAAAAAAAGAGTATGATCTTCTTCATAGTCAGATCCATGAGAAAAAACTCTTGGACCAACGTCTCACCATCCAAAAAGAGACTTTACAGAACACACTTGCGGAGCTTGAGGAAACAAAGAACACCTATGAGTTCGAGATCAAAGACATCGACTGGCAGATACAAGAACTCTCTGTTGCTCGACAAGAAGGGAAAAAACAACAGAAGACCTATGAGAAAGCTTTGTTTGAGGATAAAAAACGTGAAACTGAACTTTCTGAACAACTCCATGATATCGATCAAAGGATCCGTAGACTTCAGCAACAACAAGCTAAACTTCAAGCTGAATATGATGCAATGAACGCAGTTGCACATAAATATCATCCTGCGGTCACAGAACTTTTAAAGGCAAGGGATAACGGATCGTTAAAAGGCATCCACGGTACAATAGCTGAGCTAGCAAACGTTGAGGATACCTATAAGACCGCTATGGCTATAGCTGCAGGCGGACGTATGCAGAGTATCATCGTTGACGATGATGAATCAGCATCCCATGCCATACGATTCCTCCAACAGAAGAAATTAGGCCGCGCTACCTTTTTACCTTTAAATAAGATGATATCAGGTAAACCTAGGGGAAAAGCATTGCTCACTGTTAAAGATCCCCATGCCCATGGATTTGCAATGGACCTTGTCCATTTTCAAGATGAATATCGTGGAGCGTTCTGGTATGTATTCGGCGATACCATTGTTGTCGATACCCTTGAGGATGCACGTCGGTTAATGGGTGGGGTTCGGTTAGTTGATCTCAAAGGAAGTCTTATCGAGGCAAGTGGTGCGATGGTAGGTGGAAGTGCTCCTCGGGCCGCTCTTATGTTTGGGGATGCCGATCGAACAAAACTAGATGAGATCACTTCACAGTTACAGACGCTTTTTTCACAGCAAGACCAAATCGAAGCGGAGATTAGAACAATCAAAGCATCTATCTCTGATTGTGAACAAAAGCTTTCTTCAACGTTTATGAATGATTCATCGGAAAAACATCATCAAGACCTTATTCTGAGCAAAAAAGAGTTCACTTCAAAACATGAGAACATCCTTCATCAGATCGTTGACCGGAATCAAGAACTTATCGTTGTTCAAAAACAATTGGAACAACATCAACAGGACATTATGGATCTCTCAGAGAAACTAACCACTTTGGAGAATAAAAAAGATGAAATAGGATCTAGGCTCCTTAAAGGATCAAATAAACAGATATCTCAACAAGCTCGTCAACTACAAGATGAACTTTCCATTGAGAAACAACAGGTTTTGGAGAAGAGATCTGATATAGACGGGATGGTTAAGACCATTGAACTTCTCACAGAGCGAAATGATGAGCTTATCGAACAGATAACACAAACAACCCAAGCTATACAAGAATACAAGGATCAGATCAATGAGGCGCATGGGAAAAAAGAGGAATATAACCAGAAGATCAAAGCCCTTGTCCTTGTTCAAGATAAGATGACCGATACTATAAAGGATGTCACTAGCAAAAGAGATTCCATCTATAAAGAGACGGTTTCCTTTGAACATGAGCTTGATACGATCAATACTCGTATTGAATCTTATTATGATCTGGTATCTCGAGCGAAATACCGGTTGCCTACACTTGAGGATACGATAAAAGAGATAGATGAGGAATTAAAACTCTATAAGGTCACCTTAGAATCCCAAAAGCTCCCACCTGTTGAATCTTTAAAGGAATCATTACGGGTTATTCAGGAGACAATGGAAGAACTTGAACCGGTGAACATGCGAGCGTTAGAGGAATATGATCATCAATCCCAACGACAGGAAAAACTTGATGAGGATGTCAAACATCTCAAAGAACAACGGAAGAACCTTGTTCGACTTGTTGATGAGGTCACTAAGAAGAAGACCGAGAAGTTCTCTGTTGTATTCCATGAGATCAATAAGAACTTCAAAGATATCTATGCTAGACTTTCAGAAGGGGGTGAGGCAGAGTTACAGCTTGAGGACGAGGAGCATCTCTTTGACTCAGGTCTTACGATAAAAGCACGACCTAGAGGCAAAAAAGTCCTTTTACTTTCTGCACTCTCCGGTGGTGAGAAAAGCATTGCTTCTCTCGCACTCATCTTTGCTATCCAGCAATATGATCCCAGTCCGTTCTATGTCCTTGATGAGGTTGATATGTTCCTTGATGGTGTGAATGCGGAGAATGTCTCACGGATGATAAAGCAGAATGCAAAAGATACCCAGTTCATCTTAGTATCCTTACGAAAGATAGCGCTTAAAGAAGCAAATCATGTCTATGGGGTGACGATGCATGATAACGGGATTTCAGATATGATCGGTAGTGTTGACCCTGAGAGTGTTGGACCTCAAGGTCAACTTATTAGGATAGGAGGCTAGAGAACAGTATGGATAGCATACTCGTTGACAATGATGTCATCCATCATTTGTTGTTTCATAAATCACTTATCGATGATTATAATGATGCGAGTCGTATCACCTATTATGTTGATCTTTTAGAAAAAACCCATGAGGGAAACCATGTGAACATGCAAGATCCCTTTGATAGGTCCATCGCTATTGCTTTTGAACTGGTCATGCAGCAACATCTCAACCCCTGGGATATCGATCTTGTATCCTTCTCAACGATGTATCTTAAACGAGCAAGAGAAGAACATATCGATCTTATCACTGCTGGTCGGATCATTCATATGGCGTGGATGGTCCTTAAACTTCAAAGCGATGATCTTGTGGTGACCTTGCAACATGAACAACAACCTGATGATCAACTTGAATGGTCTGATCTAGATACATCGATGTGGCTTTCATCAGAGGATGAATATTCCTATACCAATCTATTGTTGAATCTTCCAGATCCACCTATAGGAGAACCTTTACGAAGACAATCGAAACGTAAGGTCACCCTTATCGAACTATTGGATGCCTTTGATGAGGCTCGAAAGGAATCTCTCTTGTTCCAGCAGATGGAACAAGCACGAAAGGAAGCACGGGAACGACTTATTGTTGCTTCTAGGAAACGGATGATCGGTACAGCTCATGAGGATAACTTAGAGGCAGATATTGATCTAGTATGGGATAAGATCAATTCTTTTCCCTCTGATCAGATGTCTCTTTCTGATCTCTGTGATATCAAAGATAAGGAAGAATTAATTCGGACGTTAGTATCTCTGCTCTTTTTAGCATATGAACAAAAAGTAAAGGTATTCCAAAGACAATTCCCCTATGGAAAGATTTTTATCAAAACACTTGGTTGTACATAGGAATGGTGAGCACTGTGGGAACTCATGAGAAGCAGATTGTGGAATCCGTGCTTTTTTCCGCAGGTCATCCAGTAAGTTGTAAAGAGATAGGAATAGCAACTGGTTTATCTGGTCAAAAGGTCCATGGTATCCTTAGACAGCTCATGAAGGAGTATGCTGAGAAGAAGGATACTGCGATGGAGATAGTTAAGGCTGGAGATAAATATGTCATGCAGGTCAAAGAAGCGTTTGCTGAATCTTCTATGATGATAGCTGAACCGGAACTTAGCTCTGATCTTCTTAAAACATTATCCCTTATCGCGTTTCATCAACCGGTGAAACAATCAAATCTTCGAAGGCTTTCCGGTGAGAAGATCTATGAACATGTTGATATACTCTCAAGCCTTAAACTCATACAGACAAAAAAACATCGACAGACAGAAATGATAACGCTTACGAAACATTTCCCGGAGTACTTTGGGTTAGATGTCACTAAACCAGAGGATATCCGTACGTATCTTATGGAAAAACTTGCTCAAAACGTGGTAAAGAGCACTCACGATGATTCTAAAGAAAGATGATGTCTTCTTTGTCTTTTATCGATATTGGATATGGTATTTAGGTGGGTACTTGACAGGTGGTACAAATAATGGTTCAATCAAAACAAGAGCTCTATGATAAAGTATCTATGTGTATAGGTTGGGATGCATTCAATATTGAAATAGAGAAGAGATATAATGATTTTGGTACTCTACTTGATAAGGAAACCATAGCGTTACTTCTTGTTGATGAGATGGGGAAGAACATAGAACATGTACTCTCTATTTTAGATCTTCATCCTGGTATCGAAGCAACTATCATTGGTACTATCTCCTACATTGAACCGGTTCATACCTTTCAAAGAAAAAATGGGAAAAGTGGGCAATATGTCCGTATTGGTCTCTCAGATAAAACAGGGAATTGTATCCTTATACTATGGAATCAAGATACAAATCTATTAAAGTCAACTTGGATACAACCAGGGTCCACAGTGAAGATTATCAATGGATATACAAAGAAAGGATATCAAGGTGTTGAGATACATATGGGGACATGGAGTACCCTGGAACAGGTGAATAGCCCTCTACCAACCTCGAAAGATCCTAGCTCTGATAATAGATCTACGATGAAGCTCTGTGGTGTGATACAATCCATTGAACCAACCCAAGTATTCTTTAAAGATGATGGAAGCTATGGTTTTGTTGCCATACTAATACTTAAAACTAATGAAGGTATGAAAGAAGTATCCATCTGGGATGATCAGGTGAAACAACTCAAGGATTTCAAACAAGGGGATGCTATCACTATAGCACATTTAGATATTCGGATACATGAAAAAACAACCCAGTACCATGCAAATGGAAAAGCATTATTACAAAAGAAGAAGGGTTAACAATCCTGTTCATAGGTTGTATGGGAGTGTAAAGCATATTCAGCTTTTGATAATTCCCGGCCTAGATACATATAATGATCTTTTTGTAGCTCTTCTGTCTCTAAAAGGATGGCGTTTGAGAGAAGTTCAGCGTTTACTCCTCTAAAGATCTTTTGCAGGTCACCTGAAACGATTTTTTCGTTTTTGATGATGTTCTTATAGTATTCGACAAAGATCATATCATTTCGTAGTTCGATGACGAAGAATCCATTTGGATCAAGGTTCTTTTGGAGGGTATAGGTTTCATCAGCGTCAATAACAGGTATCTCTTTTATCATATGAACAATCGCTCCCATGCATATCGTAACTGTTTAAGCTTTTCATATGCTATATTCTTAGGTAATAATCGCAGACCACAATCCGGCGATAGCTGTGCTATGGAATCACCAAACACATCATATGCTTTTTCAATATGATGGATGATATCCTCTGTTGTCTCTATTGTATCATTATCTGAACGGATACAACCGATACAGAATTTTTTGTTAGGCTCTGGATACTCTTTGAAACAATCAAATAAACGTGGTGTTGCTTTGAACTCATGAGACAGGATATCAACAGGCATATCCAGTAACTCAGAAGTGATCTTTGAAACATCGCCGCAGACATGAAGACGAAGGGGGATATCGATTTTTGAGACGACCCTCTCAATAAGATCCTTTGCATATGGGGGAAATGAGGCTGAAAAATATGGTTCATCAATACTGATCATGTCAACATATGGTGCTATTGCTTTTGCTTCTTTTGCCATTGCTTCCGCTGCATCAAATGCTAGCTTCTCCTTATCATTATAATAGAGGTCTGATACTGTTTCACTAAACGTATGCGGGCCAACAATGAGACCAAGGAGTTGAGTTTCTTTTGGTATGATTGATCGAACATACCGTAGATCATCACAGGTTATAGGGTGCGTATAGGTTATCCTATCGATGACCTCAGGTCGGTCTCTGATACGACATCCTTTAAGACCCCGGGCAAAGATGGTCACAAAAGGATCACGGGTCTGTCCATCAGAGATTAGATGAATGCCTGCGTCCACCATTTCGTTGACGGCGCTAGCGATATGCGTCTGCCAGGATGGCTGCGTCAAAGTATCAAAATAGGTCTGCATGAGACACTGGTTCTGAATATTGACCGGATATGAACCGATGACGGTGAGGGTTGGAACAACTCTCATTTCTGTAGCATCCTCCGAGGATGTCTTTCAGAGGGAGAGATACCAAAATAGGTCTCAGTATACTCTGATATAAGGATATCCTGCCAGGCTATCAGAGGAAACAATATTGATGAAAGTTCAACTGGGCCATATAATGCAAAATCACCACCAAAGAGAGGGATGTTTATGTTTGAGGCTGCGTCAATTGTTTTTTTCTCGTTTGGAAATGATTGCAGCCAGGTTGATTTCTCCACAACATTATGGATAGCGCATCCTACTGGAAGACCATATTCTTCTTTTATGACGGGAAGTGCAGCGACTGCTGCGCCACTATTTTGACCTGGTGCAAGAGCTGCTGTATCGATTAATATCTTTTCAATACCTATATCAGAAGCAATGGATAGTAAACCTTTTTCGGTGAGATGAGCACCGTTTTCTAGTACCTCTATCTTTCCATCTGGTGATGTATCCTTTGGGTTGAAGGCGACAAGAATCGCCATCTCTGGTGTCCATGTCTGTAAGGCTTGATATTCTTCTGGTGTTATACCAACATGGATAGAATTGTAGATGGTCTGCTGTAAAAGACCATGGTCTGAGAGTTGTTGAAGGGTGCGTATCTTCACCAAAGGATCAGTGAAATCTACGGAGAAAGGCATATGGTCTGGGATGTTTTCCTTTATGAAGGTGATGATGGGTTCTATGTATGTCTCTTTTCGTATGAAGAGATCAGGTATAGCGGGTATCGCAGTTTGTTTACTTATATCATACATTTGTTCAATCTGAACTCTGGCAACTGTTAAGTCAGGAATTCCTTTAAAAAAAAGGCCACCGAAGAGAACAGTAGGAACATGTCCTGGTTGTCCTCCAAACATGATGTCGCCTATAGAAACTGTTTTTTGATCTTTTGTAAATGAGAACATTTTATCACTTTCTCTTCTGTATCTTTCCCATATATGTTAGGATTATTCTTGAATGTAATGCCCTTGTATCCTCAAGAGTCTTCTTCTGTACTGGTTTCAATCGTATCGCGATGAACGGTTTGCCAAAGCAACTTGGTTTCTTTTGGGTATATTCTTCAATGGTTTTATTGATTACCACTGGGTCTGTTACATCTATAAGATTGATGATTTCTACCTGTTGCTGGAATCGAATGATACTATCGATATCGATGTTTTCGATGTAAGGGATTGCTCCAGGTGCATTGATGATACGATGGTTCTCATCGATACCGTTTTCATATAATGCACGTAGACTCATCCCCGATCTATGACCTCGTATATCTTCACCGCAGATTATCACATATCGGATATAGGGGTTTGATATGATATTTGCAACTATCTTCTCTATCCCAATGTTCTCTGTTTTCAATGAACCATATAATGCAACATCTTGAGTAGGTTGATACTTTATGTTCAAGAGGACAACAGCGACACAGTTTTTTATATCGCCTCTAACGAAATCGCCTCCCCAGAGATATAGATTGTTTTCATCAAACGCTTCCTCATCTTTTTTCATATATTGACATCCTTGTGTTTAAACAAAAGGTTGAAGCATTTGTTTTATTAAAATACTTTCAGTCATCTTGTTTTAATCTTAATAAGATAATTGGTCGGTTTAGCTTTTGAATATTGGAGGAAAAAAATGTTCACCTGGACCTATACGATTAAGACCGCCAATGGTTTTGTTCTAACGACGACAAATTCAGAGGTTGCTGAAAACAAAAGTAAACTAGGATGCCGCGTGCATTGTAAACGTACTTCAAACATCTTTAAGTTCCGTCATTAAGAACCATCCTCTTATCCTAAACCTATTATTTTTTTCTCTTCCTTCTTTTTTCTTAATAACCCTTAAATATGGTCCTTTGTTACCAACGAACGGTGTTATTGTTATGTCGTCATCTTATATTCGTCAACCTATTGTTAGTGTTCTTGGTCATGTCGATCATGGGAAAACATCATTACTGGATTATATACGGGGAAGTACAGTTGTCGCACGAGAATCAGGTGCTATCACACAACATATCGGGGCAACAGAGGTGCCTCTTGATGCTTTGAAAACAGTCTGTGGGGATCTACTCAAAGGAAAGAACTTCAGTCTCCCGGGTTTATTGTTCATTGATACACCGGGTCATCATGCATTCACCACTTTGCGATCTCGAGGTGGGTCATTAGCGGATATCGCCATCCTTATCATTGATATAACAGAAGGTTTCAAACCCCAGACGTTTGAATCAGTAAACATTTTAAAACAATATAAGACGCCGTTTATCATCGCTGCTAATAAGATCGATCGGATATCTGGGTGGAAGAAACATGAGACCTTTGGCAAGAACCGGATTGAATCACAGAACACTGTAGTGAAGAATATGTTTGATACATATCTCTATGATATGATCGGCACGCTCTATGATCAAGGGTTCCAAGCTGACCTCTATTATAAGATAAATGATTTCAGAAAGACCTTAGGTATCGTCCCTATATCATCAAAGACTGGTGAGGGGATACCTGAACTACTGATGACCCTTGTAGGATTAGCTCAGAGATTTCTAGAGGAGCGGTTATTCATTGAGAAAGGACCTGCGAAGGGAACGGTGCTTGAGGTCAAAGAGGAAGTGGGTCTAGGGACTACTATTGATACCATCATCTATAATGGTGTTCTTCGCAATACCGATCTGATAGCGGTTGGGACAAAGGGAGAACCAGTTGTGACCACTATCAAAGCGTTACTTAAACCTAAACCAATGGATGAGATCAGGGATCCTCGGGAACGTTTTGATAGTGTCAAAGAAGTATATGCAGCATGTGGGATAAAGATAAGTTGTCCAAACCTTGACTATGTTGTACCTGGGGCACCCTTTCGAGTGTGCAACGAAGATCGTGAGGCTATTGTTAAAGAGATAAAGAAACAGACAACCATTGAATTCAACCTTGATGAACAAGGTATCGTCGTAAAAGCAGATACCATAGGTAGTCTTGAAGCACTCATCAAAGAATCCCAGGATAAAGGGATTGAGATACGTAAGGCAGATATCGGTAATGTCTCAAAAAGGGATATCACAGAGGCGGATGCAACAAATGATCCTTTGAAGAAAGTGATCTTTGCGTTCAATGTTAGGATCCTTCCTGAGGCTCAAGAGGAACTAGAGAAAACACAGGTCGCTTTGTTCAAACATGATGTCATCTATACCATTATGGAACTCTACGAGGAATGGTATGATAAGGCCAAGGCACTTCTCGAGCAATCCAGACGGCAAAAATTCGTTCACCCAGGTATGATAAAGCTCATCCCTGAATATGTGTTCAGGGTGAGTCATCCTGCTATCGTTGGTGTTCGTGTTCTCACAGGACGGATACATCAGGATATGAGACTGATGAGGGAGGATGGATGTGTCGTCGGTCGCATTAAAGGTATCCAATCTGAGAATCAATCAGTAAATGAGGCAAAACAAGGTGCGGAGGTGGCTATCTCTATTGAAGGAGTCACCATTGGTCGTCAAGTGAAATCAGATGAGGTGCTCTTCACAGATATCCCTGAAGCTGATGCAAAGAAATTAAAAGAGATGAATGTACTTAATATTGATGAGCGGGATCTTCTTGAAAAGATATTTGATATCAAACGGAAAACAGAGAAATTCTGGGGGATGTGAACACTTCTTATCATAACACAACCATTCCATTTTTTGTATCGTTGGTATATGTGTATTTCCTTTCGTGTTTCACTAGAATTCTTCTGGTTTTTTTTCATTATTTAGACGCTATATTGCTAATTTTTGAACGAAACACACATTATAGGATTAATTATTAATCATATTATTAAATATATATTAGTAAAAATTTCAAAGTTAAATGAATATTATTCATAAAAACTCTAATATATCCCTTAATATTACCGGTAGCTGATGCCGGTCGAAACAATTAAAACCATAAAACAAGCGGAAAAAGTGGCTCAGAAAACAAGAGACGATGCAAAAAAGGAAGCCGAACGTATCATTGAAGACACAAAGAGATCAATTCAACAAAGACAAAAAGAGATGATCGCAGAGGCTAAGGAACACGTTGAAACGATGAAAGAAGATGCACTTAAAGAAGCAGAAAAGGAATCAAAGGCTCTTCTTACAAAAGCAACACAAGACGTAAAGAGCATCAAGGAAAATGGCCGGAAATACACCGATGAGGCTGTTGACCTTATACTTAATCAATTAACAATGGAGGAATGACGGATACTATTCCCTGAACAAATGATCAAAAGTTCGCTTTTCATTCATCACCACTATCTAGATGATGTCATCCGTAGTCTCCATGAGACCGGTATTATGCAGATAACAGCGATCACAAAAGAACAAACAGAAGAATTAGAAAATATCCAAAAAGTAGCTATGGACCCTGAGGCAGCCATCTGCCAAGATTATGAAACAAGACTTACCACCCTGATAAAGATACTCAAACAAGCTCAACAGAAAACTAGCGGGATCAAAGCACTTCTTAATCCAGAATTACCGGTCATACAACATATTGAGGACCTTACACTTGAGGAAACCTTCTCATATGTTGAAGGCGTCATGACCTCAATGGAACACGAGATACTCACCCTTGGCCAACATGTTACAGATCTCAAAGAACAACAAAAACAAACAACCACCTATCTTCATGAACTCAAAGACTACAAAGAATTCGATATACGACTTTCAGATATCAGTACTTCAGAGCTTCTCAATATAAAAGCAGGGAAGACCTTAGATCTAAGCCAATTGAAGAATGCCTTACAACCCTTAGAAGACATAGCGGTATTCTCAAAACAAATAGGGAAAGGTAAGAAAAAATATTGGTCTGTCATCATCATCTCCCATATCTCTAATCAAAAAGCAGTGGAAAGAACCCTTTCTGACCATCTTCAAGAATCTGAACTACCACTACTAGATGCAACGCCAAAAGAGGCAATACAAACACTTCTTACACAACAAAAGAAAAATGAAAAACAACTAAAAAGCATGCAAAGCCAACTACAAAAACAATCAAAAAAACATCTTTTTCTTCTTCAAGGGCTAAGAGAACAAATACAGATTGAACGGATACGAAAAGAGATACCGTCAACGTTTGCACGAACAGAAGAGACGATCCTTATACAAGGATGGATCCTTGAAGAAAGAACAAAAGAGATCAAAGAAAAGATCACAGCGGTAACAAAAGACCATGTTGTCTTTTCCTTTAAAAAACCTTTACCAAACCCAGATTTCCCACCAACATACATGAAGACACCAGCTTGGGCTCAATCCTTTAGAACACTCTTAGAACTCTTTGCAACACCAAAATATAATGAAGTGAACCCTACCGTCATCATGGGCATCTTCTTTGTCTTATTCTTTGGTGTCATGCTTGGCGATGCAGGATATGGAGCTATCATCTTACTATTTTCACTCTTTGCCTATTTTAGGTTCAAACGTTTTAGCCCTATGATAAAGAATTGGTCTTTCATGGGGATATGGCTTGGTCTTATAACAACCATCGTAGGTCTAATGACCAACAGCTTCTTTGGAGATTTCATCTCCCGTTTCATCTATGGAAACCCAGAACAACCATTATACCAGGCAACCATTGCAGGGATACAATTCCCTGTTGAACCACTCAAAGACCCTCTCACGATACTTACTGTAGCTCTCATTCTCGGGCTTATCCATTTGAACGTTGGCATCATCCTTGGTCTTTATCAAGCTATGAAGCGACATGAATATAAACAACTCCTCACAGAACGATTCTGCTGGATACCATTACAAATAGGTGGAGGATTATTGATAGGGGATTTCATCCTTGATTGGACCATTTCTCAACCTGTGTTCTATATAGCAATCATCCTAGTTATCATCGGTATCATCCAATTGTTTGTCAGTCAAGGCCCCGTAGGATTTTTTGGGATCACCGGATATGTTGGAGATTGGCTTTCCTATGCTCGATTACTCGCTCTTGGTCTAGCAACATCAGGTATGGCCCTTGCATTCAACGTGGTCGCAGGACTTCTCCCTGATCTCATACCATATGTCGGTATCATACTTCTTCCTATCGTTCTCGTACTGGCTCACCTTGCCAATCTCCTTCTTCAAGCACTAGGAGCAGGAGTTCACTCCCTACGATTACAATACGTGGAATTCTTCAATAGGTTCTATGAAGGTGGAGGTCACGGTTTCTCACCTTTTCAAATAAAACGGATATATACAACAGTTGAGAAAAAAAGATAAGATTACAAAAGGAGGACATAACATATGAGAAAAAGCAAAGCAGCAATAATAGGACTGGGAACCATCGTCATGATCATCCTCTCAGCAGGACTAGCAGCCGCTCAAGAGGAGACGGCGGAGAGCGATCAGAACAAGGCTATGGTCATCCTCGGATGCGCATTAGCGATCAGCATCGCAGGTATCTCATCAGCTATCGGTTTAGCCTTAGCGGGATCATCAGCGATAGCGGTTACTGCGGAAAAACCAAATCTATTTGGTAAATGTCTAGTCTTACAGGTGTTACCAATGACCCAATCCGTCTATGGTCTACTAACCGCCATCCTTCTCATGATGGGTGCTGGATTACTAGGCGGTGGATCAGAGACAACGGTAGGGTCTTTAGCAGGAATGGGTTCGGTATGGATAGGTCTAGCCGTTGGATTAACAGGTATATCTGCTATCAACCAAGGAATGGTTGCTTCCTCATCCATTAGCGCAGTTGGACGAAACCCAGATGTTGCAGCACGAGGTATCATCTTTACGGTAATGCCAGAGACGATAGCAATCTTTGGTCTCCTCGTAGGAATCCTTCTCATGACTGGGCTAGGGCTCCTCTAAAACACGACTGTGTGGCACCTATGTCAGCAGAAACACTCATCTCTCGGATAAAGAATGATGCAAAACAAGATGCAGATACGATACTAGCTACCGCTAAAAAACAAAGCAAACAGATGATGAAAGACGCTCTTGAAGAAGCAAACAAACAAGTAGAAATGATAATAGACGCTGGAAAAAAAGAACAAGAGAACATCAAACGTATCAAGATATCCCAGGCTCAGCAAGAAGCAAAACGACTACGGTTACAAGCCAAAGAGGTAATCATCGATGAATGCTTTCAAAAGGCATTACAACAGCTTCAAACTCTCCCTGATGAAACCTATTCCCAGATGATCGAAGCCCTCATCAAACAAGCACTTGTTCAGATACCTGACGGTTTCAGTATCTCATATTCAAAACCTCTTGACAAGACTATTGCAAAAAAACATGATATCCCTCTTAAAGGAAGTTGTGATGCCATAGGTGGGTTCATCATCACTTCTGAAGATGGTCGGATGAGTATCGATAACACCTTTGAAGGCATCTTGAAACGAAAAAAAGATGAGATACGTGTTCAAGTGGGAAAACTCTTGTTCTCATAACCTCATTTCAAGGAGATAGACAACGATGCTTCATACCCTCTTAGACCCAAACAACCCTCTTATGTGGGTGATTGTCACTAGTATCCTAGCGGGAGCAATCGTAGTTATCTATCGCCCTTTCCTCTCTTTTGTTCGATTCGTGTATCCCAACGCAAAATACGAGGCTATGGGTAACGTCTTTCTCCATCAGCCATCGCTTCAAAGACTCATTGAATCAGGGTCCCTTGAAGGATTCGTCGAACAATTGAACACTCAGAAGGATTATAAAGTACAAGGAACAACGGCTTCTGAAGTTCAACAAAACCTAGACCAATTGTTCGTACAGACCATCGAACATATGAAAAAAGATCACGCCAAAACCATGCATCCTTTCTTTGATCGATACCTTGAAATCTATGATACATCAACTGTTAAAACAGTGATAAAGCTCAAACGCAGACAACAGAATATCGAAGAACCATTGCATAAACAAGTAATGAGCAAACGTGTCCAGCGATTCATACAACAACTAGAATCAGCTGATCCTGAAAGTTATCTTGAGGTCATCAAGGACTTTGGCTTTTCAGTCTCATTCATAGATCTATTAAGACAGCAGGATACATCTGATGAATCGATCGATGCAGCTATCGACCGACAATTCATTGAATCCCTCCATCAGATAAAAGTACCCTATAAATGTCAACAAGCAAAACATCTCTACATCAAACGATTGATCGATATCACGAGCATCAAACTCTTATTAAGAGCAAAAAAGAGACATATCGATGAAACAGAATGCCTTAAGCTTTATATCGATGAAGGATATGAGATCCTTCTCTGGAAGTTTAAAGAGCTCTGTAAGGCTGAGACTGTCTCAGATATCATCTCTTTACTTGAAGCAACATCATATGGACCTGTATTACGCCAAGTGACAGATACAACGAAAACAACAACAACATCAGTGCAACCATATTCCGATGCCCTCGACCAGTATATGCTCACTATCATGAAAGACATCTCAAATAATTATTATAGCTCGATTGGTCCGACCCTTCGGTTCCTCTACGCAAAACAAACAGAGATAACGAATCTAAAGATAATCGCAAAAGGTCTTTCAGAACAATTACCTACTGAATCGATCACATCATTACTCAGAACGGAGGTAGAAGTATGAACATCATAGGTTTCTGCGATACAGATACCGCTATAGGGTTACGCCTTGCAGGCATAAAGGATGTTCGCATACCTAACCTAGATCTCTCTGATCTCATGAATCTCTGGAATGCCGTGGAGGAAGAAAGCGATACGATCGGCCTTATCTTTATCACAGAGAACTTAGCAGAACACCTTGGGCAACAACTCAAGGAATATCGCCTCAGGAACACTATCCCTATCGTCATAGAGATACCAGATAAAAAAGGACGGAAAAAAGATCACATTGATTATGTCTCATATCTGATGAAGAAAGCTGTTGGCATGGATATTAAAAAATAAACGATAAAAAAAGAAATTATGATAGAGGTTTAGAAATATGACCAAAGATAAACAACAGGGAAGAATCATCCGTATCTCCGGCCCCGTCATCGAAGCTGATGGTATGCATGGTGCTAAGATGTATGATGTGGTCCGAGTTGGAAAAGAGAATCTCATCGGTGAGATAATCAGATTACATCATGATAGAGCAACGATACAGGTCTATGAGGATACCAATGGTCTAGAACCAGGAGGGATAGTGCATTCCACTGGTTTACCACTTTCTGTTGAACTTGGCCCAGGGCTCTTAACAAATATCTATGATGGTATCCAACGACCTTTACCCACCATCTTTGAACAAACAGGTGATTTCATAGAACGTGGTGTTGAGGCAGATGCGTTAGATGTTAAGAAAAAATGGCATTTCACACCAACTGCTAAGAAAAAAGATGAGGTAGAAGGTGGCGATGTCATAGGCACAGTAGAGGAAACATCCCTGATCACACATAAGATCATGATACCACCAGGTATTAAGGGAACACTTATTAGTCTCTATGATGAAGGAGATTATACGGTTACTGAGGATATCGCTGTCGTTAAAACAACAGAAAAGGAAATCCCACTTCAGATGAGACAACGATGGCCTGTGCGAAAGGCTCGACCAGTAAAAGAAAAATATGATCCTTCTCTTCCCTTGATAACAGGTCAGAGAGTGATAGATACCTTTTTCCCTATCGCCAAAGGTGGGACCGCAGCGATACCTGGTGGGTTTGGAACAGGTAAGACCATCACCCTTCATCAACTAGCCAAATGGAGTGATTCACAGGTTGTTATCTATATAGGCTGCGGAGAACGTGGTAATGAGATGACCGATGTTTTACGAGAATTCCCAAAGCTTGTTGATCCTAGATCCGGTGAATCCTTGATGGATAGGACCGTGCTCATCGCAAATACAAGCAATATGCCTGTAGCTGCACGAGATGCAAGTGTCTATACCGGTATCACGATTGCGGAATATTATAGGGATATGGGCTATGATGTCGCTTTGATGGCGGATAGTACGAGTCGACTAGCTGAAGCGATGAGAGAGATCTCAGGTCGATTGGAGGAGATGCCAGGGGAAGAAGGCTATCCTGCGTATCTAGCATCTCGACTAGCGGAATTCTATGAACGTGCGGGACGAGTACGTCTCAAAGGAACTAAGGAAAAAGAAGGTAGTGTTTCAGTGATGGGTGCGGTCTCTCCGCCAGGAGGAGATTTCTCTGAACCTGTTGCACAGAACACTCTTCGTATCGTCAAAGTATTCTGGGCGTTAGATGCTGATCTAGCGGACCGTCGACATTTCCCATCTATCAACTGGTTGAAATCCTATTCATTGTATCTAGATAGTGTGAGAGACTGGTGGAGCAAGCAGATCGGTGAAGAATGGTTACAGCTACGCAACAAAGCAATGGCATTACTACAAAAAGAGTCAGAACTTCAAGAGATAGTGAAACTTGTTGGACCTGATGCGTTACCACCAAAAGAACGAGCACTCCTTGAAAGCGCTCGAATGATCCGGGAGGATTTCCTCCAGCAAAGTGCGTTTCACGAAGTAGATACCTACTGTCCAGGTAAAAAACAGTATGAGATGCTACGGATCATGTCGAAATATGCTGAGAGGATACAAGAAGCAGTGGAAAAACATGTTCAGATCAGTAACATCATTATGATGAAGACACGAGAACGACTTGCACGAATGAAAACCATACCTAATGAAGAGTTTGAGAAACGATTTCATACGATCGAAAAAGACATGGACGATGAGATAGATGCACTTATCAAAGAGGTGAGTCCTCAATGAGCAATAAGAACATTGAATATACAACGGTCTCAGAGGTCGCAGGGCCTCTGATGGTAGTGGAACATGTAAAGGATGTCGCTTACAACGAGGTCGTACGTATACGAACCGCAGATGGAGAAGAACGAACAGGTCAAGTCCTTGAAGCATATCTAGATAAAGCAGTGGTCATGGTCTTTGAAGGGACAAAAGGACTTGATACAAAAAAAACATCTGCTCGTTTCATCGGGGAGACCATGAAGATAGGATTGAGCAAGGATATGCTCGGTCGTATCTTTGATGGAACAGGGAACCCAATCGATGATGCTCCTTCCATCATCCCTGATATGAGAAGGGATATCAATGGAAACCCGTTGAATCCCTATGCACGGGAATATCCTAGAGAATTCATTCAAACCGGTGTATCGACCATCGATGGACTCAATACACTGGTCCGAGGGCAGAAACTACCAATATTTTCAGGGTCCGGTCTTCCTCATAATCAATTAGCTTCACAGATAGCTAGACAGGCAAAGGTGTTAGGTAAGGATGAGTCATTTGCCGTTGTTTTTTGCGCTATGGGTATTACTTCAGAAGAAGCAAATCTCTTTATTCGGGATTTTGAGAACACAGGGGCACTTGAACGTACTACGATGTTTCTTAACCTCGCAGATGACCCAACGATAGAACGTATCATTCTTCCCCGTATGGCGCTTACCTGTGCAGAATATCTTGCCTTTGACCTTGATATGCAGGTCCTTGTCATCTTAACAGATATGACAAATTATGCCGAGGCGTTACGAGAGATAGCTGCTGCACGAGAAGAAGTACCTGGTCGTCGAGGATACCCAGGGTATATGTATACGGATCTTGCGATGATATATGAACGAGCTGGTCGGATAAAAGGGAAAAAAGGATCAATTACCCAGATACCGTTGTTAACGATGCCTGATGATGATATCACCCATCCGATACCTGATCTCACTGGATATATCACCGAAGGACAGATCGTCCTTGAACGAGGTCTCTATAAAAAAGATATCTATCCTCCAATCGCTGTTCTTCCTTGTCTTTCACGGTTAATGGATCGAGGTATTGGTAAAGATCGAACAAGAGAGGACCATGCTGATGTTGCAAACCAGCTCTACGCAGCATATGCCGAAGGATGTGATCTACGGGATCTAGTTGCTATTGTTGGAGAAGATGCTTTATCAGAGCGAGATAGAAGATTTCTAGAATTCTCTGAACGTTTTGAACAAGAGTTCGTCAAACAAGGGGATCATGAGGACCGAAGTATAGAACAGACTTTAGATATAGGGTGGAAGTTATTCTCACGACTCCCCATAACTGAGTTGAAAAAGATAGATGAATCATTCATTAAGACCTATCATCCAACATATCGAAAAGGAAAACCTACTCTGGATGAAACAAAATGAGCCAACAATTGTTAGAAGGTGTGAAACCAACACGGATGGAACTTCTAGAGATTCGTAAGAAACTAACCCTTGCAGAGAAAGGACATAAGCTCTTAGAAGAGAAACGAGATGCCCTTGTGGAACGGTTCTTCAGCGTCATCGATACACGTAATACACTTCTTTTGGAAATCGATTCTCTTTTCAAAGAAGCATTTACTTCTTTGATGACCGCTCAGATGATCATAGGTGAAGAACAAGTCAAACAAGCTGCGTACAGTATGCCGCAAGCTAGTTCGATAACATTCACTCAAGATAATATTATGGGTGTTAAGATCCCAAAGATATCCATGGAATCCTTTGAGATTCCTGAAAAGATAAGCTATCCTTTATTTGATACCTGTGCAGCACTTGATGAAGCACAAGTATTATTTAGTACCATTTTAAAAAAACTCATAACGTTAGCGGATATCGAAGGAGGTATCAAAAGCCTCTCAGTTGATATAGAAAAGACGAAGAGACGGGTCCATGTCCTTGAGAACAATCTCATACCAAGATTACAAGCCACAAGAAAATATATAGAGATGCAGTTAGAGGAACTGGAGCGGGAGGATTTCTTTAGACGGAAACGTATTAAAGCAATTATGGAATCTAAGAAACAATCGGTATGAGTGGAATCGAAGAGGACCCTATCATCGGACGTTTTTTTGATTCAGCAGACAAAAAGGCTCGATGGGTCGCACGATTACGAATCGCTTACATCCTTTGGATAATCATGGTCATCATAGGTATCATTTCATTATTTGTCTGGTATCTGTTAAAATGAAAACATTGATAAAGGAATCATCTATCAATGGTAAAAAACCTTTTAAAAAACCGGTTATATTAAGAGTAAGAATTTGCTCCTTGGTGTTGATAGTGTGAAAGACAACATGACAAATGATACAAATAAGCAATCGTTAACTTCTGAGCCGCTTGAAAAGATTAATGAATGGATAAAGAAACAATCATTCAAAACAACAGATGACATCCCTATACCGGATCGTTTACTTGATCAGGTCATAGGACAAGATCAAGCAGTGGAGATCGTTAGAAAAGCTGCGGAACAGAAACGTCATGTGATGCTCATCGGTGACCCTGGAACCGGTAAATCCATGGTCGCTAGAGCAATGACCGAGTTCTTACCAAAAGAAGAACTAGAGGATATCATCGCTTATCCAAACCCTGAGGATACAAACACTCCTCATATCAGAGTGGTCCCTGGTGGAAAAGCAAAAGAGATAGTGAAAGCTCAACGGGCAGAGGCAAAGAAACGAAAGGAACAACAGAGTAGTATGATCACTACTATCGTGTTCATGATCGTAGCCCTTTCGATTTTAGCTGGTATCGCTCCAGCACTTGCCACTGGTGATTGGGGCAACGCTCGGATGGAATATGCTATTTTCGGTATCATTGCAGCGGTCATGATATTTCTAGTGTTCTCTAGGGGTGCGTTAATGCAACGCCAAGAACTCCAACAGGTCCCTAAGATACTTGTAGCCCATGATAAAGAGGATGGTCCACCATTTATCGAGGCAACAGCGGCTCATTCTGGTGCATTACTTGGTGATGTACGACATGATCCGTTCCAGTCAGCAGGTCTTGAAACACCCCCCCATCAACTCGTAGAAGCCGGTTCCATCCATCGAGCCCACAAAGGAGTATTATATATCGATGAGATCAATACTTTAAATCTACCCTCCCAACAACATTTGCTCACAGCGATACAGGAGAAGAAATTCCAGATCACGGGGCAATCAGAACGAAGTTTCGGTGCGATGGTGAAGACTGAACCAGTCCCTTGTGATTTCATCCTTGTATCTGCGGGGAACCTCGATGCATTAAAAGGTATGCATCCTGCGTTACGGTCCCGTATCCGTGGATATGGATATGAGGTCTATCTACGAAGTGTTATGGATGATAGTTATGAGAACAGGGAGAAACTCATTCGATTCGTTGCCCAAGAAATAAAAAAAGATGGGAAGATCTCTCCATTCGACAAAGAAGCTGTTGGTGAGGTCATCCGTGAGGCTCAGAGACGAGCAGGACGAAAAGGAAAGCTTTCGCTTCGACTTAGAGAACTAGGTGGTCTTGTACGTACCGCTGGTGATCTAGCCCATGATAATAAAGAATCAATCGTGGGAAAAGAACGGGTCATTTTTGCTAAGACTATCGCAAAATCCCTTGAACAACAGGTCGTAGAGCGAGCCATTGAACATCAAAGAGATTACCGATCGTTTAAAACCAGTGGGAAAGAAGTGGGGATAGTCAATGGTCTGGCAGTTCACACTGCAGATCCTTCAATGAGTGAATTTGCAGGTCTTGTCCTCCCTATTGTCGCGGAGGTGACCCCTGCTGGTTCTGCATCTGAAGGAAAGGTCATTGCGACAGGAAGACTAGGAGATATTGCAAAGGAATCGGTCCTTAACATATCAGCTATCATCAAGAAATATATGGGCCGAGATATATCAAAACATGATATCCATATCCAATTCATAGGCACCTATGAAGGCGTAGAAGGAGATTCAGCAAGCATCTCTGTCATCACCGCTGTTATCTCTGCGATGGAAGGAATACCCGTTAGACAAGACCTTGCGATGACCGGATCACTCTCTATTCGAGGAACAGTGCTTCCTATCGGTGGTGCAACCGCTAAAGTTGAAGCAGCGGCAAAAGCAGGTATCAAGACGGTTCTTGTCCCTAAATCAAATATGCAGGATGTCCTCATTGAGGATGCATATAAAGATATCATCAAGATCATCGCGGTTGAAACACTACCTGAGGTAATAGAGCATGCGTTAGTTGGCTCAGGTAAAGAAGAACTATTGAAAAAACTCAAAGAGCTCAAAGTCCCTAAGATAAGTGGTCCTATTGAACATACTCTTGAGAAAAAACAATCTAAAGATCATCAATCAGAGACTTCACAACAGATCTATCACCATCCTTCTGATGAATAATAATGGGTTTTTTCATCATATGACGGTGTCGATATGAATGCTTTGTTTATAGGCCGGTTTCAGCCTTTTCATACTGGTCATCTCCGTGTGATAGAAAACGTTTTAGATGACTTCCCTTTCTTATATGTTGGAGTAGGATCATCCCAATATTCTCATGCTCTCAAGAACCCTTTTACGTTTTTTGAACGAAAGAACATGATTGAAGTATCTCTTTCAGATATTCAAAGAAAGCATATATCGATCATAGCTATTCCTGATATCCATGATCCACCTCATTGGGTCGAGCATGTACAAGGTATCATCTCTGATTTTGATGTCATCATCTCAAATAATGAGTATACCTCGAATTTATTCTCAGAAAAAGGATATAGGGTGAGACCGACAGAGGTTTTTGAGAGAAAACGATTATCCGGTAAAGAGATCCGACGGAGGATGATATCTAATGAACCTTGGGAGATGCTTGTACCTAAACCCGTGGCAGTATATCTTAAACAAATCGATGCGGTGAATAGGTTAAAAGAGATAAAACCCTATTCATAGATGTTTTTCTTTCAGTCTCTGTCTATTTACGAATGTGTGAAACGCGTCATAGCTGCCTGCTATGATGGCTATTGATGCAGCGCAGACGATGAGATAGAACCCGGTTCCTAGTCCCCATTGTCCTGGCATATACACTATTTCACCGGAGGGTAACAAGATACTAAGTATGGTTGATCCTTGTAATCCACCTAGGCTTATCTCAGCGATCTTTGACATCCCTAGAGAGAAAGCAACTGCGACGATACTTACAAACACGATACTAACAGTTACCAAGAGAAAAGAGAAACGTTTCCCTAGGAAAATGTTAGGGATGAAACTTATCAAGAGCAAACCAATCCCTGCATAGATAATATAGAGTAAGACTTGAAGGAACTGAGTGAATAACTCAGGAATTGTCGATAGATCGATGTAACGATGGTCTCTGTAGGTGTATTCTTCGATCATCGTCTGAGGATAGATGTACATCTCGCTTTTTTTAGAGGCACTTCCATCAGTTGTCTCTGCATAGAGCGTCCACCATGGTTGTGTCAGTGAAAGGATGACGAGGATGAGGACAAGAAGTTTCAAACACGTGTTCAATGAAGCATGTCTAAACAAAAAAAGAAGAAGGATACATGAGAACAGTGCTATAGATACCACTGTTAGGATGAATACAATAAGAGAAGGGATGGTTGTGACGATCTCGATTGTGGTAGCATGGGATATCTGTATTTTTTTTGATCCTATCAACGTGTTTTGTTCAAAGACATTCACCGTATAGGTTCCTGGTGGTAGGTCGATGGATCTATCAGGTTGTATCCCTGATGCGATCATCTGCCCATCTCGTTTCACAGTTATCTGAGCATTATTAGATGAAACAGGTTCACCTCGGATGTTGAGCAGACGAAACGATATCGGTGACGTGAACGCGAATCGGATAGAGATGAACTCACCACATGCTGGGACATCAATGGTCTTTGTCTTTGTATATCCGCGATAGGATATCTGAAGGGTGTAGAGGGCTTTGGGTAGATTACTGAACTGATAGCGTCCAAATCCTAGATAGCTAGGATTTATCGGTTCAGGTATCTTCATCTCATCACTTAATAAAAAAGGTTTCACATTGACATCTGGAGGAAGATTCAGTTCATCTGTTATCTCGAGAACGAGATCATAGACGTTGATTTCCACTTGAGCATTTCTCTGAAACAAAGAAAGAGTGTTATTAAGGATACGAAACCCTTTATAGTATCCAATGAGCTCATAGGGTTTAGCTTGTTTAAAGACATCTTGAAAGGTGATATTTCTAATATTTGTTACCTCATAGGATTCAAAGAGATTGAATGGTGCAGCAAGCGTATAATTGGTTCGATTTCCAGTTATAAGTTCAGCGACAAGAAGCGTTCCTTGATATAATTGAAGGGTAACGTTTGCAAGGGGTTTGTTATATTGATTTGTCACATCGATGAAAAAGGTTTTTTCCCAGGTGCAATAGATATGTAATGTTGTATCATTTTCTATTTTTGTTTGTCCTACTCCGATGTATCGTTTTGTTTCATCATCATATAATCGATATAATTTTACGGTGTATATTCCTGCGATAAGTTTAGGGATTTTTAATACTTGGAAGCCAATGAATGGTTTTTCGACCATAGCGGAGGCAACAAGATTGTTATTAAGATAGACCTCAGAGTAAATGATGGGAAGTGAAAGACCTGTGATGTTTCGTATCAATGGAAATGAAAGTATCCTTCCAAAGAGATGGGGGATGATGGTGAGGGTATGGATCGCTTGGCTTCCAGCGGCGTCTTGAGAATCGGTATCCCTCTGTTGTATTAGTGTTTGATAGAAGATACTTTCTTCCTGTACAGACTCATAGGTAGCATTTTGAAAGGTGACGAATTCTACATCAAACTCCACGATTAATCCTTTTTGAATGGTACGTTTATGGGGTTGCAATGGTTCGTAGGCGTTTCGACCAAATGTGATGGAGGCGTAATCGATCTCAGCGCCAACGAAATTTAGATATTCCTTTGCTGCAACCTTTATTTCGATACCATCACGTTCTTCAGACGCGTTTGAAATGAGGTTCTCATTTGATGAAAATATCATCCCATGTGTTTTTCCCTTGCTACCTTGACTATAAGCAATCCATGCTTGATCCCCTAGATCACAATTATCTTCATAGGATATTATCCATTCACGAGTACTACTTTGAGGGTTAGTGATCATCGAATATTCTTTGATCCTTCCATCTTTCCCATAGATATGTAGATATGGGAGGATTTCACCAAAAACCATTTTTTTCATTGAAGCACTCTTTGAATGATAACTGATGATTGCACCATATCTACCATCAGCATTTTCAATACCGGAAACGGTTAGGTCATCGAATACTTCATGGTTCACATTAACATTGATACGTTTCATATCTGTAGGACTATAATAATACGTGTATACATTACTTGAACGTAATGTCTTATCCAGTGATTCGCTAGCTACCATCACCTGTACCATGAGGTTACCATCAATGATTATATCCTTTGCGATAAGTCTTTGGTCAGAAGCTATCTCATCCTCGTCTTCTTTGCCTGCTTGATATGAGAACGCAAAGGATGAGAGTACATCAGAGTTTAAGATATCAAAGGTCGTTGTACCAGGTTTCATGCTTATAGCGGCTTGGGAGAGATATCTGTTCATGACCTTTCCTTTTTGGCCTATTCCATAAGTGATATCACCGTCTTGCCGTATCTCATAATAATCTCCTTCAATAGAGAGCCCTGAGATAGGTTCAAAATAATAATAAGCATCCTTTACACTGACGTGATCAATATATGATGGTGATTCTATCTCATATTTGTTGTAATAGATATAATATGATTCAGTTCCATCGGCAAACGATGGGATCAAAAACACTACTCGACAGCTAGCGATATGGGTATCGTCTGTAAAATTCAGATCGTAGATCTGAGATTCAAGCTCATGCCATTGTTTAGTGTCCCATGCACAGATACGAACCGAATGGACGGTTTCATTGATAGCCCAGCATAATGAATCGAATTGTATAAGGATGTCGATTGGTTGGTATTGAGCATGATCAGCATGGGTCTGGATCGGTAGATTGATCTTTTGACGAAAATCCCATTGTTCATTCCATTGAGTTGAAGGTTCATTATCTGATAAGAGAGACGGATCTGCTGAAACAAACTGAAAAGGGATGCTTACCGCTGAACTCAGTAGAAGCATAAGTACGATTATATGAAACATTTTTTTTGACAGCATCTTGGTCCCAAGGATCGTTCCAATCAAATTTTTTTATAGGATGATAGTAGTATATCAAACTACTATAATTATATTAGTTATTTTTATAATATAAAAATCTAATGAGATTATCTAGTCTTTATCGTTACGGTTCATTCTGTGTATCGCTAATATTAATATTATCATCGGTCTTTTTTGGTTTTATCTCTGGATAGGTTAGATAGAATCGTTCAATGGTCTTTATCTCCGTTTGAGTTAAAGGGGTATGGCTGTCATCGATATGCTGAAGGATACCATAGGTCTGTTTTCCACAGATCGGACAACGATACATTTTTTTAGTGGTTCTAAACGTCTTAAAAACATATTCATAGCTTAAAAGGAACCAGAGGGCAAAAGGCAGGAGCAGGCGAAGGACTGCGGATACAGATATGAGAAAAGACGCTAGGATACTGCTTTCATAATACAAAGGAAAATGAGCGATAAGATCAAGCATATGGGAAAAAAAAAGGATGGGTATGCCGATCAGTATATTCTTACCCATCCGTCTCACTGGTATAGGTGTTGCTAGTACAAGGGCGATGAAAGGGATGATGTTATAGTTGGTTAGTTCAGCATGTGTTATCCCAAGTTCAGCACCTAGATACAAGAAAACGATCTGATCACCAATAAGAAGTTCCACCATATATCCCATGAGGTGGAGAAGAGGGATACTGGTATATGCAAGGAAGATAAGATAGAATCGACCTAGAAAGATCCAAAGAGAAAAAAGAATGAGTGAAAAAACAAGGAATTTACCGACAAACAGTAATCTATCTTTCATGATCCACCACCAGTTCTATCCAGAGGAACCATGCAAGGATGATGAAGATGATGAAAGTTCCCTGCCATAGATATGAATGGACGAATTCAAAGAGGCTGGTATGATATTTACCAATGTATATAAGAAAAAGGATCCTGCAGATGTTTAAGAAGAGTATGAACGGTATGACAAGAAGGATACCTATTGTTTTTTCTCTCCATTTTGATGGATATGCAAGGATACTACTCACAGAGATTAGTATTGCAAAAATACCAGTGCATTCATGAATGATTTCAAATGTCATGGCTCCAATATCCAAAAAGACACCATCAACTACAATACTCATACCAACGAGATTTGAGAAAACACTCACTAGCCAAGCGGTGAAAAGGAGTAGGCCAGTCAGTTCTTTTTGAAATATGAAATAAGGGATGAAAAAAAGAACTGAGAATAAAGAAAAAAGAAAAATGAATCGAAGGGATTCCTTATTGTTAGAAACCTTGTAACTGATGTCTTTGACAATGGATCTTTTTAGATCGCTTGTTTTTCCGATGATTTGCATCACTCTTGGAAACGTCATGATTAGCTAGTAGAACAAATATTTCTATTTATTTATTATTATTTTTTCTTCGCATCTCAATGGCTCCAAGTAATGATATTACACTTATAAGGATGAAAACCGCAAATGGAGAAAACACTGGTACACCCGCGATCTCTGGTTGTTGCCCAAGGATATCGGATGAAATGGTAAATGCTCCTATTCCATCAACCCATTTTACCACAAGATAGTGGGTACCATTATATAGAGGGGTAAACTCAATTATTTCAGATCCACCATATGTTGCCATTGTTGATTTGGATAGAATGATCGGGTCACCATAGGTCTCATACTCAGTACTATAGATGTAAAGATCATAATCTGCATTTGATGGGACATCCAATGTGAATAGATAGGTCTGTTCAGTGCTTAGGTTCACCTGACGAGCCCAGACCTTTTTATCTACAGGGGAATCTCCTAATGTAGCTGTATCAAGGGTACCAATCGTGTGCTCTAAGGTGATTGCTTCAATTGCAGCATCAGCACATACAATACCATAACCTTCAACCCTATCCTTTCCGCCTCGATCAAGTGTTGGACTAAACCCTTCTCCCGGTCTGTTTGTCTCACAAGCGGTCATACAGATGATCATCTTTGTAGACAAAGAATAATTGCCTGATGAATAATCCCATGTGTCTACTGCATCAGCCATAAGACCAACAAGACCTGAAACATGAGGTGCTGCCATTGAGGTACCTTGCATTGTTTGATAATCGTCAAAGAATCTCTCATTTAAAATAAATTTCTCTAAATATGATTTGTATATAAAATCACCGTCATTGGAATCAACAGAGAGGATGTATCTTCTTATCTGGTGACTTCCACCTGGAGCAACTACATCTGGTTTAATATACTCATTCCCCGGATCACCAATACTACTATAATATGAGACTTGATTATTCTGGTTTACTGAGCCAACTGCAATACTTTTATTTGCAAGAGCTGGACTTGATACATACGGTGTTGTTACATTTTGTTGGTTATTCCCTGCACTACATACGACCACTACGCCATTATCTACGAGATTTTCAACTGCATTGATCTCAGCAGGATTAATCTCACCTGGAGCCCCACCGAGGCTTAAACTTGCGACCCTTATGTTAAAATCCATTCTTTTTTGATATACCCAGTTCATACCGTTGATAACATCTGTATCCATACCAGGTCCATAATCAGATAATGATTTCACACCAACAAGACTACAGGTGGGAGCAACACCAGTGAGGAGATTGAACGTATCACCTTGTTCATTTTCAAAATTCATCGGAGTAAGTATTTGTCCCTGATAATTCGTTCCATTGGTGTCAACGTTAACGGGAAGTTCACCGTTGATGGTCCCAAAGATCACTCTGTAGACATTTTTGATCCCTTCTGGAACTGGTACGTCGGTCGAAGCAGTCAATGGTTGGGTATCGCCCGTTGAATAGCCAATACCATCACCAGTACTATTGGTCAGCCAGATATAATATTGATCTCCTTCCTCTTCAGCCTCCCAAAAGAGTGTTGCATCTATTGATGAAGGACCATTTGTAGTATCAATAGGATAATACGTCCACCATCCAAATCCTTCAATTGGATAAAAATAATTAGCGAAGTTTATCGGTATCTTCCCTGGTGTTGTTTGTGTATTACCTGCGGTACCGTTACCTAGGGCGATACCTGCACAATGTGAACCATGGCCATGGCGATCTGTTGGCGTTAGATAGATGTCAGCTGTTGATTCATCATTGAACTCTCCAATGAAATCCTTCCATGCAATCACTCTTCCACCGATATCTGGATGACTATCATCGATACCGGTATCAATGATGGCGATTGAATGAGCGGGATTACCCGTATAACCTCTAGGAAAGACATTATCGTTGTTACTCCATACGTTCTGTCGAGCTTGAATCTGTTTAGTACTATAGTATAACGTTGTATTAACGATGCAATTCTCTTGAATTAATACAACATCATTGTTATCCTTTACATATTGATAGAGTTGATCCACTGGTAGTGAGACATGCATCGCATAGAGAAGAGTATCCCATGAGGTAATTACTTGACCACCGATTTTTTCCACTGATGATATATGATCTATTGTTGGAGCCGTATTTAGGTTGATGATGATGTTGAGATGATCAGTGGTATCTTTGAATCGTTTATATTCATCAATAGCTATTTTTTCTTCTAATCTATCGGAGATCCTGTTGTTATCGTTGTCCACGCCATAGGTGCTAACAATATTGGTATCTGCATGGCTTATGATGCTAATGGTGTTTGAAACTAACAGAATCCCTACTGAAAGAAAAACTGAAAGCACTAAAATTCTATTATTTATTTTAAATGGCTTATTAATACTCATCTTACTCTTTCCTCCCCGTCTTGTTAATGGGTTTGATAACGTAAATAATTTTCAATTTATAAATATTTTTAATTTTTCGGATTAAATATTATAAAATAATCATTTTAATATGTGAATGCATCTGATGCTCTGAGGTCAATAAAAAAATAAATAATATTATATTATAAATAATGAGGGTGTAATATATCTTGCTAAAACAAAAACATTTAAAATAGATATAAGCATTCATCGATTCCATTGGGGGAATACTACCAATGGATATAAAAAGGATATTTCAAAAAGCAGACCATCAATCATCACTGTTATCAGATTTTTTAATTCTCTGTATATTCATCATCATGGGAATCATTGGAAGAACCGTTCTTGTTGGTTGGAACCTACAACCCTTTCCAAATTTTGAGATAATCATGGTGTTAACATTTCTTGCTGCTCTTATCATCCGACCGACACTAGCTTTTCTTGTTCCTCTCATTAGTATGATAGGAAGCGATCTTCTGCTAGGCAACCCTATCTTTGTTGGTAGTCAAATGAACAAGATCGTTCTTTTCACCTATTCCGGGTTTCTCTTGATCTGTATGTTAAACGTTGCTGGTCGCGCTCGGATACAACCACGTATACAAGCGTTCAAGATACAATCCTTTGGTATCATTGTTGGGGTAGGGGTCGCCTGTACATTATTGTACGACGTATGGACAAATATCGGTTGGTGGTATCTTATGTATCCTCACACACCACAAACGTTTGTAGCGGTCTTTGCCGCAGGTGTTCCTTTCATGATCTATCATCTTCTTTCCGCTTCATTGACGTTTCTTCTTATCGGAGTACCACTTATGATGTTTATCAAAAACAAACATATGCTCACGTATCCAAAGAAACTTCCGTCGCTTCACTACGTACCAATACTAGCGGTGACCTTGTTGTTCATCGGGCTCTCTTTTTCAGGTACTGCGATGCAGATACCTCAGAAAACCGATATCTGGCTTGAACGATCAGATGCAACAAGTGTCACTATCATCTTTGAGGGAAATGATTGGAGACTTACCGATTCAATATGCATCATACGTGAAACCTCAGTACTCTCATTGCTCTTTGATATCTCACAACGCCATGGATTCCCTGTTGAAACGACCTATTACGAGGGTTTTGATGCAACCCTTGTCGATTCGATAGCAGGTGATAAGAACGGAGCCTTGCAGTATTGGCAATATTTTGTCAATGGTGAGCTCCCAATGATCGGATGTGATACGTTCATGGTCACAAATGGAGATGTTGTCCTGTGGAGTCTTGAGACTGTACCTAGCGATATTTGAAAAGGTTTATAATGAATGATGTGATAACCCTTTAAGAGGAAGGCAGAATGGCAATAGGGTTTGTATTGATAAGTGCCGCACCGGCAAAGGAGCATGAAGTCTATAATAAACTATCTAAAGTTCCAGAGATTGTGGAGCTCCATCCTTTGTTTGGCGAATATGATCTTATAGCAAAGATAGAGGCAGAGGATTTTGAAAAACTTGGTAACCTTGTTGTCAACCGCATCCGTTCAATAGATGGGGTAATAGATACAAAAACATTAACAGGAACAAGATTTTAAGAGGTGAAAAAAAGTGTTACAATATTTCCTAAGCATGATGATGCTGGTCTTTGCGATCGCTAGTATTATTGCAGGTATCTTCACAGCATATTTCGGATCATGTAAAAGCAGAGCAGTCGGTGGTATCCTTATCGTCATCGGACTTATCGTCGGTGTGTTGTTCTTATGGGGTGCTGGCGTTCTATCGTTCATGGGTACTCCACCAGCGATCATGGATCTCGTAGGAACGGTTACCGTTGGTATAATATCTGTCATTGGCGCCGTCATTGGTGCATTGATCGCATTAGGAATATTTCTCCTAGCGATCATGAAAGCTTAAACGTGGGAAAACAATTTTTTTTCCCCATTATATCTTTTTTTTGTTCATTGATTGTATCTTTGAAAGAAAATAAGAATGGATCCTTGTATCATCGGTAAGTTCTGGATGAAAGGTTATTGCTAGCATAGAGTCCTGCTCGACCATGATGATATCATTTTGAGATCTTGCAAGAACCTTACAATCCTTTCCCAAAGCCGTTATCGCTGGTGCTCTGATGAATACTGCGGGGAATGGGTCCTTCCAATCATCAATTGTCACAGACTCTTCGAAGGATTCACGTTGACGACCAAACGCATTTCTTTTCACTTCGATATCCATCAACTGTAACAGATGAACATCAGCATGAGTATCAAGGATCTTTTTAGCGAGTAACACACACCCAGCGCATGTCCCCATGATTATCAAAGAACCTTCTTGTACTCTTTTACGTATTTCATCTATCAGATCATGGCTTTTAAGAAAACGAGAGATAGTAGTGCTTTCACCACCAGGTAGTATCAATCCTTGTATCTTTTGTAGTTCTTCTTTTTTACTGACCGCTGAGACACTACCATTTACGTCTGCATCCACAAAAACCCTCTGTATCATTGCGATATGTTCAGAGACTGCTCCTTGGATGCCGATGACTCCTATAGATATGAATGGTTTCTTTACCATCCTCTCTCCTGCAGACGTTGTTCTTTAGGTATCTCATCGATATCTATTCCAACCATTGCGTCTCCAAGATTTTTACTGACCTCAGCGATAACTGAAGCATCATCGTAATGGGCTACAGCCTCAACGATTGCTTTTGCCCGTTGCGTAGGATTCGTTGATTTGAAAATACCACTGCCGACAAAGACACCATCACTACCTAGTTGCATCATGATCGCTGCATCTGCCGGGGTTGCAATACCTCCTGCAGCAAAATTCACCACTGGTAATCGTTGAAGCTTCTGTATCTCTTTTAAAACGTCAAACATTTTCTCTTTTATTGTTTCTAAAGTGAAATCATAAAAAACAAAAGAATGTTGTGTCGGGGTCATATTGGTCAAGGTCTGATACGCGTTCACATAGCTTTGCGAATAGTCTTCTACAAGTTCAGAGATCTTATCGTCTGTAGCTGTCTTTAGCTCAAAGATCATACAATTGACCATCCGTTGATGACGAATTGCTTCAATGATATTACCTGTTCCCGCTTCACCCTTTGTCCGCATCATCGCAGCACCTTCCCAGATCCTTCGAACTGCTTCGCCAAGGTTCCGACATCCACATACAAATGGGATAGTAAATTTATGTTTATTGATATGGTAGAAGGGATCTGCAGGGGTAAGGACTTCAGATTCATCGATCATATCAACACCGATTGATTGTAATGCTAAAGCCTCAGTGAAATGACCGATACGAGCTTTAGCCATAACTGGGATGCTTACTGTATCCATGATCTTTAGGATAACACCTGGATCAGCCATACGTGCAACACCACCATATTTCCTAATATCTGCTGGAACCCGTTCCAAGGCCATAACGGCAACCGCTCCACTATTCTCCGCAATAGATGCTTGTTCTGCATTTGTGACATCCATGACAACGCCACCTTTCTGCATCTTTGCAAAACCTTTCTTCAATAAAACCGTTCCATGTCTTAATTTCTTCAAATCAATCTTTTCCATGGTGCCAAACCCCATATAGGATTATTCGAGCTGAATCAACAATCGATATAAACAACTCCTTATTAAGAGCTACGGTGAAAAAAATAGAAGAATAGATTTGACTGATGATCGAATCTACTTTAGATATCCTCTCGTAAGGATTCCAGTATCTCCTTTCCAAATGAGGTGATACCATATAATTTGATATCCCTACCACTTCTTTTCATCTCAACAATGTTTAATGAAAGAAGTGATTCATCTTCACGGTATCTAGATTCCATCCCTCGTAAGGCACCAAGAACATTCGTTGGAGTCGTTTTCACATGATGTGCTATCTCACTTGTATAGCTAGCACTTGGACTTATATCAAATAAATACTCCGCGATCTTACGACGAACACTACTTCGTCTCAATGCCCTAACTACAAGAGGTCGTTTCGATTCTACAGATTCCTCATTAACTCTCTCTTCGTGCATCCCATCCATATGTCTTCACAAACTGTATAGAATTTCTTGCTTATAAATGAGTCGATTTAATTTGCACCATATGGATTAAGTTGAATAATAAAAATCTTTTAAGAAAGATAATTTGGTATTATTTATGAGTCTATTTAACTAAGCCACCTGTCTTTTTTATACTGGATATGAGGCTCTGTTATAGAATACGTTCAATGTTCTCTAAAATGAAACCTGTATCATTGATATCATATCGAGCTGTCCCTATCTTTTTAGCAAAATTACGTATCTTCTTTACGGAGAGGATGCGTTCAAAGGTGGACCCTTTCTGAACGATGTAGAGATCAATAACACTATCTGCGATGTATTCCAGTTGCCTTTCGATGACGTCTCCGTGGATACCTCGGGTCATGATAATGATGAGAGTTCCTTTGTTTTCAGAGATGTTCACTTTACCTGATTTGAGTACTTTAAGGACGTCATTGGGGCGGTATGTTGAAAAAAAGAAATCAATGGTGCTTAGGATGATCTTCTTCGACGGATTTGATCGGAGGTTCTCAGAGAGTATCGCTAGATAATCCTCCTCACCTTGCTTTAAAGGTGGTAGACCTTCGGATCCTATTTTTATCAATTCCTTTATCTTCTGTTTTGATCGTTGTTGATAGATCGAAACCCGTTTTGTCTCTCCTTCATAGGTATATTTGAGATGTTTATAGGCGATATCTTCAAAGGTTATCTGTGATGTATCCCAAGAGAATTGGTTCATTGTTGAAGAGATCTCTTCCTTTGATTCATCTGTTGTCACATAGAGAACATCACCATCGGATGCGAATTGTTTTGTAATAAGTTCAATGTTACTTCCAGGTATCCCTGAGAGAAGCATGGTTGAACCTCTCAGGATGCCTCCTCCGAGAAGTTCATCAAGTTTAGGTATGCCTGTGCTGATAAATTCTTTCTCATTCATAGAACGTCGACTGCCTTCTTTGATTCTCTTGTTATATTAGTGTTATGTGGACACTGCAAATGAATATGTTTAAATAAAACTTTCTTTGACCTTTATGATTTTATCATTGATTAGATAAAGCATCTTATTCATTTGATCGGTCATCTCCTCTTCCAAACATAACGAGATCGTATGAGCCTGATATAGATTCATATTATTTATCAAATGGGTGAAGAACTCTGTAACCAGGAGTTCATCAGTATATAGAACAAGGGAGCTTATTGCATCAAGGATGACAACGGAATCACTTTTTTTGTCTTGGTCTTTGATGATATTGACGATCTCAAGGATCAATTGCTCAAGATGTGACGGACTATCTAGAAAAAAACACTGTGGATCGGTTGTATGTATCCCTGCAGCCCTTGAAACACAGTCGATGAAAAAGAAAGCTGAAGAATCAACAATACCATCCATTTCTTTTTTTACGATATGAAACGGTTTAGCAATAGCAACATAGACATAGGTTTTGTTCTGTGTCTCATTCATATGTTGAAAGATGGCTTGAGTAAGATCCTTATAGTTATTTCCAGGTAGGATTATACCAACCGATGGATTGACCATTACAGCATTTGCAATTCGTTCCTTTAACCCTTGAATCAATGTATTTTCCATCTTGATCATCCCCTTGATTTTAATAATGTTATGATCTCTATACCTCGGTCCGATGAGATATTCATCGCAACCTTACTTCTGCTATGAGATGTTCCTCTCATCTTTACTAATTGCATCGTTCGTATCAGATCTCCTTTACGGTCGATATCTGAGAGATAGATGATACCATCAGCGATGAACTCTTCGATACCATATTTTGAGTATTTCATATCTCCAATCATGACCGGGGGTATTTCTGAGGTTAGTAACGTTGTACACCCCATTGATGCAAGCGATGAACCAAGTTTAAAGATGAAATCACGGATCATCTCATCAGATTCCAATCGATAACAAAGAGCAGTGATGGAATCAATGACCAGACGTTTCACCTGAAGTTCATCGGCAATATCCTTTAGTACTTCAAGAAGTGCACTTGCATCCTCAACTGAATATTTCTCAACGTTTAATCCTAACCGATCACTAATAATACGAAGATCAATGATATTGACCATACCATCTTCGATCAGTTTTTTATCATAGAACTTAAAATTCTCCATGTTCTTTGTCAATTTGAACAATGGTTCAGTGATGGTGAAGAATACGCCTCGTTCACCGTTTCTTGCACCATTTGTTAGATACTGCATGCAAAAGGTTGTTTTCCCCGATCCGCTGCTTCCAACAACTAGTACAGAGTTACCCTGAGGAATTCCCCCACCAAGTTTTTGATCCAAAGGTTCAATCCCTGTGATACAAAACGGGGTATCATTGTTCATAAAAGAATTTTTTCCTTTTTCCTCAGAAACCTTAACTATCTCCTTCTCGTATTCAGGCATATGATACCATCCCATCATCTCTCTATTAAGAATTTACATATCATTTTAAAGAATATAAAGATTAAGGTTACTTTGATTGGTCTTTAGAATAATGGAGGAAAATTGATTTTTAGTTGATACATTACAAATTCTTTTATAGATAATCAATAGATGTCAACGGTGAAATCATGTCGAAAATAATCATGGATCCAATTGGAACGATTTATTCGCCTTATAAAGAAAGTAAAGATATTCCCATACAGGGTAGATTTAAAGACGATGTGGAAGCATTTTTAGAACTGAAAAATGAATATGTCAAAGGCTTAAAAGATCTAGATATGTTTAGCCATTGCATCCTTATCTACTATCTACATAAATCGACAAAGATAACAATCGTTGGAAAACCGTTTCTTGAAGATGACACACATGGTATATTTGCAATTCGTAGTCCTCATCGTCCAAATCATATAGGTTTCTCTGTTGTAAAAATCCAACGGATTCAAGGAAATAAACTCTATTTTACCCAAGTGGATATGATAGATGGTACACCTCTATTAGATATAAAACCCTATGTAAGGTTTTTTGATAGTAGAGAGGATGTTGTATCTGGTTGGTTAGAAAAACATTTTAAAAACGGAGAAATCCCTGATAAAACTATCATTAAATGAATCCAAGATATCTAAAGATACTATCTAAAAATGGAAAAGACTCAAAAAAGCATTATACTGAAGATAAAGGGAGCACGAACACATGAACTTAAAGGATTTCTATTCGATATCTGCTGAGGACGCTATTGAAAAACTTGGTTCATCTAGAAATGGGTTGACCTCTTCTAAAGAGGAAGAACGAAGAAAAACCTATGGTTTCAATGAAATACCTGAGAAAAAGAAAAAAAACATTGTGATGAAGATCATCGAATCCCTTATCGAACCTATGCCAGTCATTTTGATTATCGCTGCTATCATCTCAGCATTCATCAGCGACCTTCTTGATTCGATAGTTATTATGGGTGTTGTCAGTATCAACACGATCATAAGTCTCTTCCAGGACCATAAGGCTGAGAAAGAGTTAGAGGCTCTTAAGAAGATGCTTTCTCCTCAATGCAAGGTGATACGTAACGGTAGTATCGATGTCATCGCATCGCGTTTCATCATACCTGGTGATATCATCGTCTTTGAATCAGGAGATATCATTTCAGCTGATGCCCGTATCATCGAATCATTTAACGTTTTAGCTGACGAAGCACATCTCACTGGAGAAAGTAAACCTATTTCAAAAAATACAAAACCACTTGTAGATAATGAACTAAAACCATATGAGATGAGCAATATCATTTTTACTGGAAGTAAGATCCTTGATGGAGCAGGTAAAGCTCTTGTGATCAACACCGGCCTAAACACCGAGATGGGTAAAATTGCGGAAAAGATACAGGAGGACAATAAAGATAGAACGCCTCTTCAGAAGAAATTGACCACTGAAATCAAATTCCTCGTTGGGCTTGCTTTTATCTCTGCAATACTCATCGCTGTCATAAGCCTCCTGCGATTCAATAGTACAGGAGCGATAACAACAGAGCAGATCAGCACCACGCTTCTTATATCCGTAAGCATCATGGTCGCTGTTTTTCCTGAAGGACTACCTGCTGCTATAACCATCTCACTCTCACTAGCTATTGAACGACTTGCGAAAAACTCCGTCATCATAAAGAAACTTGCATCTGTTGAGACACTTGGAAACGTTGATTATATCTGTACTGATAAAACAGGGACCATCACACAACATACCATGTCCGTGAAGGAATATTTCATCAATGATGATTATCATAGCAGTAGTGATATCTTCAAGATGATCGCTGAGGGGGAATCCGAGGTCTTCCATGATATCTTCCTTACATCTGTAAGATGTTCCACTGCACATGTCGTTGAGAAAGATGGAGCTATTGAAAAAGAGATAGGCGATCCAACTGAAACATCTCTAATCAAAGCAGGTATCATCACTGGTTTCAAACCTCAACATTTCGAGACATATCAGGTCGATCAATGTATACCTTTCTCATCAGATACTAAATTTGCAGCCTCACTTCTCACTAATGGGAAATCAGAACATGCAATATACCTCAAGGGTGCCCCTGGCACCGTCATCGATATGTGCAGTCAGATATACCACCATAAAAAAGAACTACCCTTTGACAACATGAAGAAAGAGATAGTGAAAAAACAACTATCAAATAGATCGGAGAAAGGATTTAGATTGATCGCGTTCTGCAAAAAACCAGTTGAATCATCGTCTCCTCCTATCGATATCACAAGGCTCTCAGGGTTCACGTTCCTTGGCGCGGTCGTCATCTATGATCCTCCTAAAGATGAGGTAAAACATACCATTCAAGAGACAAAGGATGCTCATATCAATGTCGTCATGATCACAGGTGATAGTAAGAAAACTGGTTTCTCCATTGCAGAACATGTTCACATAGCATCTGATATGAATCAAGCTATCGATGGGAAAGAACTAGAGGCTTTGTCCGAAGATGAATTTTCAGATCAAGTGGACGATCTTCGAGTATACTCACGAGTATCACCACTTGATAAATTGCGCATCATTGAAAAACTAAGAGAAAAAGGACATATTGTCGCTATGACCGGGGATGGTGTCAACGACGCACCTGCGTTAAAAAAAGCAGATGTGGGTATTGCTATGGGCCGAGCAGGATCCCAAGTTGCCCAAGAGGCAGCAGACGTCATCTTGACCGATGATGATTTCTCAACGATCATCAAAGGGGTAAAAGAAGGACGGACCGTTTATCAGAATCTTAGAAAACTCGTTAGGTTCCTCATTACAAACAACCTAGGTAAGGTCATCGGTATCCTTATCAACCTAGCCGTTGGACTACCAACACCTCTTGTTGCGATACAGATCCTTTGGTCAAATGTGATGATGGAATCGGTCCCTGCAGTAGGAATCAGTACGGATGCGGCTAGCCCTGATATCATGAGACGCAAACCATCAAAACTATCTGACCCGATATTTAATAGAAAGGAACGGATTCAGATGATCCTTGATGGCATCATCTTTGGAGTATCTATATCACTGGGATATTACCTTATCAAGATATTCACCGGTAGTGATCCTTTAGCGTTGACAGGCTCATTCTTAATAACGCTTATGTCGCCTCAGATATATGTCTTCATGCTTCGTGAAGGTAGGTTAATCAATAAACTACGAGCTCCAAATAAACTACTGAAATCATTCCTACTGTTCACTATCATCATCGTCCTAGGTATCACGTATCTTTCACCGCTCAATAGTATCTTTAAGACAACACCTATCTATGACATAGAGATCTGGTTCATCATCCTCCTCTGTTCGCTACTCACATCAATCGCTAGATTAACGATGATCAATATTTCGAAAAGAGATGAGGCTATCCCATCGAAAATAAACGGATAAGATACTATAGTTCAACTCATATGATCCTTTATAGCTGGATGGTTCTTTATGTCATCCATTTGTATAGTTGATGGAATTAATGCTCTTTTGCTTATCCTAAACCAACAATGAGTAAAAGTTCTTTACCAGGCTATATCAACAAATCTAAAAGAAATAGCTCTCCAAATGAGTGAAAAAATTTTGGGAAACACTAGAGAAATTGTCTGCCAATGGTTTTGATGATTTGGTAGACGTACTCAAAACTGAAGATGTTGTAAAGTCCTTAAAGAGAGTAATAGAGTCAGTATTTGCAAAAGACATTATGAGAAATCTACATTTAACAGAGATAGTCTGACATCTTCTTTTGTGGAAAAAAATGCAGGGGAAGGGATTCGAACCCTTGGACCTCTGCAGGAACAGATCTTGAGTCTGTCGCCGTTGACCTAGCTTGGCTACCCCTGCTTATATTTTGAATATTTTTTTCGAACCCATCCTGCAATAACAATTCTTTATAATAATCTTTAGGGTCAAAAAGAGATAAAATCTGAAATAAGAACCAGATTTATTATGCTTCTTTCACTAGTTTTCGTTGTTTCTTTCGATGCTTATTTACCACATAAAGTCCAGCCAGAACAAAAATACCGCCTAAAATGTAAAACACCGTAATTTTTTCTTGTAAAAAAACTGCTCCAAGAAGCGTGGAAACAACTGGTGTTACATACAAAAACACACTAATTTCAGATGCTTGCTTTACCTCAAGAGCTGCATACCATAACGTGTAAGCAATCACTGTTGGAAAAAACGCTAAGAACAACACTGCACCCCAAGTCACTAGTGACAATTGTGCTACTTCTTCAAAAAAAGAAGGAGATAAAAACGGAATCAAACCAAGATTCCCAATTAAGAATGCATATGCTGTTAACGATAATGGATTATACCGATCCATCATTTTCTTTCCAGCAATAGTATAAACCGCACCAACAAATGATGCAAGAACGACCGCTAACGCTCCTGAAATATAATCAATTTCAATGCGCGCATCAGGATTACCCCATAATGAAATAATCACCACTCCCGCAAGAGATATAATAATACCAAGAAATATTCGTTTATCAAGTACCTCTGATAGAAAAACTTTAGCAAGAATTACCACAAAAATAGGAATAGTTGCGATAATCAAACTAGCAGCACCAGCTGAAACAAATTGTTCACCATAATTTAGACTCAAATGATACACGGGCAATCCAATAAATCCAACCAGAAATAATGGAAGAATATCCTTTTTATGAAATGGTGAGAATCGTTTTCGTTGAAATAAGACTAAAAATAAAAAAATCATACTAGCGATAAATAATCGAAGAATAGCAAGATTCACTGGAGACAGTTCCCGTAACCCCACAATGATCAATGGAAACGCACATGCCCAAAACACGACAGGCAATCCAACAACAAGAAAAAAATAACTTTCAACAAAAGAAGAAGAAACCATCATAGGTTTGGTTGAACCATGTTTTTTCCCTTTTATGATAAATCACCTGTTTCTTGTATTTGTCCAGTTACATGTTCACTAATGAATGCCTGCCAGTGAATGCAAGTAACCAACTAACCCATAAAAGGATTTTCAACCACTACTTATTTTCATCAATTAATATAAATAATAATTACTGTATTCTAATCTTGTATTTTTACCGGGAGGAAACAAGAGTATGACTGGGGAACACTGGCAATCCCGCATGGCATTTATCATGGCCGCGATCGGTTCAGCTATCGGATTGGGTAACGTATGGCGATTCCCCTTTGTCTGCTACCAAAACGGCGGTGGGGCCTTTCTCATTCCTTTTTTCATTGCCTTATTCACCGCAGGTATACCGCTGATGATCCTAGAATTTAGTTTTGGCCACTGGGCGCAAACTGCTCCCCCACAAGCCTTTAAAAAAATCAATAAAAACCTTGAATGGGCCGGATGGTTCACCGTTCTCATTCCATTCCTTGTCGCACTTTATTATGTGGTGATCATGGCCTGGTGCTTTTCCTACATGATCTATGCATTCAACCTCCGATGGGGAACAAACACTGCAACATTTTTCTTAGACTCATTTCTCGGACTTACATCAGGACCAAGTGTATTTGGATCACTTAGCATTCCTGCAGTCCTAGGAACGTTAGCACTTTGGATGGTTATTTTCATCATCCTTTACAAAGGAGGAAAACGCATTGGAAAAGTAGTCGCATTAACCGTTCCTATCCCAACAATTCTTTTACTCATCCTCACTATTAGAGGCATCACCTTACCTGGCGCAATCGATGGACTCAACTATTTTCTCACCCCTGATTTTTCACAACTAACTAATGTAAGCGTTTGGCTTTCTGCTTATGCCCAAGTCTTTTTTTCACTTAGCTTAGCACAGGGTATCATGATCACCTATGCAAGCTACCTAAAAAAGAAATCAGATATCACTAACAATGCGTGTATCGCTGCTTTTGCTGATGCTGGAACAAGTTTCTTTGCTGGATTCACCGTTTTTTCAATCGTTGGTTACCTGGCAGCAAGTCAAGGTGTCAGTATCCAAAATCTTGGCATCGCAGGACCAGAACTCATTTTTATAACCTATCCAACCGCAATTTCATTACTTCCTGCAGCAGCAGTTCTCTTCGGCATTATTTTTTATGTCGCTCTACTTACCTTCGGTATCGACTCAGCATTTTCCATGATCGAGCCCATGACCAACAGTGTTCACCAAAAATGGAAGATTTCAAAAACAAAAGCAACCGCAATACTCTGCTTTATTGGATTCATACTAAGTCTATTTTTTACCGCAGGAAACGGATTATATGTACTAGAGATAATCGATCATTTCATCGCTGAATTTGGTCTTGTAACCATTGGTCTTTTAGAATGTATCCTTCTTGGATGGTTCGTTCCTGTCAAACTGTTCAGAGAACATGCAAACAAAACATCAGATTTCACCATTGGTAAATGGTGGGACGTACTCATCAAAATCATCATACCGACCATTCTCATCTTACTACTTATCTTATCAGCAATTGATAACATTCTGTATCCCTATCAAAACTATCCCTGGTGGCTCATCTTCATAGTAGGACTCATTCCACTCCTCACCATAATCTTCTTATCCTACTTTTTTATGAGGATTTCAAAAACAAGGGAGGAACCTACTCATGCTTAACACTGCAGCACTCATCATGCTCCTTTTTGGTGCAAGCATCCTTTATGGCGGACTGGCCTATTTCCTGTACAAAGCACTCAAAACAAAAAAAGAGTACAATGATTAATGAATAATGCCTCAAAATAGACAAGGATTAATATAACAGACGCAATTCTTATCCAACTATTACTCTACTAGGTGTAACCTATTCCATGATTGAAAAAAAGATAAAATGTCCCTCTTGTGGCTATGAAACAACGATTCAAGGAAATCCTGGAGAAACAAAAAAGATCATTTGTCCACAATGTAATAAAAAAGGATATTTTGAATTTCCTAAACAAAAGGGAAGGGGAAAACCCATAGATAAACCAAGCATGCTCTCGGTAACATCATTAACCAAATCATTCAATGGGAAAAAAGCAGTAAATAATGCTTCCTTTTCCGTTCAAAAAGGCGAAATCTTTGGATTCCTCGGCCCAAATGGAGCAGGAAAAACAACATCTATCAAAGCAATCCTTGGCTTACTATATCCTAACAACGGTGAAATCCGTATTAATAATCAAAATCTAATGCATGATGAAAAAAAGATAAAGGAACAAGTAGGATATTTACCTGAAAAAGTTGCTTTTTATGAAAACTTAACCGCGCTACAAAATCTTGAATTTTACGCTGAAATGAAAAAAGCAGATAAATCCCAGTGTAAAACGTTGTTAAAAGAATTTGGTCTTGCAGAAGCAATGCATCAAAAAGTAGGGACTTTTTCAAAAGGAATGAATCAACGACTAGGAATGGCCCGAGCAATCATTGGAAATCCTAACTTTCTCATTTTAGACGAACCTTCAAGTGGTCTAGATCCACGAGGCGTTGTGTTTATCCGAGAAAAAATCAAAGCCTTAAATGAACAAGGCGTCACCATTTTCATTTCATCTCATATCCTCAGTGAAATCCAAGCGATTTGTCATCGTGTAGGAATCATCAATAAAGGATCGATTGTTGCAGTGGATGACATTAGTAATTTACAGAATCGATTACAACTTCGACCGAAACTAGTTCTTACTTTAGAAAACGTTAAAAAAGAATTTATAACCGCTCTTGAAGAAATCGACGGTGTATTTTCAGTCAAACAAGAAAAAAATACGCTTGAAGTCTTCTGCCGAAAAGAAGTAAAAGCAAAGGTAGTGCTTACTCTTTCAAAGAAAAGAGCAACGATTAAAGATATTCAAACAATGGATCCATCTCTTGAAGAAGTATTTATGCGGTTTACGGAGGCTGATGCTGCATGAACATCGATGAATTGCAAACCTACATCCCTAGTAAATCAGTTCTTTTAATCGCAAAAAAAGAAATCATGGATAATATTCGAAATAAATGGATCATATTCATGACTGGCGTGTTTGCTTTTTTAACATTGATCATTTCTTATTTCGGATCATTTGGTGGTGGCTGGCAATCCGTTGGATTAACCATTGCTGGGATGATGTCCCTTGTCCAATATTTGATACCAATTATCGCGTTGATGTTAAGTTATGGTGCTGTAGTCGGTGAAATTGAACGAGGATCAATGAGCGCGTTTCTTTCACTTCCAGTGAAACGATTTGAGATCATTTTAGGGAAATTTGTAGGATTAAGTACTGTTCTAGCCGTTTCAATTAT
>CAYPIF010000004.1:0-47653 GCA_964410735.1 uncultured Thermoplasmatales archaeon
TTCAACCTGTAATTTTGTCTGCAACTTTCTCCACCTATAACTTCACAGTTATAGATTTGTCATCCATTCAAACTATTGGATGCCGGACCTTTTGAGTCCCTTCGACTACTCTTCCGAAATAGGTAAATTGAAGAGAGTGGACTTTCACCACCAAGTAAATGCCCATACAAGGCACACTCTTAACCGATCACGAATGGAAACGCTTAGTATATCTACGGTATCTTGACGATATCATAGCTGACGGGGATTCGACCTAGATGAAATAATATTGCCCCAAAGCCGTTCAACAGTAGATGACTTTATTCATTAAATCAAGTCGTCTACTGTAATACGAGAAAAAGACACAAGAATCCTAAGCAAGAACAATTGCCCAGGATTCAAGAAGTATCATAGAATAAAATGGGGGCTTGGGATTTATTTCCAACCTGGCCATCAGGTACCCCATCACCAGAGTTTGGTGCAGGCTCCCCATGGCATTCTCCGGAATCGGCTTCGCCATTTGGTCCGTTTGGTGAGTCAAATCCGCTTCCATCCGGGATGCAATCTCCTGAATTAGGTGTAGGTCCCATTCCATATGCTATGACATTTCCCGTGATCACTGCGGTTCCAACAAGGAAACAGGCCAGTAGAATCATTGTTTTTCTTTTCATCTATATCTCCTTGAACCCCAAAATTGTTGCTTTTGATCTATAAACGTTCGTGGAAATTTATCGAAGGATTCACTTTCCTTGCTCTGCGATCTAATGTACCAAATGTTAAAATAAATAAATATTATTCAGTCGTTGTTTTTATGATGTTTAAAAAACCTGATGGCAGATTCTGGGAGATAGATCTTCTCCGAGGTATCGCTATCATTCTCATGATCATATTCCATTTCATCTATGATCTTAATCATTTGAAAATCATTTATTACAAACTTTGGGAGGGCCCTTTTGATTATATCTCAAAAAGCATTGCAGCTGTTTTTTTCATTCTTGTTGGTATCTCCCTCACCATTAGTTATAATAAAAATAAGGATAGGATCTCTGCTTCAGATATCCAACGTAATTTTGCTCTGCGTGGATTGAAACTCTTGTTCTTAGGATTGATTATCACCGGGGCATCCTGGGTCATCATCCCTGAACGATTTGTTATATTTGGTGTTCTTCACTGTATCGGTGTATCTGTCATTCTGGCTATTCCCTTCATACCATATACCATACCAAATATAGTTTCTGGATTGATTCTTGTTTCCTTTGGTTTTATTCTTGATTGTCTCGCTTTTGGTTTCTCTTGGCTTATTCCCTTGGGTTTTGTGCCACCTCGCTATTTTAGTATTGATTATTTCCCGCTTTTTCCCTGGTTTGGTGTGGTACTTGTTGGTCTGGCTCTTGGTAATTATCTTTATCCAAATGGTCAAAGACGATTTCAATTTAAGATTGATCCAGGTGAAGGGATATCAAAAAGAATATGTTTTATCGGACGGCATTCGCTTCACGTTTATTTCCTCCATCAACCAATTCTTTTTGCATTTATTTTTCTTGTATTGATGTTAAACGCATGATGAAGCCGGTTCATTGTAACATTCATATTGTTTTTTTCTTTCGGTTTCTTCCAAACATTATATGAGACTATATTAATAAACAGCATGATACGTTTAGTTAGAATTTGTTTAGGTGATAGCAATGAATGGTATGCAAATAAAAATAATCGGAGTCGTTTTAGGGGTTTCCCTTGTAGGTACCGCCGCGTATTACTCATTTCTTTCGCAGGATCAAACGCCGCTTAGTGTGAACTATCCGACCTATGAGGTCTTGAATTTCGCATCCTATGATGATTTTAACTCCTATTTAGAGACAAGTAATGGTTCATCATCCTACCGGTCATCATTAGGCGGTGAGGAGTTGATGGCTCCTACATTCAATGCAGCTGATGATGGTGATGCTATGGAAAAGGCAAGCAGTGTGGGTAATGATTATTCAGAAACTAATATTCAGGAACTTGGTGTTGATGAGCCGGATATTGTTAAGACCGATGGGACATATCTTTATGTTATCTCAAGTTCCAAGTTGTATATACTCTATGCGTATCCAGCAGAGAATGCTGAGATTATTTCCACAATAACATTCAATGAGTCAACATACCCATTGAACCTTTTCGTGTATGGTGATACCATTGCGGTGATAGCCCAATCATATCTGTATCGGACGTATTTAGTTGAGGATGTGAAAGGTGGTACTGTTTCTGAATCGTCATCGGATGATGATATTGATGTTTCCAGTGTTGATTCCTCTTATGATTCTATCTGGGCTGATACGACCTCTACTCATGTCTTTATCTATGATGTCTCCTCAAAGAGCGATCCGGAAATGACTCGTGATATCCAGATGCAGGGGCATTATTCCAATGCTCGGATGATCGACTCTTATGTCTATGTGATAACAGTGCTTTATGATTACAGTCCTATCTATCATATAACTGATGCTGAGGCCTATGTTCCGCAGTATCGGGTTAATGGTGTTGTTAAGGAAATCGGTCTTTCTGATATTTATTATGTTGATTCTCCTGATATTTCAAAGACCCAAACCCATATTATGTCTGTGAACATCGATGATGAGTTGGAGGAGGTACGTGCGGAAATGTTCTTACTTGGTGAGACCTCAACAGTGTATGTGTCCTCTGATTCGATCTATATCACCAGTGTTTCCTATAACTATGATTATAGTCTTTTGTATGGGTTGATACAAACGTATGTGTTGCCAGAATTACCTACTGATGCTTCTGATGAACTTGAACTGGTTGACTCGTTATCTCTTGAAAATTACCAGAAGAACTCAGTGTCCGAATGGGTGATACAACACTATATTGATGGACTTGACGAGGATAAAAAACAAGAAATTGCTCAGCAGATCGTCACTCAATATGAGAAGACCACGATTCACAAGATTTCAATTGATCAAGGCGACATCAGTTACATTGCTCAAGGAACTGTTCCTGGTACGGTTAATAATCAGTTCTCATTAAGTGAACATGATGGATATCTTAGAGTTGCCACAACAGTACATGGAGGGATGATGAGTTCCTATCTATCTTCTGTTGAGTCATACAATAATGTCTATGTGCTAGATGATTCATTGAACACTGTTGGTAAGATCGAAAGTATCGCTGTTGGTGAAACGATCTACTCGGTCCGGTTCATGGATTCAATTTGTTATCTCGTGACCTATGAGCAGATTGATCCATTCTTCGTCATTGATCTAGCAGATCCTGAGAATCCAGTTATCTTGGGTGAACTGAAGATACCTGGGTATTCAACGTATCTTCATCCCTATGATGACACCCATATCATTGGCATTGGTAAAGAGGATAATGATGTGAAGGTTACCTTGTTCGAGGTTGAGGATGTGTCTAGTCCTCGGGAAGTAGCTACCTATCAGCTTCAACAAGAGACTGATGAATATTATTGGTCATATTCCACAGCGCTCTATGAGCATAAAGCATTCTTATTTTACCAGGAAAAACAACTATTGATCATCCCGATCTCAGTTGATTACAAGGAATCAGCCTATGTCTTTGATATCTCAGATGACGAAATCGCATTAAAAGGTGTGATCGCTCAGGAATCAAGTTCCAGTGGTTCAGATGAAAAGGATCCAGATGATGATGTCTATTGGTTTGGTGATTATAGTTACTCCATCAAACGGTCTTTATACATCGAGGATGTCATCTATACGATATCTGATGCAATGGTCCAAATGAATGATATGCAGGATCTCAATGAGATCAACCATATTATTCTCTCTTAATACTACCGAAGTGTATAATAAAGAAGGTACTTCTGAAGTGGTGCCTTTTCTTTTTCTCTTATTTTTCCACCATCTCAAGTATTTTGTTTTTGATTATCCATTATTACATTCACTTTTTTCTCAAGGCTTTACATTCCAGGATTTTTTGTGTAGCTGTAATAGGGCTCACTTGGATAGATGACAATGGTATCAAAGACGAGTAATGTTCCTACACCTAGAATACTACTAATGATCCAGTAATAAAAAATTTACTCCTAATGGGTCATTCTTTGTAAATGAGTAGCGGATTAGAAGGAAGTTTATTGGTACGAGAGATCCTCCGACCCGTGTGATCCATATTCTAAACTTGCCAAGGCTTGAATCTGTTGATTTTTTTATCCAATCATCTTTTTTCCACCCTGAAGTTTTGTTTGAAACTAGTATGTTGATAAGGTTTATAAAAAGATATCTTTACTAAGTGAGGTGCCAATTATTGTTCTCGAATCGAACATTTTGTATGATGCTATAGACCTGTTAGATAACGTTTCAATTTTATAGGTGAAGTGTATATCAATCGGATAAAAATAGGATCCTCTTGGGGGAATATCGGTGAAAAAGATCTTACATGTGAGTGATTTTCATGTGGGATACGGAAATATTGATCAACGGTTTTGGACTATGGTCAATAAACTCTGTAGTGGTAGTGTTTGCACTCCGTCTGAAACTATTCTTTTGATCACTGGTGATTTTGTCGATAATGCAAAAACATCGCAAGGATATCAGGTGGTAATAAATGGGATCAATATGCTAAAGGAACATGGATTTAACCATATTCTTCTTGTTCCTGGTAATCATGATTATGGTACCGGTTCCCGTGGTGATAAAAAGTATGCAGTGTTGTTCCAAGAGGCATTCTTTGGTGGGAACAGGAAATATCCTCTGGTGGACATCATTGATGACATTGCATTCATTGGTCTTGACTCGATGGCTGCGGAACTTCACTGGTATGATCATCTTTGGGCTGAAGGTGAGATAGGGTCAAAGCAGTTGGCTCGACTCACTGATGTACTAAAAAGTGATCGTGTTAGCTCCTGTGGTAAACGGGTTATTTATCTTCATCATCATCCCTTTGATTGGCGACCGTTGCATCAATTGAAGGATTCACAGAGATTATTCAAGGTACTTGATACGGTGATGAAACAGGGGATCTTCATTGATGCAATTTTGTATGGGCATAATCATGAGGGTCATTCTCGTAATGGTTTCTGGGGTATCCCTCGTTGTTATGATGCGGGTTCAGCAACGTTAAAGCCTCGTTCACGTATCAAGCGAAGGATCCCGGGTTTTGGTGAGGTGAATAATGCTTCGAGATTGATTGATCTTAATGAGAAACCAAGTTCGGACATTGTTGTTGATTTTTCGTAATGTATGGTCATTTGCCCTAAAAATTGATTGTTATAAAGTACTTTGTAATGCAAAGTTATACACACTACAAATCACATAAATGTAAAATAGTGATAAACATGATCGAAAAGATCGATTTACCTTTTCAGATGGTCTGTATGATATGACATATGGCTCTCTTTTGATCTTCTCTGCAATTGCACCAATTCTTAGGGAAGTGATATATCTTGGTTACATATTCTTCATGATTCTACCAGCTCCTTTGATCATTCTTCTTGCCAAAAGATACATCAGCATCCCAAGAATGGGTATCGTAAAATTCAATTTCAACAGATCCAAATCAAAAAATAAAATACGACTTATGATCGCAATACTGTTTCCGCTCACGGTATTGATGGTTGTTCTAACATTTCTTGGTATCTATAATGTAGCGGTAGGAGGATATATTGTCCCCGTAGGAGCAGGATTATTTGCTCTTATATTACTCAGTAGTATTGCATACATCCTTGATTACCATCATTTTTATCTCTATGCAATCTCAATTGGGCTAGGTATCTCCTTAGCAGAATTAATAGAACCCATCGTTGGAGAACCACTTGTTAATGTCCTCAGCTTTGGAATATCAGGAACACTTATCTTTATCTATGGTACAATCACACTTATCAAATTCATTAAAAAGAATCCACTACCCGCAGAGGAGATACCAGGTGTCAAAGGATAAAAAGAAGATGAAAGATGAGATTCTTATCCCAGATTCAATTGATAAATTAATCCATGAACCAGCTCGTTTGAACATCATGACCAATCTCTATGTCATCGAAAGCGCTGATTTCCTCTTTCTTATGAGACGCACGGGCCTTACCTTTGGTAATCTTTCAGCACATATGAGTAAACTAGAGCAAGCTGGCTACATAGAAGTCATTAAGGAATTCATCGGGAAAAAACCCTATACCATGCTTCGGATAACAGAAAAAGGAAGACAAGCATTTGATGAATACAGAAAGATAATGAAAGATTTCTTTAACGAGATCTGATAATAGAAAAATAATTAAGACCTCAACCTTTGCTTCTCTGTACCAGGGATAAGAGCTGAACAGATGGCCTTCTTTAAGAAAAAGGAAAAAGAGAATGATGAACACCGGATGACAACGGAGGATTATTTCAAGATCATTGCTAAAGAGAACCCCTTGGATTTCCTCTCAAAACATATCTGTCCCTATCTAGTAGGCACGGAATGGGATATCATACGGAAATGTTCACTACTTATGTGTGTCTCAAATGATAGGAATAACCTCCGAATGAGACTGCATCTTCTGCTCTATGGAGAACCTGGGTCAGGGAAAACAGAGTTTCTCTCCTGGTGGCAGAGAAAGATGAATGGGAAGCTTATTAACTCTGAACTAACCTCAAAAATAGGTTTAGTAGGTGATGCGCGAGGGAAAATAATAACACCAGGTCTTTTAGCAAGATATGATGGCAATATCCTTCTTGTTGATGAACTTGATAAGATGAAAAATGAAGACCAAAATGGACTACTTCAGGCCATGGAAGAAGGATCCTATACGATCACGAAGGGTAAATACAGTCAGCAATTCCAAGCCGAGGTCCGCGTGATGGCATCCTGCAATAACCTTTCAAAGATCCAACGACCACTTATCGATAGATTTGATTTCCCAATAAAGGTATCACGTATCCCTCGTGTACAACGAGCGGAATATGTCTCAGATATCATCGATAGCTTCATGGGAAAAGAAGCAAAGGATTATTCAGCTGTCGTCTCAGCATATCTCGAGTGGGCACGGAGAAAGATACCAATGATTGACCCGGAGGATGAAGCATCGATAAAAGATGCTATTAAGAACTATATCCTTGAAACAGAGGCAAATGTGGAACTGGTATCATATCGGAGCCTTGAATTCTCTATCCTTCGCATGGCCTATGCCATTGCCACACTTGAACAAAGCGATATGAAAAAACATCATGTACAGCAGGCTATCGATTTAAAAGATGTTCTTTTAAAGAATTTTACTTTCCAATGAATGTTACCAGCATATTTCTAGAATGAAAAAGAGTTTTTTTTATTGTTTTTATGGTTATTTGTCAACATATCCAGTTTTATCCCATCCATTTGGTGTCCCCAGCGGTTATTTACGAATTTAAACATTAGAATGAATTCCACACCCTTTCGTTTAAGGTGACTGGCTCTATTTTCTCCCATAGCCCGTTTTCCTGTTTTAGCCCTCCATTTTTTTTCTGTTCTTGCAGATTAGCCACAATATTATATAATGCAGTGCACTTTTAGTACACTATGCAAATAGATGAAGCAGCCAAGAAATCCATATCCATTCAAATGGAAGGGTACGAGATCGTTGAAAAGACCGCCATGCCATCAGGAACTACAGCTCGAGCACTGGTACCTTGACATTGGATGGGGAAAAAGATACATCCAACTATTATAGCTGATGTTTTTATCCAATAAAGATATCTATAAAAAAAGAGTTCTTGGAACATTTTTTTGCGCATATTAAATTGATTTACGGTTCAACTGCATATACAGTAGGACAATATCATTAATATAGCAGACCTTGATAGCGTCTTTCGGGGTGAGAAGATGCACATTGAATCTTCACCAGTGGAAAACCATACTATGTCAAAAGGTAACAAATCAGGCGATATCAACGCATATGTTTTCATTCAAACAGATTGCGGGGCTCTCGATGCAGTTCTATCCGAAACTAAAAACATCGATCAAGTGATGAGCACTGCGGTAATATCAGGGAATTATGATGTGCTACTAAAGATAAATGTGCATAGGTTAGAGGATCTATTCAAGGTCAGCGAGAAGATTAAGATGATTAAGGGTATCAACCTGGCAACGACCCATATCATCGAAAAAGAGGTCATCACCTGTTCATGATAATGATTTTAAAAACATCTTTTTCTTTTAACTGAAGAAAAACAGCATGACCCATATAGCAAGTAACTTGGCCAAAGGGTCGAACAATGATGATCGAAGGAGCCACGGTATCGATGCAACCTCTGGTCCCTCATCGGGGATTACCGTTGAGTTTGTCAATCTGATAAAATATACTGTTGATGGTGGTATTGTTATTGACAGGCTACTGGTATCAGGCTCTAAAATAATCTGTTGGATTATTTGAAAATGATGTTTCTCATCGATACAATATTGAACAAAAGAATAGGAGATATCCCGTGGGATATTGTCTAATGTTATCTCTAAATTTGTTGTTTCACCTTCATAATTGCTTATCAATATGCTGATATTTGTTTTATCCTCTGATATCCCTGCAAGGAGCGTTAGACCTGATTCACCGGTAAGGGTATCGGTTGAAAGACGATATGGTGTCTCTTTACATAACGTGTTCATCGCTAAGTAGCTTAACGCAGGTGTCTTAAATATCCCATCCAAGGTGAATAAACTCACATCAAAACCAATGAACTTCATAAGCCAATTATTATCCTGTGGCCCCCGATATCTAAATGATTTATCTATACCTGCGTCCTGAAATATCGATAGTGATGCAGCGGTGAATGCTGCATTCTTAGCATTATCATTATCTCGTTGAGGATAGATGAGATTGATATTCCATTCTGTGTTGATGCTTTCAACATCCGTGAAACCATATTCATCAAGAAGGGAGCGGACAAAACAACCCCCTTGGTAGAGATGATAGGGTGAATCAGCATACCTATGCCAACTATAGAAATCAAGGGGAACATTGTTTTCTCTAACGAAACTAAGAAAACCCGAGGTGAAATTAATATTATCAATCGAGGATGTGCAGGGGCCACCAACTTTTAAGGCGGGATCATATGATTTTATCGTCTCTGCTGTAATCTTATAGAGCTGATAGTATTGTTCAGCGGTTCCATTCCAGAACCCTGAGAGATCAGGTTCATTCCAAATCTCAAAATATGATATATTATACTGGAAGCCATTGCACCATCTATCGTTGTAATGCATGATAATATGTTTGCAGATCTCAGCCCATCTGTGAAAATCACTAGGTGGTTGGCGAAGACTGTCATTATCACTTGCGCTTTCACCAAGTCGATAGAACACGTTACAACCAGATTCAATGATGCTTGTGATCTGTCTATCTGTTTCAGTGAAATTATAACTATTTGGGTCATACGGATCAGCAGAGAAATCAGGAAAGATAGTACTGATATCAGTTGGACCAAAGATATCATGAGTCCGTATGAGATCAAATCCCGTTTGTCCATATTGAGCTGAGAGCTCTGCCCCATCTGGGTTGTTTATATTGGGCAATGGGCCACAATTGATCTGACCATAAGATTGTATCATCCCATCGATCTCATTGTAATCAAGTGATATGTCAAGATTATGTTTTGCGTTTACTGTTATATCGCCTAAAGGTATTTGAAAAACCAATATAAGTATAAGAATAAACACTATGAAATGATGAAACACGGAGTGATTCACAAACCGTTTCGTTGTTATATTATGCCCAGACACGAACATTTGCTTCATCTTCTTTTCCATCTCGATCAACTAAATATAATCATCCCTCTATAAAAAATTTTATATTTTAATAGATTGAGATTAACAAAGCCAATGATAACATATTTAAATTTAAAACCCATAATAATTACAGTTACCTTTATCATACAACATGTAAAAGGGTGATTGAACAATGAAATCCTCATTTCCTGAATATATAGCTGTGTTTATCCCTCTCGTTCTCTTTGTCGCTATGCTCTCAGGTTGCATATCAAAAGAAACATACATGATCGAGATGAGAGATGGCATTCATTTAGCAACCGATGTCTATCTTCCAAAAGATCAAACACCGCATGGCACTATTCTTATTAGAACACCATACAACAAGGACAGTGGTTATGAGACCGGTCTTGCTTTATCAAATATCGGTTGGCCTGCTGTTGTTCAAGATATGCGTGGAAGATACGGCTCTGAAGGAATTGACACCGTCTTTCGCAACGCTCAAACAGATGGTCCTGATACTCTTGAATGGATAGCTGAGCAAAGCTGGTCAAATGGAAAAATTGCTACTTATGGCGGATCAGCTCTTGGCATCAATCAATATTACATGGCGGGAGCAAACCCTCCAAACCTTGCCTGTCAATATATACAAGTAGCAACCCCAAATATGTACAAAGATGCAATATTCCAAGGCGGGGAATTCCGAGAAAGTCTTGCGGCCGGGTGGTTAGAGGGACAAGGGAGCTCTTTTGTCTTACCTGAATATTTCGCACATGAGAACTATAGCCTTGATTATTGGACAAACACTTCCATGGATGATAACTGGCAGGATGTAAACGTACCAGCAATTCACATAGGGGGATGGTATGATATCTTTAGTCAAGGTACTATCGATGGATTCATGGGATATAATTACCTGGGCGGAGAAGGTGCGAAAGGAAAATCAAAGCTTATCATGGGCCCCTGGTCACATAATGGTGGAGTGAACCAAGGAGAATTGGTGTATCCGGAGAATGCAAATGATAACTTCTCACTGCTTATGTTCTTTGATATGATCGAGCAATACACAATGGATGGACCAAAGAATTTTGATCAATGGCCATCGGTCACCTACTATGTGATGGGTGATGTGGACAATAGTTCTGCACCTGGCAATCAATGGTTAACCGCAGAGGACTGGCCAATACCCTCAACAGATGTACCTTTGTATCTTCATGATGATCATACTCTTTCAACAGCCCCTCAGCAAGACTCCTCTTCAGAGACATTTCTCTATGATCCAACTGATCCCGTTCCAACAGTTGGTGGTCAGAACCTCAATCTACCAAGAGGGCCATATGATCAACGCGTGGTTGAACAACGAGATGACGTCTTGGTCTTTTCCACAGATCCGCTTGAAGAATCAGCATGGATCAACGGCCGGATAAAAGCAAGATTATTTGTTTCATCAAACTGTCCGGATACTGATTTCACAGTGAAATTAACCGATGTTTATCCTGATGGACGAAGCATGCTTATCACCGATGGCATCCTCCGTATGAGAAACAGGAATGGATCGGATCACTGGGAGTTCATGGAAGAAGATAACGTCTATGAGGTTGAGATAGATCTCCTAAGCACTTCATACATCTTTAACAAAGACCATCAAATACGCATATCGGTTTCTTCATCAAATGCACCACGATTCTTACCAAACCCCAATACAAAAGAACCCATGGCACAGAACACGACTTATGCGATAGCTGAGAACACAATACATATCGGTTTGCCTTATCCATCCTGTATACTTTTACCAGTTCCAACTTTAACCTATGAAGAGCAACTTGATAGTTCCTCCGCGATGCTTTCATCTTTGATCAATAACTGTGGAAAGGGGAATATATATCATTTTTTCTTGTTTGATCAACTGAACCACCTTTTGTCATGTATCACTTAAAAATTATGTAAGGTTGGTAATTGAGGAAGACATCCATCAGTACATTTTTATTCTTGTGTTTGTAGGTGGTAGTATACATGTGTGGAGTATGTTCCTGCCCATGTTCCGAGGGGTATTTGGCAGGTGTATTCGATGTAGTGGCTGATGGTGTTTTGGCTGTTGTATGCTCTGAGGTTGTTGTCTGGGTCGGTGGTTTGGTTGTAATCATTTGGGTATAAATTTCCGTTGCTTTCGTCATCTTCGGCGGTTTCTCCGGTGTATTTGCTGGTTCCGTTGGTTTCGTGTTGTTCGTAGGTGGTTGTTTGTCCGGTGGTGGTGTTGCAGGTGCCGTAGAGGTTGATCCAGTATCGTGAGTTTGCGTCGCTGAAGTTGATTGGTGTGGTTCGTGTTCCTCCTTGTATCCATATGGTGTCGTTTTCGAGTATGAGATAGTTGGGTGCGGTGGTTCGGTTGTATCCGAGGGTGTTTGCTGCGGTGTGTAGGAGGTCGTCTATGTGTACGGTGAGGCTGTAGTTTCCGTTTGATCGTGTTTGTATGGTGATGTTTTGTGAGGTTCCGCTGTTGAATGGGTTGGTGCTGTTGGTTGAGTAGTTTGCTCCTGGTGCTCCTTGTATGTTGATGTTTCCTCCTGCGGAGACGATTTCGGTGTAGGTGTATGTTCCGAATTCGTCGAGTATCCAGGTGGTGTATGGTCCGTCGGTGTATGTGCCGCCGTTGCTTCGTTGTCCTTTGTTGGTGATGCTGATGTTGAGGTTCCAGGACCAGGTGTTGTTGAGTGCTTCCCATTGTGTGGTGTGGTAGTCGAGTTTCGCTCCGTTTGTGGTGGGGTAGCCGTTGGTGTTGGTGACGGTGTGGTTTGTCCAGGTGTTTCCGGTGCTGTCTGGTCCGGGTGCGTAGCGGAATTGGTAGCCGGGTTTGAATTGGAAGGTGAGGTTGTGTGTTTCTGTGGTGATTATGCCGAGTGTGTCGGTGACGTTGTTTTCGGTGTAGTTTCCTTTTGTTAATTCCATGCAGCCTCGTGGCCAGGTTTTGTTGTAGTATGCTATGTTGTCGCTTGTGTTGTCGTAGCTTAGGAAGAAGTTTCGGTTGGATCCGTGGTTTCCTGTTGTGTTGTAGTCTGTTCCTGTTTCGAGTGTTCCGTTGTCGTGCCATCCGGTGATGTTGATGTATTCGATGTTGTCCCATCCTTGATCGCTGCTGATGTTGAGTATGACGCGGAGCCAGGTGGCGTTGTCTACTTCGGTCATGTTGTTTCGTATGCTGGTCCAGTCATTGTTGTTTGTTGTGGTGGGTAGGTATCGGTCGTTTTCGGTGGTGGTTCCGGTGTATTTTTGTATGTCGTACCAGAGTATTCGTGGGTATTGGTGTTCGACTGTTACGTTGAGTGTGCTACTGTTATGCCAGGATGAATCACCTATATTTCCACCTGTTGTAAAATTATAATATTGGGTGTGATTTGAGCCGATGATGGTCACTTTTACCTCATAACGGGTGAACGGTTGCAGTCCACTAAAATAACAAGTACCAATTTCATATGGATTGTTGCTTATTCCTGATGCGTTTCCAATATAGGGAGTGGTGTTGATCCACCAGTGGAACTCCCCGCCGACACGATGTGTTATATTTACTGAAAATTCAGATAAATCTGGTGAAACCTCTTCTTGTTCATTTTCGACAGTTTCTTCTGTTAGCCAAATACCATTTGATTCCTCTATCTCGATGGTTTTGGTATCCATTGAGGATCCTTCACTGGCATTGCCACCATAACCCTCCCCCCCATATTCAACAACATAGCCAGCAACACTTGTTGTTGCTGCATAATCATTCCAGGTGCCCCAAGCTGAGTAAAAATGCCCGTAATCTTCACCAGAAGCACTCCAATCATTTGGTTCTCCAGATGCCCAGTTGTTGTAAAATCCTGAAACTGCATTTCCTCCTCCAGGAGTATTTCCCCCATATACAGTATATAAATTTCCACTATTTGATGAGGCGCTAGTTTGATCAAAAAATTTCGTGCCCGCCTCTGGTCCAGTTACCCAATACCAATCAGATTCAGATGAAGCATCAGAAGCTCCCATCCAACCATCTCCAGAGAGCTTTGAATAAATAAAATCATTTTCCCCTTGGCTTGTTACCGTAGCAAGATATCCAGCGAGTCCTGTATATGATTTACTCTCAGCGGCACTTTCAGCATCAGTCCAACTTATTCCAGAACTGCTTACAAATTCATAGTAATGATCTGTGCCTTCATAATAGAGACTATCTCCTAGTGATTCACCGATTGTAAATGCGATTACACGATTAGATGTGTCTAAGGATGTTGTATAAAAAGTCACAGATCGTAATTTTGTTTGAAGATCGGACCAATCACTGGCATCGGTTATTGTTAATTTTCCTGCAGTACTGTCCCAACTACCTCCGCCACCAGATAGGATATCTTGTCCTTGAATATACCCACTGGTTATTTGTACTGAAGCCTCAGGATTTCCCTCAGTGCCACTAATGATAATGGCTGAATCGATTATGACTGGATAATGGTACTGTGTGTATGTTGTAGTTCCTTCCGAATTAGTAATACTTATTGAAACATATTCATCTTCAGAACCAACAGAGACAAATGTACTTTGATTATTCATATTATTATACGATGTGGATATCCAAGATGAACTGCGAACAGTATTTGATATTCTTACTTCATCAAGCGTTCCATCAAAATACAACCATCCCTCAGGGAGACTCCCCCATCCGCCTCTTAGTACGCCAACTTGCTGATATGTATTAAACACTACATTTCCCGTTGCTATTGCTGAGGAATCAACAAGATTTCCATCGAGGTAGAGATAATCATATGTTAGATCATACCCAAGACAAACATAATGCCAAGCATTATCGGTAACAGATTGAGATGTTTGAAGTTGTGGTTTGCTATTGCTATACCATCCCCATGATCCTTGTAATATATTATTATCAATGTTTATTATTGGGACATACCATGAAGGACCACCACCAACATCAACATCCTGCATTCCATAGATTCCACCATATGCATTACTTGTCTTGAACCATAGACATATCATACCTGGTTTTGTAAACAGATTATTTGTTGTATCAATGTAGTCATTAATTCCATCAAGATCAAAACCAGTACCAATCTTTGCATTAACATCATCACTCGGATCCATACCACTGGTGGTTCCATCATTATTATTTGATGTACTATCTGTGATATCTCCATTTCCTCCATCTATATCGCTTTCTTCTAAATGTTGAATCATTAGGAAGTTACTATCCCATACATCTGTTGGATCCTCTTGATTTTCGCAGCCATTATTCCCGTAATACATCCAAAAGGAAGTGTCTGCAGTTGATGAAATACTTGTTATATTGATCCATACAATAAGGGATCCATCGGAATTGTCATAATTCTCGATCTCATGGGCGTATTGTGTTGAGTTATCACTATATGAAATAAATGCGATATCATTTCCCGTGCTCTGTGCTTCGTCTCCGAGGTTACTATCTGTGATGTTTATTAAAACAGGAAAGTTAACAAGGTTACCTGCGACTTGATCATGATCAATGGTCACTAATTTTCGGTAGCTCCAATCGCTATCCCACCAGTTCGTTGCATCATTAAATGCATAGACAATGTCATCTCCAAAGGTGAATTTCAACTTATGTTTTCCCGATGTGATTACTTTTGATGTTTCATAAACCGTGGTATCAGATGAAAAATTCTTGATTACTATTGAATCCTTTTCCCAGATAATATCAAATTTAGTATCCGTTTCATTGATGATATTTTCAAAAAGAAGATCACAAGTCATACAGTCTTTTTTATTCAATATGGTTCCATCAACTGCAGTTATAATCAGATCTGCGGTTCCATTAACTGAAAAGGATACGGTCCAGTATCCACCAACATGTGGATAACTTTGTACATTGTGTATGATGATTTCAGGTTCACTTTCTTCTGCAATCGCAATGTTTGATTGATTTTTGTAAGAAAATAAAGAGTTGGGATTAAGGAATAGACTAGTTATGATTATGAATAATAGATAGCGTTGTATCTTTTTGCGTAACTGCAACCGTTCATCCCATCCGGTCTAGGTTATTTTATCTGGTGTCAGTACAACCATCCCAAATTGTACTAAACCCAATCCGGAAATAACAATAGTTAATTAATTTATAATCCTTTTATGCACCTGCATATGCATATATTATAAACCCGTTAGAAAAGAAAATAATCGTGTAAAAATTTCAAATGAGAAAAATGCCTTTACCCATACTTTAATTGTAAACAATGAAAAGATTTCTACTTAAAATTAGGGTAAAGGTTAGAAAATTACCATCATAATGATGTTTGTTTTATAGAACAAAGAATGTTTACACCTGTTTCATTTGTTTCTTTCTTTGTTTGAACTTCATCATTCGCTCGTGCATTTCTCTGACTCGACGGTCGACGTGATCTTCAAAAGATCCACTCATACTTTTTCCCCCATTGATCTTGTTTGAATCTCTGGTTTTTTCCCTTTTATTGGGCCAAAGACCCCAACACTTCATTATTTATAAACTTTACGAAAGGTAAATATTTGAAACCATGTAATTGAATAAAAACTGCCCTATATTTTACCTTCACATACCTCATATAAATCGTTGCTGATCAACTGAGGTATAGACCATAGAACACACCAGTGACACCAAAAAAGACAACATCATCTTGAATCACGGTATTGGACCGAATAGCAGTCGTAAAATAATTCTCTTGATGATCAGTAATTGACCGTCCTGGAGCAAATGACCATTTAATGGTTCCAGAATCCGCATTAACACAATAGAGATATCCATCATCAGACCCAAAGATCACATATCCTTCGGTAAGTGTTGGTGATGAATGTATCCCCGCATCACACTGGAAAGACCACTGAACATCCCCTGTGTCTTTGTCAAGAGCATACATGATACCATCATGTGAACCAAAATATACCGTATTATTATCCGTAACAGCAGTTGTTTCAACCCCCCAACCTGTTTGAGCGTCCCAAAGTTTTGTTCCATCTGTTAGATTGAAACAATAAAGATATGAATCCCAACTTCCCACATACACAACATCATTATCTATTGCAGGTTGAGCAGTGATGATCCCATCTGTTTCTCTGGCCCAAAGGATCTCGCCTGTAGCACTATCAATCGCATATATAACGGTTCCTGCACCCGCCACTATAACTCCCTTTTCTGGGTCTGAGACCCATACTTCACAGCCAAGGTCAACTTCCCATTGTTTCGCACCATTATCAAGAGCATAGGCATACAGCATACCTGATTTACTTCCGACAAACATTGTATCATTTTCACTTGTTGGTGGGCAGACCACGGGGCTGATAGGCTTTTCCCCCAGTTGCAGCCATTCAACATCGATTTTCTTTAGCCCTTCATGTGTTCCCACATACAGACTATGGTTCACATACAATGGTCTTGTTGGCAAGGATCCAATGGTCTTATTCCAAAGAATATTCCCTTTCTCTGTATCAATAGCGTATAGGTTCCCATCATTTGAAGTACTATACATCACGTCGTCAACGATGATACTCTGACTTGTTATATCATTTCTCTGATGATTTGTTGGTGTCATCCATTTTACAACAACTGCATCGTTTTGACCAGAGTTTGTGAGTGGTGGGGTGTACGAATGTTCTGCAGGGAGACCATACACACGCACCCAGCCAACAGGAAGGACCTTCTCTACGTCAACCGTTGGTGAATCAAAGAGTGACATGTTCAGTGTTTTCCCACCGGGGTTTCCGGTGAAAAGCCACATACCATTATTCTCAACTAATGATGATGATGTTATCTTACAATCTGGTGAATGGGTACCAATAGGGTCCAGTGACATGATCTCTTTGACGACCTCGACATCGATATCTCCATAATATTTGTTGCCAAGTTCCTCAAAAGCGATATCACGGGATGCAGGAAGATACCATGGTGTGTAATATTGATAACTGGCTGAGCCAAGGATGAAATAATAAACGTATCGTTGAATGAGGAGTTTCCAATCCATTTTCTCCCATCGAACCCAGAAATCCAAGGGGTTGTTGCTTGACCAGGCGAAGCCGTTGGTTGTACGTTGGACAATTGCATCATGATAAAGCCCTAGTTCATACCTGGCGATCTCACCTGTCTTTGTATCACCAATAAGCCAGACTGCGTTCATGACACCATCATTGTCAGTCCGTAGGAAATTTATAACGTTCTCAATACTATCGGCATATTGTACTGCACGTCGTGCTCGTATTGCAAGGGGAAGGCCATCCTCTTTCCAGATGCCTTGGGGGAGTGTTGTCTCGATGAACATGATACCTGCATTATTCTGATAGAAATCATGATCGCTCCAAATGTATCCTGGAGCACAGCTCATTTGGAATCGGTATCCTTGGGTTGGAATAACATCAAGGAGGATGTTCCATCGGATAGCAATATAATATGACCACCACCACATCCCTGCGCCATCCTCACTGCTCCACATGGAGTTAGCAATAATTATCTCTCCATCTGTTGTTGCATTTCCTGTTGCGATAAAGGAACTGCAATGATGATGGACCGGGGCAAAGGGATCAGGGTAGAATGAGGTAACGAATTCTTCTGCTGAAACCGTTGCATCTTTAGGTATATCTGGCTTGATCAGATCATATAACGTGAATAATGGATGAATGCCCTTTCGTATCTTTTGATCAGTGAGTTTTGAGAGCATCTCATACATGGAGTTTGATGCAAGGATATCCTGGTATGTAACGGGTTTTCCATGAAACGTGAACCCTCGTTCAGTGATACCTGCAGCGATACCCTGTATTTCATCTTTGTATTCCTGTGGATATTCATCCCAGTACATCCGTGTGGCGGTTTGTTTGCAGAATTCCCACCATCGTTCTGATATCGCATCATATTGTTGTTGTTCGAGGATGTTGTTAAGGGGTTTGAGAGATGGGTGATTATGGATCATGTTGCTCCAGCGGGTCATCATATCGATGATCTCTTCTGCAAGGAGATACCCATATTGATACCCTCTTTCGTATGGTGCACCTTGGATCTGTACGTAGACCCATCCTTGGATATTATATCTTTTTCCGTATGATATCGTTGTTTCTTGTATGCTGCGGGATGGTTCTGACATCCCAGCGATAAGACTAGGGGAAATAAGAAGAAGGCTTGTGATAAGAACAACAAGTAATTTATTCATGGATCTTCTACACCCTTATATATGGGTACGTTAATATATAAATGTTAAGTGGTTGTTTATTTGTAAGCGATACATCTCTCTTTTTTGAAGAATCCTGTTTCATTAAAATTTACGGTTCCTTTTTGCATTATGGAAAACATATCGAGTAGGTATCTGTTTCTTCTTCCCGGTCCAATACCCACAGGTAGAACATTGGAACTCGATGGTGACAACGCCGCCCCATATCGTAAGATTTTTCACTCGTTTCAAGGGCTGAGAACAGACAGGGCAAACCGCAAGTGACCTTTTAGGATCTCCTTCTCTTGAATGGATCTCAACTGTTGCGATGTCATTTGCAAGAACAAGTTTTCTCAGACGTTCAGCATGAACGCCAAACATTTTCTTTCCTTTGTTCAATTCGTCATCGACAAGCTTTCTCAAAAGAACCTGTGATGTCACGGTCCGATGTGTTTTAAACACCTTTTTCAACACAGAGATCAACTGCTCATCAGAGGGTATCTGATATGACATCTGGTTAAGAATCATGAAAGGATTACTTAAATGCTCTTTTTTACGATATTGATATCGTCTTTAGAAGATCCGTTCTTGAAACGATACCCGCGATTTTTCCACCCTTTATGACCGGTAAGCATCCAACACCCTGTTCTTTCATCATCAATGCTGCATCCTTTATCGTTTTCCCTGATTCAATGGTGATTGCTGGTGTTCTCATCGCATCGTTTATCAAAAGCTCATCCAACTGATGTTTTTGTTTTCCTAAGGGAAATGCTTTCTTTACCTTTGCAAGGGCAAGAGCGATATCAAAGTCAGAAATGATACCAATTATCATACCGTTGTTGACAACAGGAAGTCGAGCGATATGAGCCTCGATCATCTCATGACGGGCATGGATAACCCGGTCCTCAGGTGAGACCGTGCGAAGGACCTCTTCCATAACCTCATCTATAGGGTTTTCACTGTTCACAAGGTGAAGGAGATTCGCTTTGGTGACAATACCAATCAAATGCTCATTTTCTACAACAACAAGAATGGTTGGCCCTGGTTCACCAACACGGGTGAGAATAGCGGACACATCATCATCCTGGGAAATAATATCAAGTTCTTTATCCATCACTGAAGATACATGCATCCGAGCAGCAGGGATACCTCTTGTTCTAATGGCACCTAGTTTCACTGCAAGCATCTCATCAGTGACAACACCAATAAGCTTCTTTTCTTCAAGAACGGGGATTTTCGTAATTCCATGTTTCTTCATCAATTTCAATACCAATTTTACATCTTGATCTTTGTCGACTGAAATAATCTCAGTTGTCATTATGTCCTTTACTTTCATCATCATCCCTCAGTTTTTTCTTTTTTTATGTCTATCATCTATCAATAAAACTCATTCATATTTCAACGCATCAATACAATCCTCACAGAGAAGGCGTCCATCGACATTATGCAGATTTGTTGAAAGAGCATTACAGTCCTCGCATTTACCAGAAAATACTTGTTGTTTATAATATGTTTCATCCCGTGGGCTTATCAATGACCATTCTTCTGAGAGCTCACGAAGCAATGGCGATAAACGTGCGATATCCTTTATCGTGATAATGCCCAGTAGTACATCTTTTTCTATAACCGGAAGCCGTCTGATATTACATTTCCCCATGATCTTCATCGCTTCATCAAGATCAACATAAGGGTCAATGACCATGATCGGTGTGGTCATGATCTCGGAGACCTTTACATCTTTTGCTTGTTTTCCAACTGAGACCACTTTACGGATAATATCGCTTTCAGTTATGATCCCAATTGGTTTTGTTTCAACAACGATGCAATTCCCGATTTTATGTTCGGTCATGAGCATGGCAGCTTCTTGGACACTTGTATCTGGTGAAACCGTAACTGGTTTAACCTTCATTGCCTCCCGGACGAGAACACTGCCTTTATTCATTCTGTTACCTCAGGCTTGTTTCCATTATGTGATATAAAAGGATAATTTATCAAAACCATTAAAACCTTTCTATTGATTGTAAAAAATGGTGGCCATGAATGGGAGTCAGTATGAGCGAGAATTTCGTTGTATCCTAGAAGCAGATGAAAAAATACTTTCAAAGGTGACCAAGACCTGTTCTGTTCTTGAGAAGGAGAACTACCTACGGATCGTAAATAAACCATTTGCTGTCATTCGAGCAGCAGGTTCATTTGGAGTTGATCTGGTCGCGGTACGTGGAGACATATCCTTTTTAGTTGAGATTAAGACCAGTGGCTCTGATACACTACATTTCAGCAGTATGAATGGAAAATTACAACAGCAAGCGCTTTCAATGAAACATATATGTGAGAGAACAGGCACCCTTCCAATTTATGCATTTCGTATAAAGAACTATCGCGGGGATTCATGGAGGATTTTCACCTTTGATCTTGAGACACTTCAGGGGAGATTAGATATCCTTCACCGTCGGATCCCACAGCTTGAGAAGAGCAAAAATGATAATTATATCATGAGATGGGATCAAGGGATGCCTCTTTCCAAGTTCATATCATATCTTTCACAATAAAGGGGCTTTTTTCTTTCTTCGAAATGTTTTAGAACAACAGCATGATTCGTTTGTGAAGAACTATGAAAAAAATACTTATCGCTTATGACGGTTCAGAAGCATCAAAAAAAGCTATTGATGTCGGGTTGGAATGTGCTCAAGATGAGGATAGCATTGTTTTGTTAACAATCATCCCTGCTGAGCTTGTGGAATCATCATTTACGAAAATGTTACTACCGACCATTGATATGAGCTCTGTTGTTCAATCTGGTAGTTTTAAAGAAAAGGCAATGGAATCTTTATCGATGCTTGCAAGCAACCTTGAATCAGATGTTGGTCAGGTAAATGTCGATGTGGAGATTGGGGACCCAGCTGATGAGATTCTTCTTGCAGCAAAGAAACACGAGGCTGACATTATCGTAGTTGGATACAAAGGATACGGAAAGGAAGGCCGTTTTCTCCTAGGTAGCGTTACAGACAAGGTTGTGCGGTACGCGGGTGTTTCTGTTCTGGTCGTACGGTAAAACCCAAAAAAACTCTCTATGTGAGTATATATGCATCCCTCAGAGGAGATTCGGGGAAGTAAAAGCCAGTTGTTAGCTGGTAAAAGAATAATTCTTGGGTTAACTGGTAGTATTGCTGCAGTTGAAACGATAAAACTTGCGCGGGAGCTTATTCGTCATGGTGCTGATGTTATACCGGTGATGACTTCTGCAGCGGCACGTATCATCCATCCTGATTCTCTTTGGTTTGCCACGGGTCATAAACCGGTTTGTGAACTCACGGGTGATACAGAGCATGTTCGTTTTTGTGGCCAGGTAGAAGACAAATCTGATCTTTTCCTTATCTCTCCTTGTACGGCTAATACGATTTCAAAGATTGCACATGGTATTGATGATACCGTTGTAACGACCTTTGCTACTACCGCTATTGGATCTAAGATCCCTGTTGTACTTGTACCAGCGATGCATCTTTCCATGTATGATCATGAGATCGTTCAGGAAAACATCATACTGCTTCAGAACAAAGGATTGATCTTTATTGATCCTTATCTTGAGTCACATAAGGCAAAGATGGCTTCTATCGAACGGATAACCAATCAGATCATACGAGTTCTTGGTCATCATGATTACGATGGAAAAAAATTACTCATCATAGGTGGATCAACGGCTGAACCAATCGATGCAGTACGAAGCATCTGCAATGCCAGTTCAGGGAAAACAGCTCTTGCGCTTGCATCAACTGCGTATCATCATGGTGCAAAGGTCCAGCTATGGTACGGGCAAAGCAAAGAACCTGTGCCATCCTTCCTTGAAGATGTCCTCTCTTTTTCATCTCTTGGTGATGTAGAATCTTTGATAATGGACACGGATTTTTCAAAAGTTGATATCATCCTTGTCTGCGCGGCATTATCTGATTACAGACCAGAGAAAATACATGGAAAAATATCTTCAAACATGGATGAATTACAAATCAATTGCTATCCAGCACCAAAGATTCTTCCGCTTCTCAGGAAAAAGGCTCCACATGCAGCTATTATCGGCTTTAAACTTGAAGAAAACGGACAAGACCTGCTCAAAAAAGCAAAACAACTCATGGAGAAGAATGATCTAAACATTGTTGTGGCTAACACCGTTGAGAATCTAGGTAAAGAACAAGGGTCTGTTGTTTTGATTGGGGCGACAGGCGTTACAAAAAATGTATCTGGTACCAAAACTGAGGTTGCTGAGGAACTCCTGTCCTTTTTGAAAGAGACGATGGATCATGAGTAATGCTGTTGCATTTGCTCCGGGTCATATCTCAGGGTTTTTTCAACCTATCTATGAACCTACTAATATACTTCGGACGGGGTCACGAGGGGCAGGTTTCAGTGTGTGTCTTGGAGCAACATCTTCTGTATCAATCCAGGACGCAGACGATCAGAGGATCGTCACGTTTCTTAATGGTTCAATTATAGAATCAATGTTAATCGATACCTGTATCCGCTCTCTGATAGGGGACAGAAAACTTATTGTCACCTGTAATATTCATCTTGATCTTCCCATCAGTCAAGGTTTTGGTATGAGTGCCGCAAGTGCTTTAAGCACGGCGTATGCATTGTCGGATTGCCTTCATTTTCCTTTTGATAAGGCAGTGAACGCAGCTCATACTGCAGAGGTGACCTTGAAAACAGGACTTGGTGATGTCATTGGAAGTTGTAAAGGTGGTTTTGAGATTCGTGAACGACCTGGACTTCCTCCAGATGGAAAGATACGGACCATATATCAGGACCAGGACATCGTACTCTGTGTGGTAGATACAGCGGTCGTTACAAAAGATGTTTTGTTGGATGCCAAGAAACTAAGATCGATTGATAGGTATGGTGGAGAGTGTACGGATTCTCTTGTGGATGATTTCTCTGTGAAAGAATTCTTTCGTTTGTCTGAATTATTTGCAAGAGAAACAGGACTTGCAAGTGATCGCGTTCTTGATGTTATTGATATTGTAAAAAAGATAGGCCCTGCAAGTATGTGTATGCTGGGTGGTTCGATATTTGCAATGGGTGATACAAAAGATCTTGTAGAACGCTTGGATCAATTTGGTCAGGTTTTTGTCACAAAAGTAGATATGCACGGGGCTAGGATACTTTCAACCAGATCTTAGATCTCATTTGTTTCTCCCTTTGCAAGTTCAATAAGATGTTTCTCTCCATCCTCTGGACCTTTTGCAAAGAGAATATCATTTGGGTCGATTTTGGTCTTTTTGTTCGGTCCGTATAGCCAGTTGTTCCCATGGCGCATTGCGATAACGGTCATCCCTGTATCAGTTCCAAGTTTTAGGTCGCCAAGGTTCTTTCCACAGAGGATGCTCTGCTCCAACACCTGTACCTTTGTTATAACCTCATCAGACTCACGGATGCTCAGTTTGATGATAGGGTGAAGTTCAACATCTCTGAGTTCAACATCTGCAATTTCTCTAGCTGCATCAGCAATCTCCTCCCCTGCTCGTGATAGATTCATAAGAACGATTGCCGCATCCACGGTAAGATTTCCTTTCTGTACCTCTGAAAGAATCTCACGTTGTAGTTGATCGTATTTCTCATCGATAATATTCTCAAGGTCATAGACCTCGTCAGCGATGATTTTGTTATCATATAAGAGTGATGAGTATGCTAGGTCTATCATAAGCTCTGACGTGTCTTTTATCTCTCGGACCTTTTTTTCAATGGTGGGCTCATTCATTCTAGCACCTGTTGTTTTCCAAGGAGAAAATCATTGAGTTCTTTGAAACCGTCATCGGTCCCCCGGACGATGAGCATATCATTTGCAAGAAGCATGTTGTTTGATTGAGGGTTGTATATCCAGCAGTTCTCCCGTCGGATACCAATGATCCTCATTCCTGTCTCTGATTCCACTCTGAGATCTCCTATGAGTTTACCACATGCTGCTGATTTCTCCGATATCTTAGTTCGGAATAATCGTTCATCTGCTTTGCTAAGGATCTTAGGGAGGAGGGGTTCCTGTTTTTTACTCATAAGTCTGACAATGTCACCTGCAGCATTCGAAAGTTTCTCAGCTGCTTGTGCTATCTGTAGGATACCAGCGAGTTGCTCCGCGTCCTCTTTGGTTCGAGCAGCCATCATTGTCATCATTCGTATATCATAGTTGAGCTTATCCATCCGTACTTCCAAAAATCGTACTTCTTCAGCTATTTCTTCACTGTTGAAAAGGATTGCTGAATACGCTAGATCAATGATGAGTTCTGAGATATCTTTCATCTCAGTGAGAAGGTCCTTTACTGTTGTTGGTTGATATTCGATTTCTTTGAATTCTTCTTTCTCCCATTTTGGTGTTCGTTGCAATCGCCCTAGGATATTTCGACGATGTAGTTCCTTTTTCATAGACCTCCTACTCCAATAAACATGAATAATAAAATAATCCCCAGGGTGTCCCCGAAGGTTGTGACGACCGGTGCGACGACATCATCAGGGTCGATCCCCTTCTTAAATGAGATGAATGCTGTGAAAACACTGATGATTGATAGTAAGCAGACAAGGACAAATCCTGTTGCCATTAATATTAGTGCAAAGTTGAGGAAATGTATTTCCATGCTTACACCGGTGAATATTCCTAAGAGATAAATACCTATCGCAAGAAGAATATAGGTGATGAACCCCATGAATAGTGCTGTTACAACGGTCTCTCTCATTGTTTTATCTTTTACATCAAGGGTCACGGACCCTATATGTAAACCTGATGCAAGATGAGCACCAAGGATGCTACCGATGTTTCCACCAACACTATTGATTACTGGTATGGATATGAGAAAGATAGGAAGTTGTTTGAGGAGAAGAGAATTTTGTTGTTGAAGGAGTTGACCAACAAAGATCTCGATAAGGATGCAAATGCTGAGGAGAGGGAGGCCGTATCGAACGATGGTCTTCCATTTATAGATCAAACGATCATCTCCATAAATAATGCTGTTCCAAAGATACAGAAGATGGTGATGATGTCTCCAACGGTTGCGAGGGCTGGCCCGGTGATGTTATCTGGGTCGTATCCTCTTTTGAACACAAGGTAAATGATGGCGATGGTAAGACCCGTGAGGATGAAACCTGAGATAAGACCTGCGATGATGACGATGCTGATGAGTAATGCTGGCTCAGGGTATAGATGAAAGAAAAAAACGGTTGTCACATAGGCAAGGATGCCCATGATTATTGATATAAAAAGACTTAATGCAAGGGACCCAATGATGTTTTGCTTCAGTTCATCATTCCACATGTTCTTTTCATTGATGATACCAAGGTGATAGGCTGAACCAAGACGAGATCCAAAAGCGGTACTTATGTTTCCTCTCAGTGCAATGATACCAGGAACAATAACAAGAAGACCAGGGATACGTTCAAAAAGATCTATCATTAACCCTAAGGTGTTACCGGTGAATAGACCGCCAATGCCGCAAAGGAGAACGAGGGGGAGGCTCTGTTTGAGCATTTCCTTTGCAAACATATCCAATAGCCTCCATATGTTTCACACTCATTAATTTTTTTTTTTATAGGAATTCTTCTCTATATCGTTCCCATCGTTTATCAATGTGTTGTTGGATGAGTTGCAATGTTTTTTCATCTTTCTTTGGGGCAAACAGATGTCGGAAACGACCTTGGTGTTTCAACCATTCCTCGACTGGAGTTGGCTTGACCTTCTGTTCAAGGAGTAGTTTGCTTTTCCCATTGAATGTTACAACATCATTTTCGCATTCATATAACACCCATGCGCCAGTATCAATCGCAAGTTTTCCCATTTCAACGGTAAGGTCCATGCTGAAACGCCAGCCTGGTGGACAGGGTGCAAGGATTTCAATATACTTAGGTCCTTTGATCTCCTTTGCTTTCATCACTTTTTTATAAAGGTCCTCTGGTTGGCTGATAGATGCTTGAGCGGAATATGGAATATGATGGGCTCGGATGATGTCACCCATCTCTTTATAAAATTCGGTCTTACCAGATACCGTTGTCGTGGTCCATGCGCTATAGGGGGTGGCACCACTTCGTTGAATGCCTGTGTTTGAATAAATCTGATTGTTGTAACATATATAGATGAAGTTTGTCCCTCGTTCCAATGCACCAGACAATGCTTGGATACCAATATCATACGTGCCGCCGTCACCGGCCCATGCAAGCACAGTCGTATCCTCTTTTCCTTGTTGGCGGAGGGCTGCCTCGACACCTGACGCGCCAGCTGCTGCTGCTTCAAAGGCGATGTTCATGACAGGGACATCAAATGATGTGGTTGGGTATAGACTCTCGATGACCGCGGTGCAGCAAGCAGGAATTACCATTACCGTGTTTTTTCCCAGTGCTTTAAGGACGAGTCGAAGGGCTATCGTTGCAGGGCATCCGGGGCATGCAGCGTTTCCCTGTAATAAATGTTCTTCAATTGGTATGTCTTTTAACGCCATCTTTTAGTCACCCCCATCGAAACCAAACCATGGTTGACCATGTATCTTTCCTTTGATGGCTTTCTTGCACATTGTTTCAATGTCATGATATGGTACATCCTTCCCACCAAGACCTGCAATGAAACCAGTGACCGTTGCATCTGATTTTCCATATAATGCGGATTTGATCTCATTATAGACTGCGCCTGTGGAACCAATGGATATATTCCTATCGATGACGATAAGCTCTGCTTTTTTCGCAAGTTCAACGACTTCTTCTTCAGGGAATGGCCGAAATACTCGTAGACGAGCAAGCCCTATCTTTATTCCTTCTTTTCGTAGGTTGTTGATTGCTGCTTTGCTCTCAGCACCGATCGCGCCCATTGAGATAAGTATATACTCTGCATCGTCACAGTGGTAATAATCAAAAAGGTCTCCATGAAATCGGCCGAATTGTTTTTCCCATTCCTTGGCCACGTCCTTTATGATCCCTTTTGCGTTTTCTTGAGCATCTTGCATTGCCTTTCTTATTTTCTCATAATGTTCTGTACCGATGATGTTCCCATGTGTTATTGGATTGTTCACGTCTAATTTCCAATGAGGTTTGTAGGGGGGAAGGAACGCGTCAATTTCCTTTTGGTCCGGAATATCGGCAGGCATAGAGGTATGTGAGAGAATAAATGCATTATAGTTGATCATAATTGGTAGAAGGATTTTTTTATGTTCTGCTATCTTAAATGATTGGATGACGGTGTCAAAGATCTCTTGATTACTGCTACAGTACAATTGGATCCATCCCGTGTCTCGTTGGCCGATGGAGTCATTCTCATCTGCCCATATGTTCCAACCTGGTCCGATAACACGGTTGATGTTACACATGACAATAGGTAATCGTGCGAGTGCTGCCCAGTGGAGCATTTCATGCATCAATAAGAGTCCATGTGATGAGGTTGCGGTAAATGTCCGGGAGCCTGCTTCACTTGCACCGATACAGGCGGCCATTGCGGAATGTTCGCTTTCTACACAGATATACTCACCTTTGAATTCCCCTTTTGCCACATAATTTGCGATTCCTTCAACGAGCGTTGTTTGGGGGGTGATCGGGTATGCTGCGACCACTTGTGGTCGTGCCATGACTGCTGCTTTTGCTGCAATGTAATTTCCTGTGTCTATCATGGTGGTCATTCTTTTTTCGCCTCCCGTTCCATTGTGATTGCTTTCACCGGGCAGACGTTGCTACAGATGCCGCATCCTTTACAATAGTCATAATTAATTTCAACGGTATTATCCTCATTTCTTTTGATGCTGCCTTCTGGGCAAAAAATCCAGCAACGAAGGCATTTAACGCATTTTGAAACGTCAAGTATGGGTCGGAACACACGCCAGCTCCCTGTTTTTCCCATTGCTCCTTCCTTTGGGTAGGATATACTGGATACAACATCGTATTTCTTCATTTGTTCACCTCAACAGTGTCAAAGGCTTCTTGAGTTGCTTTCACATTTTTCTCTCCAGCGCTTCCCTTCCATTTTCCGCGTACTGTTTCTTGTATGGATGCTAAGGTCACTTTGTCCAGTATCTTTGGCACGGCTCCAAGGATTGGTGTGTTGACAACGGGTATCCCTCCGACGGTTATCTCATATTTAAGTGCGATCGCTGTTGCATCGACAGTAGCAACGTTATATTTTTTTGAAAAAGAAAATTCCTTTGGAGATCTTCTTGTGTTGATGAGGATTTTCCCATCTTCTTTCAGTCCTTTGAGCACGTCGACCAGATCCATGATACTTTCATCTTGAACAATGACGATATCTGGTGAGTATATCTCACTTCGGAGATGTATCTCATCCTCTGATATGCGTGCGAAGGCTCTGACCGGGGCACCTCTCCGTTCAGCACCAAATACGGGAAATGCTTGTACACCTTTGTTCCCATCTTTAAGAGCTGCGGCAACTAAAAGATTCGCTGCGGTGACGGATCCTTGCCCGCCTCGTCCATGAATTACTATCTCGACCAAGTCTTTTTGAGACATAATTGTTACTCTCCCAGGAAAGGGTATGAGGATTCCCCATATAACTGTTTTGACACATCATTGTTCTTTGCTTGTTGCGGCTTGCATCTTGCTGTCGATTGTTGCGTTTTTGTCTCTTCTGTGGTCGATTTTTATTTCGGTGATGACTCGTTGTACGTTGGGCATAGTGAGGATCTCCGAGTGTGCATGGTTGACCGCGTTGAAGAGTTGTTGGATTGTTTTTGTTTCAACGACGGTTGCCATGGCATTTGTCTCACATCGTTCTGTTTCATTCTTTAATATTTGAACGGCTTTTTTTACATATGTTGAGAGATCGACACCTACTCCAACTGGCGCGATGCTTACTTGTGCAATAATCATAATATCATCTTTGAGAGCGGTTATGCCCTTTTTTGATTTTTCGTTGAGTAAACTGTAAAAGTATGAACAGGATATGGTCATGCGAAATTTGTGGGGAAAAAATATGGTTTCAAATGTTACTGAGGATCAATTACTTGAAAAGGCTAAAAAACCTGGGAAAGACTCGATGCGACTACATCCTTTTTATAAAGGTAAGATCGAGGTTCTTCCTAAGTGCCGGGTGAAGGATTTTAGTGATTTCGGTATTTGGTATACCCCTGGTGTCGCTGAGCCCTGTAAGGCGATAGAAAAGGATCCTTTGCTTGTGTATGATTATACGAATAAATGGAATACTGTTGCTGTTGTCAGTGATGGGACCCGTGTCCTTGGATTGGGTGATATTGGTCCTGAGGCGGGTCTTCCGGTGATGGAGGGCAAATCATTATTGTTCAAGTATCTGGGTGGGGTAGATGCTCATCCGATCTGTCTGGATACAAAGGATCCTGAGGAGATCATTCAGGCTGTGAAATGGTTGAAACCAAGTTATGGTGGTATCAATCTTGAGGATATTGAGAAACCTAAATGTTTTGAGATCCTTGACAGGTTGAGAAAGGAGATGGATATTCCTGTGTGGCATGATGACCAACAGGGGACTGCGACGATTGTGACGGCTGGTGCTATTAATGCGTTGAAACTCGTTGGCACGTCTCTTTCTAATGCGCTTGTGTGTATGGTGGGTGCTGGTGCAGCAAATATTGCGATTGCTCGGGTATTGATCGCTGCTGGTATTAATCAGAAGAATATCATTATGGTTGATAGTAAGGGTATTTTACATTCATCAAGAAAAGACCTTGAGAATGATAAAGAACGAAATCCGGTGAAATGGGATATGGCTGTGAAATCCAATGCAGAAGGAAGAACTGGTTTGATTGCTGAAGCGTTCAAGGGTTGTGATATTTGTATTGCTGCTAGTAAACCTGGTCCGGGAACGATTAAACCTGAATGGCTTTCTAAGATGGTTGATGATTCTATTGTGTTTGCGACCGCCAATCCGACCCCTGAGATATGGCCATGGGAAGCTAAAAAGGCAGGTGTGAAGATCTTTGCAACTGGTCGATCAGATTTTCCAAATCAGATCAATAACTCCCTTGGTTTTCCTGGTATCTTCCGTGGGACGTTAGATGTTCGCGCGGAGACGATCACGGATGAGATGTGTATCGCAGCTGCATTTGAACTTGCTAAGACCGCGGAGGATGAAGGTCTTACGGAAGAATATATTGTTCCGACCATGGATTCATGGGAGGTTTTCCCTCGTGAGGCTGTTGCTGTTGGTATGAAAGCGATCGAACAGGGCATTGCTCGAGTAAAAACCTCTCGGGATGAACTGTATGAGCATGCAATGGCCATTATTAAAAAAGCAAGGGATACCACAGGTCTTCTTATGAAGGAAGGTTTTATTGAGGATCCGGATAGGTGATGATGTCTTCAGCGGTGAGGTCGATCATGCTTGTTCGTTTGTAAACATCAAGAAACGTTGAGACATGGATCTTTTTCTCAACACCATCTATTGTTTTAATGTGTTCGTTGATGAACCGCCAGAGGTGTTTTCCATCTTTTGCCAAAACTTCGATTATGAGATCATGGTCTCCTGAAGAGGTGGTGACGATTTGAACCTCGTTGTAACTGGTGAGCTGACGTGCGATTTCATGCATCTTTAACGGATCAACATTGAGCCCGATGACCGCAGTTGTGGTGTATCCTACTCGTTCAGGGTCGATGATGGCGGAGAAGTTGGTGATGATGCCGTTTTTCATGAGTTTCTTTATTCTGTAGTGCACTGTGCTAGCGCCAAGGTTTAGCTGTTCAGCGATTTTTTGGTATTGGGTCTTATCGTTTCGCTGTAGGATGTTTAGTATTTTCTTATCAATGTCGTCCATGATGTTCGTATATCATTTCATAGTTTTAAAATTTTTTGATTATTTTTCAATTTTTTAGTTATATATCATTCTCATATTCAAAAGATTAATAAATATCAGTTATATCTCTGTTATACCCTCAGACAATAATGGATTAAATTCATTTATTGGAAGAAACCTGAGAATGATGGGGTAAAATGATCGATAATAATCAATTAGGAGCTTGGCCATACATCAGTATGTACACAAGAACCAACACTATCAATTCTTACATCCTCTCGGGATAGGAGGTCTATCATGAAATCGATATCAAAAGAAGGTCTCAGCAGCTTTGTAACTGCATTAATCCAAGATGAAACCTATGATGTTCATGGAGTACAAGCAAAAGGTAAGAAATTCGTTTTCGCACCATTGGAATCTTCAGAACATCTACGCCTAGATTATGATGTAACCATCCTTCCACCAAAGAAATATTTCCTCCCTCAATATGAGGAAATGATGGAGTTCAAGCTTACCAAGGATTTCTCAGTGACCCCACAAAAAATTGATAAAACCAAGATATTGATCGGGGTCCATCCCTATGATATCATTGCTCTTGAGCAGACAGATAAAGTGTATCTTGATGAAAAGAAGGATGATTTTTATGAGAAGAGGCGGAAGAACACCATCATTATAGGTGTTGATATCCAAAAGGTCTCCGAACATTCCTTTGCAGGTAGTCTTGGTACGCATTATGTTGAATCTGGTTTCGATCTCATGCTTACAAATATCGGTAAAAAATATGTCATCACCATTGGAACGAAAAAAGGTGCAGACCTTATTGAAAAATATTCAGAGGCAAAAGATGCAAAGGAATCTGAGATCCATGAGATCGATAAGGTACGCGCAAACATCCTCAACAGTTACAAGAAACATGCCAGAATCACTGATGCTGATTCCTGGTCCTCACTTCTCGTTGCTAACTACGAAAACAGTGTCTGGGGGGAACGTTCAAGTAAATGTCTGGAATGCAGCAGTTGTACTATGGTGTGTCCTACCTGTTTTTGTTATGATGTGAAAGATGATGTTTCTCTCAATATGGAGGATGGCTCTCGGGTTCGTACCTGGGATGGATGTTTACTGAAGGATTTCACCAAGGTTGGCAGCGGTGAGGTGTTCAGAGAAGATCTGAAGGATAGATACCGTCACCGATTCTATAGAAAAGGAAATTATCTTGTCGAACGATATGGTTTCATTGCCTGTGTCGGCTGCGGGAGATGTAGCATTGCTTGTTTACCAAATATCGCAAGTCCTTGTGATGTCATCAATGAACTTTCACATTTTGGTGGTGAGGGGCAAAAGGATAAATTCTTCATAAAACAGAAGAATCATTCTGATGATCATGGGCTCATTCATGTTCCAAGAAAAGCAATTATCAAACAAAAGAAGAAACTTACGAGTTGTGAGACCTTATTCACCCTTGAATTCGAAGATAAAGAACCATTAGATCATAGACCCGGTCAATTTGTCGAACTCTCGATCTTTGGTGTTGGTGAAGCACCATTTGGTATTTCTTCACCACCAAGTGATGATCCCTGTTTTGATGTGGTCGTGCGAAAGGTGGGTAATCTTACAACAAAACTTTTCACATTGAAAGAAGGTGACTCTGTTGGTATTCGTGGACCTTTAGGCAATGGGTTTGATATGAGTGAATTTGAAGGGAATCATCTTATCTTTGTCTCTGGGGGAACAGGTATGATACCGATGAGGTCTCTTATTGAATATTGTCTTGATGACAAACATCGTTCCAAATTCAAATATATTAAGATACTTTATGGTGCAAAACAACCATGTGATGTTCTCTTCCAGGATAAGATAACATTATGGGAGAAATGTGAGGATGTTACGTGTAAACTCACCGTGGATACCTGTCAGGATGATGAATGCTGGGTGGGAAGTGTTGGTCTTGTTACTGCTCTTTTCCCAAAACTCGAGTTGGACAGAATTGACCCTAAGATCACGAAAGCCGTTGTCATCGGGCCACCAGTAATGTTCAAATTTGTCATCAAATGTTTACAGACCATGGGTATCACCGATGAAAATATCTTTGTCTCTCTTGAACGACGGATGAAATGTGGTGTTGGTAAATGTGGTCATTGCCAGATCAATGGTGTGTACTGTTGTAAGGAGGGACCTGTGTTTAATTATGCGGAGATCAAGAATTTACCGGAGGCGTTCGAATGAGCAAACCAAAAGTCGCCTTTTTTGATTTTGCCAGCTGCGAAGGCTGTCAACTTCAAATAGCCAATCTTGAGGAAGAGATATTGGATCTCATTAGTATCGTTGATGTTGTCTCATTCCGAGAAGTGATGAAAGAACATGCGGAGACCTATGATATCGCATTCATTGAAGGCTCCATCATGCGTCCCATTGATGAAGAACGGTTACAGGAGATACGGAAACATGCCAAGATCCTTGTGGCACTTGGAGCATGTGCAACGATCGGCGGGGTCAATAAGATACGCAACCAATGGGATGTTGAAGATGTCAAAAAAGAGGTCTACGGCAATGCAAAGATTAAAGGAAATGAGTACTTCGATGTTTCTCCTACAAAGGCAGTGGATGAGGTCGTCCAGGTTGATCATTACATCCATGGCTGTCCTATTAATCGAGCGGAGTTCAAAAAGGTCGTCGTAAGTCTCGTGATGGGAAAGACCCCCGAGATTCCAAATTATCCAGTCTGTGTGGAATGTAAAAAGAATGAGAATGTATGTCTTTTTGAACTAGGGAAATTCTGTTTAGGTCCAATTACAAGAGCAGGGTGTAATGCTATTTGTCCAACAAATGGAAGTCCTTGTGATGGCTGCAGAGGTATTCTCAATAAACCGCAGGTTGAATGTGTCCAAGATGTCCTTGATCGGTATGATCTCACTTATGACGAAATGAAGAATCGTTGTATCATGTATAATTATGCAAAGGAGGAATGCAAGGTTGAGTAAGGATGTTACAGTCAATGTCCATCATGTGACCCGTGTTGAGGGGCATGGCAATATCGTCCTCGATGTAAAGAAGGGAGATATTAAAAAGATCCAATGGCAGGTTCCTGAGGCCCCACGGTTCTTTGAGGCGATGCTACGAGGCCGTCATTATGATGACCTCCGGCCCATCACATCCCGGATCTGTGGGATCTGTAGTATCGGTCATTCCCTTGCAAGCCTGAAGGCAACAGAGGATGCACTTGATGTTTCCATCTCCGAGCAATCTCAGATCCTTCGCCGTCTTGCCATCAATGGGGAGGATATGCAAAGCCATATCTTACATATTGGGTATCTTGCTGCTCCCGATCTGTTTGGTGTGGGTAGTGTCTTTCCCCTGGTGGGAAGTAAACATCAGGATGCGTTGTTAAAGATAGTGAAACTGCACCGGTTAAGCAATGAGATGTCTGATCTTATCTGTGGTCGGACCACTCATCCGATCCGTCTTGTTGTCGGTGGGTTCTCTATGGTGCCAACGGAGAAACAGCTACGGGATATGAAACAACGGCTCCAAGATGCTGTAGAGCCAACTCAACAGGTTGCTGCTGTGATTCTCAGTGTTGCTGATAAACTCCCTGATTTTACTCGAGAGACAGAGTATATCGGTCTGAGTTCAGATGATGAATATGCATTCTATGATGGATACGTGAACTCGACAGATACTGGTGTATTAAAGGATTATACGAAATACAAGGAGTTCATGCAGGAATATGTTGTTCCTCAGTCCACCGCGAAGTATGCAAAACATGCGAGGAAATCATATATGGTTGGTGCATTAGCTCGATTTAATTTGAACAGTGAACAACTTCATCCACTGGCAAAGGAAACCGCGAAACTGTTTGGATTGAAACCGATCTGTTATAATCCTTATATGAACACCATCGCGCAGATTGTGGAGTTTGTTCATAACATTGAGGATTCCATCATGCAGATCGATAGATTACTTGATCAGGGTATAAAGCAAGAAAAACCGATGAAGGTCAAAAAATCAGATGGTACTGGTGTTGGTATCGTTGAAGTGCCTCGGGGTATCTTGGTCCATGAATACGCGATCAAGAACAATCTGTGTACAAAGGCGAATTGTATCATACCCACGAATCAGAACCATGCAAATATTCAACATGACATGGAAGACCTTGTCCCCCAGATCCTTGATAAGCCTAAAAAAGACATTGAGTTGACCTTAGAGATGCTCGTTCGTGCCTATGATCCTTGCATATCCTGTAGCACACATTATTTAGATGTAACGTTCGTTGATGAATAAGGATATTCATGGTTTCTAAGTTGATCGGCATCATTGGTGTTGGTAACCCCTTGCGAAAGGATGATGGTATTGGCATTCTTTTATTAGATTACATCAGAGAAGAATCGGAGCATCTCCCTGAGGAGGTCTCTTTTGTTGATGGTGGAACTGGGGGAATGAATCTCTTGCATCTATTCAACAGATTTGACATAATAATTCTTCTTGATGCAGTGAATTTCAATGGAGTACCTGGTGAAACGCGGTTTTTTTCGTTTGATGAAATCATTAGTCAAAAAGAGGTATCAAAGGTGTCAACTCATAATGCAGATGTCTTTCAGATCATTAAACTTAGCCAAGAACTGAATGAGTGTCCAGATCAGATATTTGTGTTTGGTGTGCAACCAGCGGATGTGTCATTTGGAGACGGATTAACAGATACGATCCAAAATAAGCTTGATGATATTGTTACAACCATGAAGGTTCATGTGTTTAAAGCACTCAATGTAAAAGGAATATAGAATCCGTTTTTTTTTATGGTTCATATCCTGGATTGTTTTCATCCCAGAGAGTAAACGCGTCCTCGATAATATCTTCTAAAAGCTGCGTTCTTTGCTCATCTGTATCAACACCAAGCGTTCCATACAATGTCACAAACTTAGGTTTTATTATTCCACTATAATACCCCAGGGTCACAATAGTAAACATGGGCAGGCCGTTTACGTCCTGTACATCATAGGTTTCGAATGGCTCCACTCTCGAAGATGTTGCATAATCAATGTTTGTATAATAATAGGTTATTTTGTGATCATGATATTCGATTTGTGTGGAAAACACATCTTTTTTACCAAATTGAACATTGAGCAAGTTCTGAACGACAGGATACATGATATCACAGCCAGGACAGGCATCTTCACTGTAATGTAAAAAGACAATACCGGAACTAAGATTGTCAAGAACATACTCTGGATGAGGTTCATTGTTCACGGTGTCAAAGGTGAACTCCCTTGTTGTCTTGGGATCTAGTTTCAAACAACTTAAACAAAGCACTTCTACGATCCCATGTTGGACTTCTTTATAGATATCAGTTCCAATGAGCATTCCTGAAAGTCCGCTGGTTATCAGAATGAAAATGGTGATCTGAGACATTACTCGTTTGTTCATAGTTTCACCCGTTCAAATTTGATGAGATTCTTTGGACATGCCTCAATGCATTTCCCGCAGAGAATACATTCTGGGTCTCTATTCATTTTTGTTACATCAATGCCCATGGGGCAGGCCTTTGAACAATTATTGCAATGGAGGCATTCTTTTTGGAATGTCTCTTCCTCCACACGGGCAACGCTAAGCAGACTGACTTTATTGAATGGGGCAAATAAAGCGCCAAGTGGACAGAAGTACCGGCACCAACCTCGTTCCACAGTGAAGATGAGTATAACAAATAAAATGAAAATTATGAGCGAAGGGTAGAAAAATAAAGAATTAAAAACGAATTGACTTGGGAAAAGGAGCAATGTTGGGAGGGTTCCTGTGAGAAATCCAACGGGGCAGATATTGGTGAACATGAAACCTATGAGCGCTGTTGTGAAAAACACAAGACCGATCAACACGAAATATTTGATATAGCGAAGTTTTGGTTCGATAGGCTGAAGCATCGTTGCAATGTGTTTGATAATTGGTATCTTTTTAAATTTCCTTGCAACCGGTGCTGTCGCTCGTTGTAATAATCCAATAGGGCAGGCCCAACCACATATTGCCCTGCCAGTAAGTATTCCAAAAAAACCAATGATAAGAAGCGGGAATAGCAGGAGTTTCCATTTGAAACTATTTTGAAACACACTTACCTCTAACGCTCTTAAGGGACATGCTGATGTTGAAGCTGGGCATGAATTACAATAAAAAAATGGATAGCAAAACCCTGTTTTTACCCCGAAAGGTCCAAGGTTTGCAGATAATAAAATTAAGAGTTGTGAAAGCGTTCGTTTGAATTGCGTTTTCATATTTCCTATCGTTTGCGCTTATAGAGAATCAGTGATATAAATATTACCGATACGACAAGTCCAACAAACTCGAAACCTGGAGTTCCTGAACCAGTGTCAGAGCCGTCATTGTCATTTCCTGATGATTGGCCAGAAGAGATATCCAATTCGACTTTTACCATATCTGAGCCTTCAGGATACCATGTCCATCCATTTTCTGTAAGGTAGCCGACTTGATACTTTAACTCTATAGCATTTTCATGTTTGAGGGGTATTGTTGCAGTGTATGAGCTAGCTGCTGATTGGGTCATTGTTTCATTTACTCCATCGGTATAGCAAATGTAACCAATATTAGGTTCGTTTCCGCATTCTTGTACCAGGATGGATACTTGCTCAATGTTAGCTACATCTGGTATAGTAACAGTAAATGTCACTGATTCCAGAGGTTTTGGTTCAGCAGGGCTAAGTTCAACGATTGGATCAGCTCCGAGAACTGATGGCATTCCGATGAGAAGCAAGCCGATGATAGCAAGCGGTATTATTTTTCCTGTTATGCGCTGTATGATCATTTTTTATTCCTCTTTTATATATTCTCCAAATTCATCGATGACATCTTGGGCGGATTCAGATCCCGCCGCACCATCAACATCAACGGAAAGTATAACAACATCATTACCAAGGTCCTTTTTTAATTTTTGTAGTTCTGGCATTTGAGTTTTACAAGGTGGACAGCGAACGGCCATAAGATCTAAAATGACGGGGGTTCCTTTGTAGCTTGATAAGGTGAATTTACTCCCATACAGTGTGTTCAGGGTGAAATCCGGTGCTTTTGTCCGAGCAGATGATGATTCTTCTGCTTGTTGAACATAATCTAAAAGATCCTCCTTGGTATGGACGCCAGCTGACTTGTGAACAATGTTTCCATCAATATCAATGATAACGAGGGTTGGTATGTAACCTGTTCGGTATTCTTCATATCCTCCAACATACTCGCTACGTGTATCCATAGCGAACAACCAGGTTCCATCATTTGAAGTTGATGTGTTTCCATTCGTTGTTTGGTCATCTTCTGTATCGGTGGTTTCTCCTGAGTCTCCATAAGTTGTTTGGCTATTATCTGTATTGGTAGTTTCTTCTGAATCCCCATTCAGTGTTTGGCTATTGCTTGTACTGGACTTTTCTCCTGGGTCCTGAAGCAGTATCAAGGCGCTAATTGCGCCAATGATAAGTATGGCGGTGACAATGATGTATGTTGTTTGATTCTGTTGCTTTTTAGATTTTTTTTGAGGATGATGTTGAGTCCTTTTACGAGTCATATTTATTACGTCCTATATTTATGCATATTAAAGCAATGAGTCTATTTGCTCTTTTAATAATGTTGGCTGTGGCTGATCTGCAGGGTAATTCGAGGGGATTTGATCAAAATAACTAAGTCCTGCATGACGATAAGCAAGATTGCCTTGTTGGTCGAATATGGCTAACGTTGGTATTGCTCCTTCCTGCATGTATCCATCGAGACTGTCTTTGACGAGCCCAAAGGTCCATTCGAGATCATAGTCGTAATTCGCGAACTCTTGTTTGAATTGGTTTATCATATCGATTGATTCCCTAGTGTCAATGTCTATTGAGAGTATTTGTACGGTGTCCTTATCGTAATAATCATAGGTTTTTTTGAGTTCAAGCATCTGGTATTGGCAAGGACCGCACCATGTTGCCCACATGTCTACCAGGACGATTTTTCCTCGATAATCACTGAGATGTTTTTCAGTATTGTCAAGTGCTGTGAAGCTAAAATCGTCACCTGTATCTGGGTTGCTGGTCTCTTCTTCCGATGAGGTACATCCTGAAAGGATACTTAGTAGTATGAGGATGGTGGTGATGCCGAGTGCGATTGGAAGTTTCGTTTTTTTCATCAGTTCAGCCTCCTTCACTGTTGAAGGTCATTTATTTTCTCTATAAATGTGGTGCTAGTTTTGCCATAAGCATTTGCTTAGGCATTGCACCAATGATTTTATCGACGAGCTTTCCATTTTTAAAGACGAGAAGTGATGGTATACTCATGATTCCGTAGTTCATGGCGGTTGCTTGATTGTTGTCAACGTTTAGTTTCCCGAATACGACTTTTCCTTGGAGTCCAGCTGCAAGTTCTTCGACGACCGGTGCAATCATTCGGCATGGTCCGCACCATGGGGCCCAGCAGTCAATAACTACGGTGTCGTATTTGTTAATTCTCTCGTTTATGTTTGCATCATTCATCTCTATTGGTGTGTTTGGCATATTTTCCATGGTCTTTCCTCCGTTCATGTAACGGTTTTTTAATTCTTCGATTTTTTTCTTTTTGATTGTTTCAAGTTCATCATTCATTGTAATGTGTTATGGCCCAGGTAGTATTTAACGTTTGTGCATAAAATTTACACAACCATTATAAACTAGTAAATCATTTCATGATATGCATGAAGGTAACATCTACATCTAAACATATGCAATGCGACGAAGCTATCAAATGTGTCTTTGATCTTAACAAGCTCGATATCAATGTTTATAAAAAACTAAAGAAAATGGGTGAGGCACGGGCAGATGAGATTGCATCTTATCTTGAAAAGGAGCGAAGCACTGTTTATCGTTCCCTACAGAAGCTTACTGATGCGGGCATATGTAAAAAGAAAAGAAAGATATTGGGACAAGGTGGTTACTATCATGTGTATGAATGTAATGATGTGGCAGATGTTCAAAGAAAAGCCAATGAATGTCTTGATTCATGGTATTCATCTATAAAAGCAACTTTACAACTTCTCTCTGAAGAATAGATATTCTTTGAACTTCTATGATACTTCATTCTTTGTCGTAATGAAAATATTATGTTATTTGTATCTTTTTATTGTTTGTATCATTGATTTCTGTACTTTAAATGCTCACTTTAATGACACTTAATCGTATGGTATATGCTAAAGAAAAATTTAAACTTATTAATAGTCCTTAATTAAGGATATTTACTATTTCTAAGTATTTTTTAATAAAAATATTTTAGATATCATCCGCTTAAATAAATAGAATGTTTTAAATATACCAAATTGTATGCAACTATAAAAACTAGGAGAGATGGAGTATGAGAGTACAGAATCCACATGATATTGTAGGAAAGGAAGTTTTCGACAGTAATGGCAATACCGTTGGTCGCATCGATAAGACCTGGAAGAGCTGGAACGATGAATATCCAGGTTGGTTCTTTGGTATCCGACCAAACGAGAACACAAGAGATACCTATTTCCGAGGAACTAACAAACTTGTTCCGATCTATAGTGATTATATTAAAGAGATTACGGATCATATCACCTTGAACAAGACCACGGATTATCTCAGCCGCTTCTGGAACAAAGCTGTTCCTTGTGGGAACACAAGCTGCCCAACAGATGAGCTTGTCGATAAACCAGTCTATGATAAAAACCATTCCCGTGTTGGAACATTCTATGCATGGGTGGAGAGTGATGGAACATACAAGAACTATGGATGTTTCGTTGACCCGTATCTCTGTGATACATGGAATATGCCACACAACACCCTTATGCCAATGCCAACCAACTACATCTATGATGTAAAGGACACCATCACACTTGACAGAACACTTGATGAACTTCGCGACTATTGGACGAAGAACTATCAATTCAACTTTCACAAATAAACATTGAAAAACACCAAAGAGGGTTTTTCCCTCTTTTTTTATATTTTTTTACCAAATGTAATTACCGCAGTCATCATCTTCTTTTTTAATGGTGTCGAATCCTCTATCGGTAATATTTACGATCTTTTTGAAACGGTCCCCATGAAGGTTCATAAGGATTTGTTCAAGATTGATATGTAATGATTCGTTCATTGAAGAAACGATGAGGATATAACGCACAAGCCACATGGCTAGCTTTTGTGCGAATTGTTTGTTGTTTCTCCGAGCAATGTTCTGGAAAATATGGGTGTGGAGAAGTTCTTCAGTTGCTTGTCGTATCGTTATATCGTTTTCATCAGCCATTACTTTTGCCTCTTTATACCCCTTTTCAGAGTTGCCTACGTAATGACTGTTGATTTAATTAATATTTATATATTTGCATAAAAATTATTAAAAAATAAAAGGAGGTGGGTTGAAGTACTATATTGTGTACTCAACTATATATTCACCAGGATTTCCTTCAGAAATCTTGAAATTCTTCTCCTGACAAAGAGTTATCATCGGCACATTATCCTTCAATGCAGGCCCATAGATCTTTTTGTAATTTCGGTCCTTTGCGATCTCTATGAGAAAATCAATGAATGCTGCACCAAGACCAAGACGTTGCCATTTATCACTGACAACGATAGCAAACTCTGCTTTATCTGACTGACCGGGATCTAATATGATTCGACCGACACCAATAAACCGTCGATTTCCATTATCTTTAACCTCACCAACAATACCTATCTCCCTATCATAATCAATGTTACAATAGCGGGTTCTGACCTCATGAGGTGTCTCTTTGATGATCCTGAAGAAACGATACCGAACGGTCTCAAGAGAGAAGCTTTTGAACATCTCAAGCCATAATGGTTCATCCTCCGGTTTAATAGGGCGGAGTAAAACCTCATTATCATCCGCTAATTTCACCTTTTTAGTGTATTGACTTGGATATTTACTGATGATCATGTGTGGTTTATTCTCTGGATGTGGGTCAATGACGATACGAGCATCCACCGCTACAATATCATTATCAATGGGTATAAGCGGATTGATATCAAGTTCACTGATCTCAGGATGATCCTCGATCAATTGTGAGAAATTGATCATGGCCTCTTCAACCTTTTCCATGTTTGCAGGTGGGATGTTCCGGTACCCTTTGAGAAGTTGATACGCTTTTGTTTTTTCAAGGATCCGTTGTGCAATGACCTGATTCAACGGTGGGAACCCAATTGATCTGTCCTTGAACAGTTCGGTAAAGATACCACCAAGTCCGAACAGGATGATTGAACCGAACACAGGGTCCTTTTTGGATCCAAGGATGAATTCACCACCCGTATAATCGATCATTTTTTGGATGGTGACGCCTTCTATTGTTGCATCAGGTGCTTTCTGTTTCACTGTTTTCATCATTTTTTTATACGCATCTTTCACTGTTTTCTCACAGTCAAGATTCAATGCGACACCACCTGCATCGCTCTTGTGAGTGATTTGAGGTGAATGGATTTTCATTACAACAGGGAAACCAACCTTTTTCGCTAGTGATATCGCTTCATCTTCGTTTGTCGCAACAAGTGGTCTGGTTGTTTTAATGCCATACTGTTCAATGATCTCTTTTGCTTCACCTTCATTAAGTATGGTTCTGTTTTCCTTGATGGCATGTTGTATAATTTTTTTGATCTTTTCTTTTCCCCTTATTGATGGCTCAATGTTTCGTTCTTCAGGTGTTTGGAATAAAAGTTCTAAATTACGTGCATAGTGATAAAGATACATGTATGTCTCTACAGCCTCTTCTGGTGTTGCATAAGTTGGAACATTATTTCTATTGAGGATCTGACGGGCATATTGCACGCTTTCTTCCCCCGCAAAAGAGGTCAATAATGGTTTGGTTATACGTTTTGATAGATCAATGATGTGCTCTGCAAGTCTCTTTGGATTTGCCATGACCTGAGGGACAGTTATAACAAGAAGCCCATCGATGTTCTTATCCTTTAGACAAACCTCTATTGTCTTTCGATATACAGCCTCATCGCTATCCCCTATGATATCGATTGGGTTTCCTTTGCTCCAGTGTTTTGGTAAGAACGTGTTCAATTCATCAATTGTCTCTTGGGAAAGTGTTGCAAGTTTTCCTCCGTTCTCAATGATCGCATCTGTTGCGAGTACCCCCGGACCACCAGCGTTAGTTATAATAGCAAGGTTAGGACCTGTTGGTCGTGGTTGTTTTGCAAGGATGGAAGCGCAATTGAAAAGATCCCCGATTTTCTTTACCCTTACGATACCTGCTCGTTTGAATGCTGCATCATAAATATAATCCTCTCCAGCCATCGCACCGGTATGAGATGAAGCTGCTTTTGCTCCTTCTTTGAATCGACCAGATTTGATGACAATGATTGGTTTTACCCTAGCGAAACTACGTGCTGCGCTCATGAATTTTCGGGCGTTGGTGATGTTTTCAGCATAGATGACAATACTTCTTGTATGGGCATCCATACCAAAATAATCAATAAGATCGCCGAAATCAACGTCAAGCATCGATCCTACTGATATAAATGAACTGAACCCCACCTTTGCCGCTGCTGCCCAGTCAAGGATAGCACCACAGACGGCACCACTTTGTGAAAATAATGCAATGTTGCCTTTATCAGGCATGGATCCTGCAAAGGTAGCATTCATCTCAAGGTAAGGGAGAATATATCCAACACAGTTAGGACCAACGATTCGCATACCATATCTTTCACGTACATCTGAGAGTTTTTTCTCTAGTGCTTTGCCCTCTTCTCCGATTTCTTTGAACCCTGCTGAGATGATGAGGATGCCTTTGATGCCTTTTTCACCGCACTGTTCAACGATATCGATAACGATTTTTGCTGGTGTAACAATGACTGCTAGGTCAGGTGTTTTGGGGAGATCTTCCACATTTTTGTATGCTTCGACCCCTTGTATGCTTTCATGGTTTGGGTTAACTGGATATACAACGCCATCATAACCTGAACCGATGAGGTTTCGGAATATTCGATAACCTGCTGATCCTATCTTGTTACTTGCACCAATTACCGTTATGATTTTTGGTTTGAATAATTTATCAAGATTTTCGACGCCCATTCTATCGCCCCAATATATTGGAAGTGACTGTTTGCCCATATATCAGTACTATTAATAAATCTATCGACAATTTTGGATTAATTTTTTAAATTCCAGTATTGATTTAGAATATTTTTCAATTCTGTTATTGTGTCTTGGACCTTGCCCATGTTGTGGAAGGTATATGGGTTTGTTTCTGTCACAAATGTATCGGTGCCGAGTAGGCCTCTAAAGATGTTTTCGTAGGCATGAATGCAATTGGTACTATTGTATCCTCCTCCTAGAAGGACAAGTAATTTATTGCATGTCTCTTCGGATAGTTCTCGTACGTTCTTTGCGAGTTCATAATATGTTTGATAGGTGAGGCTTATGTCTGCAAGAGGGTCGGTATGGTGAGTATCGACCCCTGCCTGATAGATGATGATCTCTGGGTCGAACTCCTTTGTTATTTGTGGGGCTATCTCTGTAAATGCAGTAAGATATGGTTTACTTCCGGTTCCTGGTGGTAAAGGTACATTGATGGTGTGGCCTGCGCCAATTTTTTCACCTATCTCCTCTATTTGTCCTGTTCCGGGGTAAAGTGTCCGTCCGTCTTGATGGATAGATATATTCACAACGCTTGGATCATTTCTGTAGATATCCTCAGTTCCGTTTCCATGGTGTACATCTAGGTCCATTATGAGAAATTTCTTCAGGTGTTTCTTCATTCGTAGATACTCAATTACTATCGCAATATCGTTAAAGAAACAGAACCCCGAGGATTGATTTTGGCTTGCATGATGAAACCCGCCAAGAGGATTCACTGTAATTGAATAATTTTCAAATAATTTAGAACCACATTCAATTGTACCCCCTGTTGCTAATGAAGCGACTTCAAAGATACCTTTTGGTGCAGGAGTATCAACTGAAAGCATCCCTCCTTTTTTGCTTAATTCCTTGATACGTTGAAGATACCCCGGGGTGTGAACACGTAAAATATCTTCTTCTGTTGCCGGTGAAGGGGTCAATACATCAAATTCCTTGATGAGCTCTGTCTTCTCCAACATCTCCATGGTTTTTTTAGGTTTATCCCCAACCAATGGATGCTCAAGACCAAGGTCGTATTTATTAAAATCTGGATGATAGGTAATTGCTCTCATATCATCCCACCAACATTAGCAACATTGATTTATATTTTATCATTCGAGATTTTTACTTCCAGCATACTTAAGGATAATAACAAAAAATGATATTCACCGAGTAAAAACGAGATAAAAGGTGTTACCATTGCGTTGTTTCTTTGTATCAAGATGTCCATTGGTCAATTGGCAGGTATAAAGCCCTCTTTACACATATCTAAAAAGAAAAACCTGATGCCGTTTTTATTGGTGAAGATCTGTTTTCATTTAGATTGTTCAAAGAACAAAATCCTGATGAATTCATTGAATTGAATTTATTTCAAAAGATGGCACATGTTAGAAAACAAACGGAAAAACGTATCCGCTTTTTCGTCATTCTTGGAAATGATGATCCTCGAAAATATGAACATTTGTTCCAAGAAACTGATTCCAACGGATTGCTCGATTATGCCCACGAAAAAACCGTTCCCTCTGATGATTTCTATGTTGCGGGATACAGTTATGTTCCTCCAACTCCCTTCCAAGTAAAGGACTGGGAACGATACGATGTATCAACCCATGTTGATCTTGGGTCAGTTTCACCAGAAAAAGGCTTTCGTACCATAGATGTAGACCTTGAGGTCATACAAAACAGTATCATCCCCCAGGATTTAGATGAACTGTCAAAGGATGCCCCAATGGACAGGTCAATATTTCTTTTCCATCCACCGCCCTATGATACGAATCTACATAGAGCTGCGTTAGATAGAAAAATGGTAGACCATGCACCTCTCGATGTCCATATCGGAAGTATTGCAATAAAACGGTTCATCCGGCATCAGCAACCATTCCTTAGCCTTCATGGTCATGTTCATGAATCAACAAGACTGACCGGACAGTGTAAGCAACAAATTGGAAAGACACTTTCCTTTAATGCAGCGTATGATGAAGCGGATCTTGTTCTCATCGATTTTGATACAGGCCATCTTAACCCGTAACTCTACCTGTATTAAGTAATATGAATATTGAGCTTCTCACTGATCAATCGTGTTTTCTTCGGAATCTCAGAAGTTATCCATTCATCCCCCACTTTAAGCTTCTTCACCTGTGAAAAATGAAGAAGTACATCTTTCGGAGAATATTTCTTCAATAGATCATGATCTGAAAGCATATGATGCACCCGGTAATAGAAAACCAATGCAAGAAAATTTATGAACATCCATCCTTCCATTTGATGATCATCATGCATATACGTTCTATCAGCATCAAGAACATTCTTGAACACATCAAACATGGTCTCGATCTCTGGTCTACTCTTCAAAAGAGTATACACTTTTTCAGCAGGTGTATCCAGATCTGTGATAACTGCAATAGTCCCCTGCCGATACTGTAACTCATAAAACGATGCAAGGGTATTCTTCGATCTCTCACTGTCTTCCATCCGTGAAATATAATCCTTTTCCTCCTCCGTTCTCAACCGTTCATCCAAAAAAACCACAATTCGTTTCCCCTTCATCTCATCCTGATCAACCAGGTAACTATAATGCCAAACCACTCGTTTTTTAAACAGAAGATACCCATCAAAACTCTGACGGTCACCTTTTTGTATCGGTGTGTAATCGATCAATGAACTATTCCGTTTCAACGGGAAAATATAATGCAGAAAACCATTTCCCAACTCATCAAGATCAAGGATGTTATCCTGAGAATAAAACCCTTTATCACCGATCAACACCGCATTCTTCACCCCTGCTTCCTTCACGGTTAAAACCAAGGAGGACACATCACGAAGGGAACCAGGAAGCAAACGGAAAAAAGCAGGCATATGCTCATCAAGAGAAAATAAAAAAGCCAGATGGATCTGAGAAGAAAAATCACGTTTACTATTATACCCTGGAACACTAGAAACTACACTATCTGACCGGGAGAGTACATGAGTCAGATCAACAAGGGCAAACTCAGTCCCTGCAATCAACGGTTTCAACAC
>CAYPIF010000005.1:0-26226 GCA_964410735.1 uncultured Thermoplasmatales archaeon
TGACCTTTTCTATCTTTGAAACAATCTTATAGAATCGTCGTTTGTTCTCGATCCATTCCATGAGCAGGTTTGCCTCATCTTCCTTTAACCTCACGGTCACAGTTTTTCCTTGCACCTTTCTTGTCCATTCGTAATAGGGTCCATGAAGTGCCTTTAGATTGGTCTGACATCTGCATCCAGGAGTATTGCAGCGCACATATCGTTTTGTTATACTACCGGTGAGAATGAAACCTATCTGATGCAGTTCATCTTGATACGATCTGATCTGTCGAAGATATTCTTCAAGGTCCTGTTGAGGATTGGATCTTTTGGTCATTTGTTTGAACATCCTTTGCACGCCCATAATAGTACTAACAGTATATATACTGTTAGGTCTATACGTGAGTATGAACAATGATGGTTCATTCAAACTTGAAACGCAACTGATCGGCTCTCTCCCCCTGGTCAACCATTTCATTGGACGGATAGGTATTGATGATATACTTGAGCAGCATCTTGATACAACGGTCAACGATCGGAAGGTCAAACCTGCACAGATCATTGGGGTCCTCCTTCGGAATATCATCCTTGATCGAACAGCGATGTATGACATCCAGGATTGGGCTCATCGGTATCGACCGGATCTTCTTGGTCTGGATACTGGTCAATTGACATCGCTTAACGATGATCGGATCGGCCGGGACCTTGACATGTTGTTCGATGCTGATCGAGCATCTTTATTGACTGAGATAGTTGTCCGAACTATCAAGGAGTTCAAGCTGGATCTCTCCCGATTCCATAATGATGCTACCACGATCACTTTGACTGGACGTTATAAGAATGCAACAGGTGAGAAAAGGAGGGGAAAGGATTCTTTGAACATCACATTTGGTCATAACAAGGACCATCGACCGGACCTTAAACAGTTGATGTGGTTCCTAACAGTTTCTTCAGATGGTGCAGTCCCTATTCATTATAAAGCCTGTGATGGAAATGCTGGTGAAAGTCTGACGTATAAGGAAACCTGGGATATCCTCCGGAGACTGGTAGGTCGACCTGATTTCATCTATGTCGCGGATTCCAAGTTATGCACTGGGAAGAACATGAAATATATAGATGAACATGAAGGCTACTTCATAACCGTATTACCCCGTACGAGACGGGAGGATGGTTGGTTCCGAAAGTACATACAAGACCATCGGGTTGTATGGGAAGATATCCACAGATCAGATGAATGTACTGAACATGAAGTGGATACCCGGGTACGTATGGTTGAATCTCCTATACGATCATCTGAAGGTTTCAAGATAGTATGGGTATATGACTCAGAGAAGGAAGAAAATGATGCAGTATCTCGTCAGATGAGGATCGAGAAAGCTGTTCTGAGATTGGAACAATTGGAGACACGTTTGAGGAATCCGCGGAACCGTCTTCGATCTAGGGATGCTGTGGTGAAAGCTGCAGATAATGCTCTTGGTGATATCGCACATCGCTGGGTATATTACATGATAAAGGAAGATACGGTTAAGATCTTCAAACAGGAAAAACGTGGTCGTCCAAGTTCTGATACGGTATACAAATGTGTTGAACAAAAACGGTTCCATGTCTCGTGGCATCCTCGGAAGGATATGATCGATTTTGATATGCGTAGCGATGGGATGTTCCCGTTGATAACCAACTGCGATGATCTCCCTTTGGTTGATATCCTTGATAAGTATAAGTATCAACCATGGTTGGAGAAACGGCATCAACAGTTGAAGACTGTTTATAAGGTAGCACCAGTCTTTTTGAAGAGTGTTACACGTATCGAAGGGTTACTCTTCATCTTCTTCCTAGGTATGCTCGTACAGGCGTTGATCGAAAGGGAGGTCCGGCTCGGGATGAAGGAAAATGGATTGGAAAGTATCTCCATCTACCCGGAAGATCGTGATTGCGAATCACCTACTACCTCAAGGTTGCTAAGTATCTTTGATAACATAGAATATCATAGATTATGGTCTCAGACCTCTTTGGTCCAGATATTCCAAACCGAACTCTCGGTGAAGCAGAAGGAAATACTCAGGTTAGCTGGTGTTCCATTTCAAAAGTACGAATTGAACGAATGATCAGGTTTCTATGGTTGATGATAATTCGGTTTTTAGCAAAATCAAAGTTGCGGAAAGTAGGATTTGATATTGCAGCATAAACAATATGTGCAGGTTAACACTATCTTTATACCTACAACATAAGAAGAAGCGCATAGCATGAACGCAAGTTTTTTAATTTCTAACGATTAGTGTTCTTCCACGTATACCATCAAGTTTAATGGTCAGCGGACGATCCAACCATACATGTTTGACAAACTTCAGATTATGCCTTGCTTCTTCTAAATCTAAAAAATTCCAATCAATATAATCATTCCCAGACAACGAAACACTAGCATAAGCGATTTCTCTTGATATCAAATTCTGTAAGAAATGAGTCCCCTGTGTTGGTCTGATGTTGAAATCATCTAACGCGACTTCAACCAAAACCTTGATGTGTGAAATCTGAGACCACAAAACCGGAATGCCCAAAAATCTATCTTGAGTCCCCCAACGACCTGGGCCGATCAACACATACCGCCTGCCTTCCTTTGCCAGAATGGTATTAATCCTTTCTATTTCCCTTGAAATTTCAAACGTTTTTAAAGAGGAAAATTCATCCTTTTTAACAAACACAACGTCAGATATATTTTCTATTACCCCATTTCCAAGAGAATTATTTGATAAAATCAAAACATCGTCTGATTTTTCCTCTTCTTGCGACCAGGTAATTCTCGACGTTTCTTTATTAATCACCAACGGCCTAATTTGAAGCAATGCAAACGTAGGAGGAGTTGCCTGCATATCTACTGCAAACTCAAACTCCACATGAGAACCCATACCATATTTACCGATCTGCAATAGATCTTGAAAAAGCTCTGGAAATGGATAGCCACCATATTGTATTAGATTTGAAAAGGATATCAATTGTGGGCCTTCCCTGGAAAATTCATCAATAATCTTATCATCATCCATGTCATAACTACTGGCAACATATTCCAATTCGCCATCGTTTAATATCTCAGAAATATTAATTTTTTTCAAATTCTCTGTATCTTTTTCAGTAAGTATGGCTTTCTGAGCGGCCTTTACATCTAGGACATAAAGCATGTTTTGCGTATTTTCAAAAGCATATTTTGGCGTACCCATCTCAGAAACAGCAGGATATCTAGGGCAGAATCGAAATGTTTTTTCCCCGCCCACAACGGTATGACCTAAGCCAACAGCTAGATTCACTATACCATCCTCCCGTTTTTGATGAGGAGATGGGTAATAATTATACGATTGAGCAACACCTGAAAAAGTAGGGTAATACCAACCATTATGATTTTGTCCCACCAATTCCTGTAGTATAATCGCCATTTTTTCCTCTTCTATCTTTGAAGAAGAAGATTTTATATATTCTCCTGCTTTGTTATAGAAAACAGATGCGTAAACTAATTTAATGGCCTTACTTAACTGATCTACTCGTTCCGAAAGCGTTTTACAGTTATTTGGTATAAAATAAGTGGAATAGATTCCTGCAAATGGATGATGTTGCGAATCCTCCAAAAGACTTGACGATCGTACAGCAAGAGGTTTTTTAAAATTTTTAAGGATCGTTTTTAATTTCTTTGTTAATTCTGCTGAAATGGCCCCAGTTAAAAATATGTCAGAAATTCCGCTATCTGAATGTTCTGAAAGATTTTGTAATTTTTCCCAGATTTTATTCTGTTTTAAAAATTCATCAAATTCTTCAGTTCCGATCACCGCAGTTCGTGGGACAATTATATTTATATCAGTGTATTTCTTATTTAGATTATACATTGTTATCAGTGATCGGATAAATGCAATGCCCCTTGCCTTCCCGCCAAGAGAATCTCCACTAATCTTTGTGAAAGAATTATCAAACTCAAATGTTTGTTGTGAAAAATCGGTCATTGATTTAAGTTGTTTTTTTCTCCGTGTTTCTTTAAAAATTTCAATCAGATATTTCCTGTTTTCATCTAAATCAATAAAATCATTTGCTTTTTTAGGGCGGAGATGTGATGCTAAATTAAATTCACCTCTTGCCATCAACCAATTTGAAAAATCATTTCTATCTGCATGATATTGAATGGATTCGGCTGGTATCCTCTGCATAGTTTTTTCAAATTCTTCCATATTTGATGCACGAGCGATTTCAATGGTTTTTTCTTTATCATCGACAGGTTTCAAAAAAATAAAATCACCAAAACCAAGCCGGTTCATTAAAAAATCATCAAAATCCTGAAGCAATGTGGAAGAATTCTTATAGATAAAATAGGAATTAGTTTTTTCTGCTCTCCTTCGGTTTTGTGGGTCGGAGGATTGAAGTAAGGTCGGGAGGTTTTCGTTGTCATTTTTAATATATTCGATAAAATCGATACCTGCATTTTTATTTAGCTTCCCATTTTTATAAAATTTTACATCAGAAATTACTCCTAGAATATTCTCTTTATATTTTTCATAGAGTTCAATGCCTTTTTCGTATCTAGTCGCAAGCAGTATTTTTGGTCTTGCTCGCCTCCGTAAAAGTCTTTGCATTTCATTGAGATCCTCAGACAAACATCGTTGTATTTGTTTCACAATTTCAGTGTAAATTATTGGAAGAAACATTGAATAATACCGTATTGAATCCTCTAAAACGATAATAGTTCTGACGTTTCCAGTAATGATATCATAATCGATATTAGTCATATCTTCAACATATTTAATAATCGCAAGAAAAAGTCTGGTGTCACCATTCCAAAAAAATGCCCTATCTATACCCGCTTCATGAATTCTATCCTGGCATATATGAAGATCAGCAAAATCTGTTGCAAGAATGATTACAGGAATGCCCGGGGAGGTCTTCTTCATTTTTCTCCCGAAACTAAATGGATCCATCCCAATGTTTTTTGACATTGTGATAACAAGATCATAATTTTCTGATTGTATCTTCTCAAGAGCTTTGTTCCCAGAAGATACCCGCGTGACTCGTGGAGGCGAAGAAAGCAAAAGATCTTGATACTCACCCACAACCATTTCGGAAATTAAACCTTCCTCTTCAATAATAAACGCATCATAAAGACTTGAAACAAGAAGGATCTCACGGATTTTAAATGGCATCAAATTGTGTAATCTCTGGCTGAGGAGTTCATACCGCCCGTTATTTTTATGCGGTGATTGCAAATTGCTACTCTGATATGATTTCATTTAAACATAATGAGAATAAAAAAAGATGATAAGAAAGTTTTGCCTCCAAAAAAAGAGGAAAAAAGGTGTAACAATAATGTTTAAACAACACCTTGATCAATCATTGCATCTGCTACTTTAACAAATCCTGCAATGTTTGCTCCATCAACATAATTTACATAACTGCCTTGCTTTCCATAGGTTACGCATGCTTCATGTATGTTTTTCATAATGCTGTGAAGCTTTTGATCGACTTCTTCAGCAGACCAGTTGTATCGTAAGCTGTTTTGACTCATCTCAAGGCCTGATACTGCAACGCCGCCTGCATTCACTGCTTTTCCTGGAGCGTACATTATTTTTGCTTCTTGAAGCGTTTTAATTGCATCTGGTGTACAACCCATATTCGAAACTTCTGCAACAAGCATGCAACCATTATCAATTAATTTTTTTGCGTCTTTTCCATCCAGTTCATTTTGAATTGCACAAGGCATAGCAATATCCGCTGCAACATCCCACGGTCTTTTCCCTTTGGAAAAATCAACATTAAATTTATCTGCATAATCCTCCGCTCGATCTCTATTTGATGCTCTCATCTCCAGCATATAATCGATTTTTTTCCCTGAGACACCATCTGGATCATGAATATATCCATCGGGGCCAGATATGGTAATCACTTTTCCGCCGAGCTCACTAATTTTTAATGCTGCACCCCATGCTACATTTCCGAACCCTGAAAGCGCAACTTTTTTACCTTTGAATGTGTCTTTTTTAAGTTTCAACATTTCTTGAGCAAAATACGTTCCACCAAAACCAGTTGCCTCCGGTCGGATAAGTGATCCACCCCAGTTGATACCTTTACCGGTTAAAACGCCCACAAATTCATTTCTAATCTTTTTGTATTGGCCGAACATAAAACCAATTTCACGACCACCAACCCCGATATCCCCTGCAGGAACATCTGTGTTTGGTCCAATATATTTGCTAAGTTCTGTCATAAATGCTTGGCAGAATCTCATGATTTCCTGCTCTGAGCGTCCTCTCGCGTTAAAATCAGCACCTCCTTTTCCCCCACCCATTGGAAGGGATGTCAAGGAATTTTTAAAGGTTTGTTCAAAGCCTAAGAATTTAAGTGTTGAAAGATTGACACTTGGATGAAAACGTAATCCGCCTTTATAGGGGCCAATGGCACTATTAAATTCTACCCTAAATCCCCTGTTAACGTGAATCTCACCCGTATCATCCACCCACGGAACTCTGAACATGATGGTTCGTTCTGGTTCAACCATTCTTTCCAGAATCTTTGCCTTTTTATATTTTGGGTGTTTTTCTATGTAAGGCATAAGGCTTTCAACTACCTCTTGAACTGCCTGATGAAACTCCTTCTGTCCAGGATCTTTTTCTTTTACCTGTTGCATGAAAGATTCGACATTTTCTTTTACGCTCATTCTGATTCTCCCCTAAGGATATGAGGTGACTGAATCGATAATTCCTATTAAAAGATTATGATGTGCACTTTGGCTGCAATGTAAAGAAAGAAACAATACTTTTACAGTATACAGTACTATTCGTCCTTTGTCGTAAATAAATAAGAATGAAATGAACCATGGATAAGATTAAACCGATGAGAGGTATATCATCCGTGAAAGAACAAGATGGTGTATTGGATTAGTTGGGTTATTATCCTATTGAGGGACACGTATGGATGAACAACTAACAAAGGAAAGAGTTATAACAGAAACGCAAAATCAAAACGTATTATTCATTAGATTACAATTCCTTGATATCCTTGGCATACCAAAAAACATTGTTATACCATCCCAAAGATTGGAAGAAGCATTGGACGAAGGTATCCATTTTGACGGATCGTCGATTATTGGGTATGCAACGATTGAGGAATCAGATAAGCTTGCAAAACCTGATCCGTCGAGCTTTGTCGTTTTACCAGAAATTATCGAAAAACGTGCCACGGCAAAACTTCTCTGTGATATCTATGAACCATCTGGAGAAAGAAGCCCTGCTGACACAAAATATGTTCTTGAAAACATAATGAACCAAGCTGAGAACCTGGGGTATATATTCAACACGGGACCTGAATGCGAATTTTTCCTGTTCAAAAAAAATGGTGAAGCAACAACTCTCAAACCAAACGACTCCGCAGGTTATTTTGACCTTTCACATAGAGATTTGGCTGAGGGTGTCCGCGCAGATATATCACTTGCATTAGATGAATTTGGAATCCAAACATATACCTCACATCATGAAGTATCTGATGGGCAACATGAAATCAACTTTCGCTACGCCGATGCAATCACAACTGCAGATCGGGTCATCACATTGAAATACGTAACAAAGGTCATAGCGACACTACATAATCTTCACGCAACATTTATGCCAAAACCTCTACAGGGCCTCAGTGGGTCAGGTATGCATACCCATATGTCCCTTTTTACCAAAGATGGCGAAAACGCCTTTTACGACTCAGACAATGAATACGATCTGAGCGAAACAGCAAAGCATTTCATCGCAGGATTGCTCAAGAACATAAAAGAGATCACACCAATCCTTAACCCAACCGTTAATTCTTACAAACGGCTTGTCCCTGGTTACGAGGCACCGACATATATTAGCTGGGCCAACAGGAACCGAAGTGCGTTAATAAGAATTCCAGCAGAAAAAAAGAATGGAACTCGATGTGAACTACGAAGCCCAGATCTCTCAGGAAACCCTTACCTTCAATTCGCAGTGATGCTTGCAGCAGGAATTGAAGGGATCAATACAAAAACCGAACTACAACCACCCGTTGAAAAGAACGTGTATACGCTCACCAATCAACAAAAGAAACGGTATGGGATAGACCCCCTTCCTGAAAGTCTAGGTCATTCTCTAAGTATCATGGAACAGAGTGATTTTCTAAGAAAAATATTAGGCACCCATATCTTTGAAAATTTTCTTCATGTGAAACGAAAACAATGGGATGCATATCGCCAACAGATAACACCATGGGAGATCGAAAAATATCTGCATCTTATCTAGTTTATTAACATGAGAAAATATGCTTTGGTGTTGCCACCGTCAAGCAAATAGTTTAAATGAACCACCAGCATTACCCTGGACCACGGTAGTTTTAGATGGTATTTGAAATAAGGGTCATAAGCAATACACCATTGATTGGTGAAACAAATCCTGAAACTGCAGCACGTACATTTTTTGAACAAATCGGCTACCTTTCCAAAGGATCAGATCCTTCGATACCCTACAAGATATTTGCAGATTATTTCATAAAACACCCAACAAAGGCATGGTATGTAGAAGAGTTATCCGTGCAACTGGAAACATCAAAACCAACCGTGTACCGACATCTTAATAAACTGAAATCGTTAGACATCCTTGAAGAAATTCAAGTATTTGATGATACAACAAAGCAAAATAAGAAAGCATACCGTCTCCGATATGGGGACCTTAAAAAAGCATGGAACTTCGTAGAAGCTCATGTAAAGGTTGCAATGGAAAATTATGGAAAGACGGTTGAACATCTTCAAGAAATCATGATGAAAGAACAACAAAGAGGGAAATCAGATGAATGATAAACCAGAGGTTGAACTCACCCAAGGATCTGAATATAAGATCTATTCGTTAGGCGCTCGGGATCGCATGGTAGAAACAATCGGCATATTTGAAGGATATATGACCATAGGTGTTGAAGAAGTAGGACTGCTCATGCGTCTGAACGACACAGAAGGAGAGATGGCAGGTAAAATCCGCATTGTCCCATTACATGCTGTCCTTGCTATCGATATTCTCCAGGCGAAACCAAATGATACAAAAAAGGATGATAGCGAGATCCCTCACTATGTAGGTTGAAAAAAGTATAAAGATTTATCAACATACAGTGGTTACCTATTTGTATTGGGGGAAATTGGATGAATATCCAAAATATTAAAATGAGTAACCCGATTCCATTCTCTGGTGAGGAATGTGGTTTATATATGAGGGGAATCCACACCCCACCTCTTTCATAGACCAATTCCCCCCAAAATCATTCTAAAAGAAATGTTCGTTCTTAAGATATGCTCGAGTTGAAACGAAGGGGTAAAAAAGTTACATTAATCGAGCTTGAGCTTTGATCTTATAATTGGACAGATCATCGTAGACCTCATCCTCTTTCAAAACGAACATGATCTCATCATAGGATGAGGATAACTGTATCTCTCTTGTTCTTCCATACCGTCCTTTTGAGATAACACGTGCGGTGATGATCCCAAGCATATCGAGTTCAGATATGAGATCGGCTACTCTTCGCTGGGTCAATGGATCCGCTCTGGATTTCTTGCATAGATCCTTGTATATCTCATACACCTCACCTGTCGTGATAGGACCAGCAGTTCCCTTTTGTGAATCATGTTGATGTTGCAGTACAATCGCGAGAAGAATTAATTTTGATTGAGCAGGGAGGGTACGAATCACTTCAGTGACCCGATCGGTCTCTATTTTATTCTGGGCAAGTCTCACAAATTTCTTAGAAACACGCGAAATTCCCTTTCGTTCGCCAAGTTCCGCAGCCATACGTAGGAGATCAAGTGCACGACGGGCGTCACCATGTTCCTGAGCAGCAAGTGCTGCACATAATGGTATCACATCATCATCAAGACAACCGGGTTTCAAAGCAATTAACGCACGCTGATTCAAAATATCCTGTAACTCTGCTGCATCATAGGGTGGGAATATGAGATTCTCTTCTCCTAAACTTGATTTAACACGAGGATCAAGAAACTCTGTGAACTTCAGATCATTTGAGATGCCAACGATGGATACTTTCGCGAATTCAAGACTACTGTTGATGCGAGAAAGATTATAGAGTGCTTCATCACCTTTTAATTTATCAACCTCGTCAAGGATGATAACGTTGACCCCTTTGTTCTTATCGATCATCTGCAAGAGCTTTGCAAAAACCTCGTCAGTGGGCCAACCAGTAAAGGGGATACGTTCAGACCATTCGTTGATAAAATGATTTGCAATGTTTTGTAGGAGACGGTATTGAGTATCCACAACTTCGCAATTGATGTAAACAAAGTTTACATGCTTACTCATCTCTTCTCCTTTTTTTAAGAGTTCTCCTCCAACAAATTTCGTTACAATCGTTTTGCCGGTCCCTGTTTTGCCGTAAATAAAAATATTTGAAGGCGTCTCACCTCTCAAAGCAGGAACAAGAATTGAAGCGAGTTCATTGATCTGCCGTTCCCTATGCGGAAGAACATTTGGCATAAAGGATGGTCTCATAGCTTCTCTATTGATGAAAAGCCCATCTGAAAGTAGAAGACGGCCAAATATGTCACTAGTAACGGTCTTTGATGGAAAGAAACTCACCCCATTTACGAAATAATGGAATGGTATTTAACATTATGTATTTTAATTATTTATGTGAATTATAAGGGATATAACAGTGAAAGTGATCATCGTAGGGGGAGGCCTTGATTTCATGTGGAAACTTCTGATTATATGCCTCGATTGATTTTCATTTTGTTAATTGTATATTTGATAAAATGAAAACGTTCAAATATATCCAATTGTATACATTTGTGGGTATACTCACGTATCATTTATTTTTTCGAAAAATTGTATACTCACTTTTTTCGTTCCACTGGAAATGAAGGGGTGCCCTAACCCGTGAGATGAAGTATATATTATTTTCTAAAATATCAAAACTTTGCCTTGCTTTGTTTCATTTTACTTACAGCAAAAAATCTATTGATGATTGGGCAGAAAGAAAAGGAAAGCCAGACATAGCCTTTCATCTATTCTATGACTATCTGATGCTTAATGGCCGATGATGACAACATCCTTTACGGATTTTATTGATGTGAACGGGAAAATAAGATTTCCTTGTTCATCAAGATGATATAACCGTGGATCAACATCATCAGATGGTTCAATAAGCACTTGATGAAGTTGACCGGTCCTTTCATCAACCGTTGAATTTCGGAAGATCCCAAGATACAAACCTTCCTCGCTCATTACTGTCTTTCCTCTCAACTCGTTTTCCATGATTTTCATAACTATATCCCACCTCTGCATTTATTTTTATTATAGATATTGAATATCCTTGTCTCTTTTATCCTTTTTGGCTATTCTACTTCCAAGATCTTTGGCAACTGATTGATAATATTTCACCAGTTCCTCTGTTAAACTAGGTCTGATATTGTTGAGTGCTTCCTGGAAATGCTTCGATTCGACTTTTTTAACCTTGATGTTTTCCCTAAGAGCAATCATCGCGGACTCACGGCATAACGCCTCGATATCTGCTCCGGAGAAGCCATCTGTGTTTTCAGCTAACATATCAAGGGAAATATCTGAGGCTAACGGCATCGCCTTTGTATGGATCTTAAAAATCTCTTTTCTTGATAATAAATCAGGAGCCGGTGTCATAATCAACCTATCAAATCGACCAGGTCGTAGAAGACTTTGATCAATGATATCTGGTCTATTGGTTGCCCCAATGATAACAACACCTTCCATACTTTCCAAACCATCAATACTTGTCAATAACTGATTCACAACACTCTCAGTCACATGAGACCCAGAATAAGTACCTCTTCTAGGCGCAATAGCATCAAGCTCATCTAAGAAGACAATAGAGGGAGAGACCTGCTTAGCTTTTTTGAATAGTTCACGAACGGCTTTTTCACTTTCGCCGACCCATTTGCTCATAACCTCAGGACCTTTTATTGAGATGAAATTAGCATCCGATTCATTTGCCACCGCTTTTGCAAGTAGGGTCTTCCCAGTTCCTGGGGGGCCATACAAGAGGATCCCTCTTGGGGCAGTTATCCCCAGTCGCTTGAAAACCTCAGGCTGGGATAATGGCCATTCAACCGATTCACGAAGTTGTTGTTTAACATTCTCTAATCCTCCGACATCAACCCAGCTCACACGAGGGACCTCTACAAAGAACTCACGCAGCGCAGATGGTTCAATGCCGCGTTGCGCATTGATAAAATCATCCATTGTCACTTCCATCTTTTCCAGTACCTCTACCGGTATTGGCTTCTCAAGATCGATCTCAGGAAGATAACGGCGTAATGCATTCATAGCTGCTTCTCTTGCAAGAGCTGCAAGATCCGCCCCCACATATCCATAGGTCTTATCGGCAAGTTTCTCTAAATTAACACTTTCAGCTTTAGGCATACCTCTTGTGTGTATCTGTATGACCTCTTTTCTGCCATCCCTATCAGGAGCATCAATTCGTATCTCACGATCAAAACGACCCGGGCGGCGTAACGCAGGGTCAAGGGAATCAGGGATATTTGTTGCACCGATCACGATAAGGTTTCCACGACCTTTAAGTCCGTCCATCAATGTAAGAAGTTGAGAGACAACCCGTTTTTCAACCTCGCCATGGGTCTCACTTCGCTTACCTGCAATAGCATCGATCTCATCAATGAAAATGATTGATGGTGCGTTCTTCTCAGCCTCATCGAATATCTTTCTTAGATTTTCCTCGCTTTGGCCGTAGAACTTGCTCATGATCTCTGGGCCATTAATCGTATAAAAACTTGCGCCAGATTCATTTGCGACCGCTTTCGCTATCAACGTTTTTCCAGTGCCTGGTGGCCCATGGAGCAGCACACCCTTTGGCGGATCGATACCTAGTCTGTTAAAAATTTTAGGATGTTTAATCGGGAGTTGTATCATCTCTTTGACCTTTTCAAGTTCATCCTTAAGACCCCCGATATCCTCATAGCTCACACGAGGACCTTCAGGCTCCATTTGTTGAGCTGCTTCTTCTTTTACCTGGATGACCGTATCTTCGTTGATTGATACAATACCATTTGGGGATGTGTTTAGTATAGCAAAGGGAAGTGCGCTCCCGAACAAGGCGATACCAGGAACGATAATGTTATCACCTTTAGAAATAGGTCTTTTTAACAATCCTTTCTTAATTAATATCTCAATACCACTGCCAAATTGTATCTGCTGGCCTTTTGATATCAACGGTGCAAGCGTAACACTATTTGCAGGACTGACCGATGCTTTTTGTATCGAAACGGTATCCCCTAGTCCTGTCCCAGCATTTTTTCGGGTAAGATTATCTATTCTGATGATTCGTTTACCTTCATCAGTTGGGTGTGCCCTCCATACAACTGAGGACGTCTTCTTTGTGCCTTCTATCTCGATGACATCACCAATGGAGAGATCTAGTTCCATTCTTGTCTGATGATCTATTCGAGCTCTTCCGTACCCAACATCTTGCTGAAATGCTTCAGAAACCTTTAACATAACATCTTTTTTGATCATATGAGCCTCACCAATAATTGTTTTTCTATCTCAAAGGGAATTACAGTAGGTATAACAAGAATGTTTATGAGCATTCCGATAATAGGAATTCTTTTCCCATTGCTGTTCTTCCAATTGACTCACCTTTCACAGGTTTTTAGATGAATATAATCACTTCTATAAATAATTAACCCTTATTTTCTCCTTTGGGTATAACGGAAAAAGTGGTAACATTTTTAAATAATATTTTCATACAATTAATTTTTTAAAAATATGAATATAAAATATATTACGTTACTAATATCAATCTTGGGAGTTATCGTCCTATACATACTTTCTCTTTATGCTCAACCACCGGTAGTGGTACTTTCAGAACTTCCGGATTTCGAAGGAAAGATAGTAACAACACAAGGGACAATCACCACATATCGCCAGACAGATTATGGAAATCAGATAATAACCATCCGAGATAATAACACAACAGCAACAGTCTTTGCATCAACACCTCTTATCATACGATCGGGAGACCTGATACAAGCAACAGGTAGCGTCGAACAATACCAAGATACCTGGGAGATCCTTTTGAACGACCCGCAATCATTTCAAATACTTAAGATATGGAATGAAACAACAACACCTCTCGGGGAGATAGCACAAAAACCAATATCATTCCAAGACCAAAACCTCAATGTCACTGGATACATAGATGCGCTTTACGAATCATATTTCTACTTCACTGATGCTAAAGCAGACTATACCATTCCTGTATTTTTCAAACAATCATATAACACTAGTCTTTACAAGGGAGAAAAAGTAATCCTCACTGCATATTTTAGCTATGACCCAACACAATTACGATATATCTTCACCCTCACCGAACCCTACCACACCATACAACCACTATATGAGGAACCATCAGATGCTTGATCTCATCCTTATCCTCATCTTTTGCACTCTCGGTGTTCTCACAGGTATACTCACAGGGATATTACCCGGGTTACATGTCAACAACATCGCACTGATTCTTCTCTCACTCACCACAACAATACTCGTTTTCCTTGAACCACTCACAACCTATGGAATAACCACAGACTTCATCCTGGTTCTCATAGCTCTTTTCATCATCAGTGTATCCATTTCTCATACCTTCCATGACACAATCCCCTCCACTTTTCTCGGCGCGCCTGACGAGGACACCGCCCTCTCTGTGCTTCCAGCACATGCGTTTCTTTTAGAGGGAAAAGGATACGAGGCGGTCGCAATATCAGCAATGGGAAGCTTTGGAGCCATACTTTTCAGTTTAGTGCTCCTCTATCCCATTCGATTCATCATAGGAGCGCCATTTCATTTTTATAGCATACTTCAAGAAATAATGCTCTACGTCCTCGTAGCAATCACCATTCTAATGATCGCAACAGAGAAAGGAAAAATTAAAGACATCACGGATAAAGGGATAACCCCTGCCATCCTTGGAATGATCTTTGCCGCATTCCTCTTTTTCCTCTCAGGAACATTCGGATTAATTGCCTTAGATCTTCCTGTGGGATCACCGATAGGACTTGATTCACCAGTCCTTTTCCCCGCACTCTCAGGTTTATTTGGACTTCCAACACTTCTCACATCCTTGGCCACAAAACCCAAGATACCCAAACAAACCCTTGAACTATCAAAGAGTTCCCAAAGGGAGAAAAAAGCTTCTATTCTATCGATCACCACAGGCTCAGCAGCAGGAATCCTTGTGTCCATCATACCCGGAATCACCTCAGCAGTAGGGACCATCCTAGCTATGAACGTACGCGGTGAATCAGATAAACGACAAACCATCGTCACCTTATCCGCGGTCAACACTGCTTGCGCATTTTTTGTCGTCGTTGTCCTTTACATCATCCTTAGATCACGAAGTGGTGCAACACTAGCGGTCATGCAACTCATAAGCATCCAAGAATGGACACAGATACTCATGCCAGTAAACCTCATCTATCTTCTTATTGCTTTACTCTTTGGAGGAACGCTTTCGTACTTTCTTACGTTAAAAGTTGGTAAACTCTTTGCGATGTATTTCTCAAAAATACCCTACCAGCCCCTCGTAACAGCCACTATCTTATTGATCGCGATCCTTGTTTACCTTTTCACGGGCTTCACTGGGTTATTGATACTCCTTGTTGCAACATTCATCGGGCTTCTCCCTGTACAATGGGGCGTGAGAAGAAGTCATTGTATGGGAATCCTCCTCTTCCCGATCATCCTGTATTTCCTGTAAGAATCTCTTCTTTTAGCTCAGGTAAAAGATCGGTTATGCTTACATTATAGAAGCGAGCAAACAATGCTAACGCCGCTGAACGATGGATGTGTTTCTTTTCAATGAGCCGAGAGATCTCCTTTTCAATTCGACCTTTATCTAGTAATGTTTTAGCCTGGATCCGATGAACAACATGCTCAAGAGCATCCTTCGTTTCACTAGTATCAACCGCTCCCTCTGAGTCATCAAAAATAAAATCTTCTTCTTGTGGATGAAAACCAAGCGGAATAACAACGTCATCAACATCAAACTCAGGGAAAACATCCTCACCTTCCTTTTTCAATACTCCTAATGAGATGAGATGTGACACGAACTCCTTCGCACGCTTTGGTGGGCACCATTTAAGATCCATGGAGATAGTTAAGTAGAACTCTGATTCAGTCAATCGTTGTTTGCCACTTCGTTTAAAGACGAAAGAAATGATCTGCCTAACCTTTTCACTCATCCGTTTTCACATCCATCATTTCTAATGGGTGAAACACACCTTCTACTCCAAGGTTTTCCCATTTATCGTTCGGTTGATTTGTTTCATCAATAACAAAAGTAGATTTTGCTTTGGTGATCTGTTTAATGAAACCTTCCATCTTAAAATCAATATGTGCTGTAGCTTCATCCAAATGAAGAATGACATAATGACTCTGGCTGAAGATAGCATCACGAGGAACCCCATCACGCAACTCACTGATATTATAGAACACCATCAACTCATTCTCCGTGATATCAATAACACTCTGAAGATCAACCTCATTCCAAAGACCCGGGCGAATAACAATTCGATGTGCACCCGAAAACAAATCATCCATGATGTCATCAACACGACGAGGACCAGCATCAACCCAAAGTTCTGCAACACTTGCCAAACGCTGATACAACGAAACATTCGGATGATCCTTAGCGACGCCATCCTCATCAAGAACGTAGACAGCAGTTTCATTCAACCGATTCAACAAGGATCGCAGATCACTTGAAGAGACATCAAAAGAGATCTTCTTATCCTTGATCTTTAGAAAAGGTATTTCCTTCATACAAAAATGAATTACACTGTTCTATTAAAATATTGAGCACAAAAAAAGAGGAAAATGAGGCTAATAAGCCTCAACGGTCATTCGTTTCTCAGTGTCAGCGATGTTCAGCCGTGTTTTTGCTACTGTATCTGGGTTCAATGAGATACTATCAATGCCCTTTTCCACAAGGAACTCAGCGAACTCGGGGAAATCAGACGGTGCCTGACCGCAGATACCAACCTTCCGACGAGGTTGATGATTATGTGCTGTTTCAATGACCTGAGATACCAACCGTTTCACTGCATCGTTCCTTTCATCAAAGATATGAGCCACAAGATCAGAATCACGGTCTAAACCAAGTGTGAGCTGTGTCAGATCATTGGAACCAATACTGAAACCATCAAAGATCTCAGCGAACTGATCCGCGACAACAACATTAGATGGTATCTCACACATCACATACACTTCAAGATCATTGTCTCCTTGATGGAGCCCATACTCGTTCATCACCTCAATGACCTTACGGCCCTCTTCAGGAGTACGGCAGAATGGTATCATTGGTTTGATATTTACAAGTCCCATCTCATTACGGACCTTTTTCATGGCCTCGCATTCCAGACCAAAAGCGGGTTTGTACTTCTTGTCATAATACCGAGAGGCACCACGCCAACCGATCATAGGGTTATGTTCCTCTGGTTCATATAAAAAGCCGCCGATTAGATTCGCGTATTCATTCGTTTTGAAATCAGACATACGAACGATCACATCATTAGGATAGAACGCTGCAGCGATCTTGGAAATACCTTGCGCAAGCGTATCGATGAAAAACGTTCTTTTATCAGCATACGCTGCGCTCTTCTCATCGATTTTCTTGATAACTTCAGCTATCTTAGGGTTCTCTGCTGCAAGCTGCGTCAGCTTCTCATATTCAAGTAACGCCAAGGGATGGATTCCGATATGGGAATTGATGATGAACTCTTCACGAGCCAGACCTACACCATCATTTGGGAGTTGAGCCTGTTGGAATGCCTTCTCAGGAGTACCCACATTCATCATGATCTTCGTCTTGGTCTCAGGGATCGTTTCAAGTTCAACCTTATCGACCCTATATCTCAACAAACCATCATAGATATTACCTGTTCCCTCAGAACAATCAACAGTCACCTGCTGTCCATTGGATAACCTACTTGTTGCATCGCCAGCACCAATGACACAAGGTATACCAAGTTCACGAGAGATAATGGCCGCATGACATGTTCGTCCACCCTTATTGGTTACAATCGCACCAGCGATCTTCATTATTGGTTCCCAATCCGGATCCGTCATATCAGTGACAAGGACCTCGCCCTCGTTGAACTGAGCGATGTTAGCAGCGGATTCGATCACATTCACATGCCCCTGCCCAATCTTACTACCTACTGCCTCACCTTGAGCAATAACATTACTTTTTTCCTCGAGGACATAGGTTTCAAGAGTTGCAATGTTCTTTTGGGAATGAACGGTCTCAGGACGAGCCTGCACTATGAACAAATCATTTGTGTTCCCATCCTTAGCCCATTCGATATCCATTGGTTTCCCATAATGATCCTCAATGATCATCGCCCATTTTGCAAGGGTAAGTAGTTCATCATCATTGATAACAAAATGCGACCGTGCATCATGGGGGACCTCTTGCTGGACCGTACCACGTTCGCCATAGATAAGTTTCTGATGTTTGGATCCAAGTTTCTTTTCAAGGATGGGTTTGAAACCTTTTTTTAGTGTTGGTTTGAACACATAGAACTGATCAGGGTTCACCGCACCTTGGACAACGTTTTCTCCTAATCCGTACGCTCCCGTGATATAGACTGCGTCTTTAAACCCGCTCTCCGTATCAATGGAGAACATGACACCAGAAGAGGCAAGATCAGATCGAACCATCTTTTGAACACCTACAGAGAGGTAGACACTGAAATGATCAAAACCTTTGTCAGTACGATACGAGATTGCACGGTTCGTGAACAACGAGGCGAAACACTCTCTTGTTTTCTCTAACAGGTCCTCTTCACCACGGACGTTTAAATAGGTTTCCTGTTGGCCCGCGAAACTTGCATCTGGCAGATCCTCAGCAGTCGCGCTACTTCGAACAGCCACATCAACGTTAGGGCCATAGCGTTGTTCCATTTCCTTATAATACGTACGTATTTTCTCCGAGACCTCTGGTGGAAGAGGCGTATTTTTAATTATTGTTCGTATCTTTTCCCCACGTTCCGCAAGATTGGTCACATCGTGGGTGTTAAGATCACTAAGGATCTCCTTGATCTGTTTGTCAATACCGGCTTTTTCAATGGTGTATTTGTAAGCATATGCAGTGATCGCAAATCCACCAGGCACAGAAACGCCTTTTTCTCCTAGGTTTCGGATCATCTCACCAAGTGACGCGTTCTTACCGCCAACTGATGGAACATCTTCAATACGGAGTTCTTCAAACCATTTCACAAACTCATTCATCATAGGTCGTCACCTATCAAAGTGTTTATTATTCATCCTTTTTTTGACTAGAAACCAACTCAGTATATAAAGTATTTTGTAAATTCAAAAAGAAATAAAAAAAATATTTTTATTTTTTCGAATCAGTTAAGAACACCGCTGCAGCGATAGTCGTTGTCCACTGACCATTTTTATCACCACGTGCCGTCTGAGAGATACTTAATGTTCGAACGAATTGACCGCTCATCTTATATTCTTGTTTTCGTTCGTCCCATGCCTTGTCCGGGTCAAACTCCAATCCAAGGGTTGTAGCAAGCATTGTTGCAGCGAGATCCTCTGTGTAATCGCCAAGTTTTTTACTTGATACACCGAAACTATGGTGTTCTGAAATATACCCATGGGATGTTTTGGTCTTCGGGATTGCCACACCGATTGCAGCACCAATCAACCGATTTGGTTCATTTGTTGTGTTTCTCGAAAGAACAGCAAACGTTATCTGGCCAGGTTTGAGAAGATTAATACCTTGTTGCTTTGATATTATCTCGCAATTCGGCGGGACGATACTTGAAACATTGACCACGTTACATTTCTCGATCCCAGCGTCTCTCAATGCCAACTCAAAGGATTGCAATTCGTGTTTTGCGATGCCCACTCCCTTTGTAAAAAACACTTTTTTTGGAACCATATTTGAGTCTGCAATATATTCATGGATTTAAACATATCCCTAGAAATGCCCCCGATATTGAATATTGTTCAAAAGAAAAGAATCACGCTTCTTCGTCATCATCAGATGAGCCAAGTTCTGAAAGTTTCTTTTGTTTCTTTAAAAGATCCCTCATCTCCTTCTGAAGATTAACGTTCTTTTTCTGGAACTCCAATTGCTCCTTTTGATAATCATTGTTCAACTTATTCTGGGCAACAAGTTCCTGCTGATACGGTGTGATGACGCTACCCTGAACCAGTTCCTCAACGACCTTTTTTACCTCTTTGAATGGATGAATTCCATGAAGCTCATAATAACTTCTCGCTCGAGGGGTTTGAACCTCCTTGCCACCTCCAAAAAGACCGAGGAACTTGACCTTCTTTTCACCTGCTTCAACACCACCAGCGGCAAATGATGTATCTGCGCCAAGACCAAACCCTGATTGACTAATGGGGATGATTGTGCCAAAACCAAAGATCTGGCCAAGGATACCTTGTTTCGAATTTATATCTGATATCTTATCATATCGAAGTGTCCTTTCCTGTTTTGTTACCACGCCACCTCTGAAAATGATACGTTGATTCGTAATCACATATTTATGAGAACGTCGGTACCATTCGACAATAAGGAACCCACCGATAGAAACGATAACCGTGTAATAGGGGAGAACAATGCCTGCGATATCCTCCCATCCTTGCCACACAATCAAGCCGGCGCCAAAGAGAACAACAAGTAGGTACAAGAAAAAGATACTCCAACGGATCTTAAGAATGGAAGCAACCACACCAACAACAAGAAGCATAATGCTCCATACGAAAAGAACAATCAGCCAATTTGCAAACCAACTAGTATACTCAGAGAAATTAACAAGCCACCCTGTTATCAGTCCCCAGACTATTAGAAAGATACATAATGATTGTAACCCCATAAATGATAAAGGATGGGGTGAAAGAACTTTTTCAACGTTCTCACGGTTTAACAAGTCTTCTTGGTCCATCGTCCATCCGCTCTTGACGAGTTTTCTTTGATTTCATCTGCTTTTTAGTTTTAAACTTATTGGTATATCGATTGAGAAGAAAAATTGTCAGTCCGCTGGTTATCGCAAGCATTCCAATAAGTGAAATACTTTCTGTAAATGGGATTGGTATTGCATAGAAGAAAGCTCGTAGAAGAACATAGGAGACGATGATCGTTATAAGAGGGACCCACCGTATAATTTCAGGGAGTTCATCCGATATTCTGACCAAGAACAGGATGCCATGAGAAATAACCAATGCTGCTATGGCGATGATAGAAACCCATCCGAACAATGAGAAAAATGATACATACCAGTTACCATTGAACAATAACGAAACATAGGAGAAACAATAGGAGAACAAAAGAAATAAAATGACATAGATCGGGTGTTTAACTAGAAGGTCCTTGATGTTTCTTAAATCATAGAACATATCGATTTTTTTATAGGATTTCTTCTCAATGTAACTCGGTCTGATCCCAAGCCCTAGCAGAATCAAAAGTAAGAGAAAACCGAGATGAGCCGGATGGAGAAGATTGATACAGAAGAGAAAAGGAAAAAAATGAGATGAGAACTCATACAGATTACTTCCAAACACGATAAGATTCTCAGAAAAAGAATATGTTGAATTACTGGTAAAAACAAGACCCTCTGGGATCAAGAATGCTAAACATATCAATAATAGTAGAGATGGGATAAAGAAGGGCCCAATGAACAAAAAGAAATTCGAAACCCATTCGAATAAACCGCTCTTTTCCTTTTTTGGATCAACATGACCATAATTCACACTTAGATAAAATCGCGATATTCCACATCTTGTCACCGTATACCCAAGAGCATGGCACATTGTTTGAAAGAACAGCCCGATGAAATTTGTAAATCGGATCAACGGTTCATGATTCTTTCCAAGTTTCCCTAATAATTGTTTCTGGGATTCTATGATCAATAATTGAATGAACCAGAATAGCAATAGACCAAACACTGGGGCAAGTGGCGCAAAAATTACCACATCAAGAGGTGAAACCTGGCTCATACATCCTTCCTCTGCATCCCATTTCGTTCACACAATCAGTATGATGATATCTTCACCATATGCATCATATGCTTTCCATGATGTTTCAGTAAAGGGATATGCTACAATCATATGAACTTTCCCATATTTGCTGAACAACTGTCTATCAGCATCAGATGGATGGGGTGAACCGGACGGATGGCTATGGATTGTTCCGACAAGTGAGAAATCGATCGGGCGCATATGCAACCTGAAGATAGCATGTGCATCACCAGAGACCGTTCCAGGTAATAACACGATTTCAGTGATCGTATCCTTCTCCTCATCGGAGACACGCAGAAGCCCAGCGAACTCTTTGGGGTATGTTGACTTTGCACTCTCGCAGATAAATGACAAGCAGTCCCTTGTTATTTTCCAGTTTTTTTTGATTGGAGGGATATCTTGCTTTTTTTTCCAAAATCCCATATATAAAACTACCTAACAAGCTTTAATCGAACCATTTGATAGAAGGATTCACCAAAACGAACAAAACAAGCCTTTTTTTCAGACCCCGTTACAATGATCTTATCCTTCGTGGAAACGTCGAGAGAATAATCACCATCGACAACAAGCTTTGTTGCCTTGCTCTTTGGTAACACCTTCACTCGTATCTTTTTTTGCAATGGGACAACCCAGGGACGTGCGGATAATCGAAAGGGTGCAAGAGGAGCAACAACCATCGCTTTCACAGAGGGATCCATAATTGGACCACCAACACTCAATGAATAGCTTGTAGAACCAGTAGGTGTTGCAATGATTAACCCGTCAGCCCCAAGGGTGTCAAGAAGCTCATCCTCAACAAATAATTGAAAGTACATGATCTTCGCTATCCGAGCGGTTTGCAATGTCACCTCGTTCGTTGCATCAGGTAGCCGTTCATCGTTTACAAGGATCTTTAACTTCGCTCGTTCCTCAACAGTGAAGTCATTATCAACAACCCTTTGCAAACCCTCCAATGCGTATTTTGATTCAACCTCCGAAAGAAAACCCATGCCACCTGAATTAATTGCAAATAGTGGTTTCTCAACACCCTGCAATGCCTTAATGATTGTCCCATCACCACCAATCGTAACAACGATATCAGAACGATCGTTCAACTCAGACAATGTCAGGGCATCAACGTTAAGATGAGTGGCAACTCCTTCCTCTGTGAATACTTCACCATGTTCAGAGAGGAACATGAAGACATCTTTAGCCAGAGAAATGGATTTCTTCTTATGTGGATTACAGACGATACCAAATTTCATAGATTCAACCTGTTCACTTGGTTTTTTCTGAAAGACGGATCAGTGGTTTTAACTTCATCAGAAGTGTCGGATGCTTCAGCACTAACGCCTTTACAAGACTCAAGGTGCTAAACTCCTCGAACTTATAATCCTTCAAAGAATCAGCTAGCATGTTCAATGTCTTATCATCAAAATCAAGCATGATGTCCTTCACAAGGTAATCACGTAACAACTTCTGGCCAAATGCTTGTTTCCACAAGGTCTCATATTCAGATAATGCTTCTCTGTCGAAGGTTTGATTTTTCACGCAGGTGCCAATAGTCTCACCAGCTAGTTTCCCGCCTTCCAACGCAGTGGTCAGCCCACCCCCGGTTATTGGGTCCACATGACGTGCGGCATCACCAACAAGGACAAGATTGTCCCTGACCGTCTCAACAGGTTTTGCAACAGGGGCTGCACCAGTGAGTACGCGTAAACATGATCCCTTTTGGAAAACAGGATGGCCTTTAATGAACGTATCAAGTAGTTGTTTTGCCATACCTGGTTTACTAAGACTTGCGAGGATACCAATACCAACATTGAACACTCCATCACCCTTAGGAAACACCCAAACATATCCACCAGGTGCGATCTTTTTACCTAAATAAAATTCAGCATAATCAGAATGATATTCGATATTAGAAAGAGTATACTGTATACAGGTTTCAAGATCATAGGGTTTCAAGGTTGTATTGATGCCTGCCCATTTCCCGATCCATGATTCAACACCATCAGCACCCACAACAACATCAGCATGAATCTCCATCTCCTCATTATAGGTACGAGTCTTCAGCCCAGAGATCTTCCCGATTTTGTCCTTTAAGAGACTTGTTGCCTCTGTGCGTAATTGAATGTCCACGCCCGCTTTTCCAGCTTGTCTCGCAAGCTCTTTGTCAAAAAGATCCCTATTCACAACATAACCTGTCTCATTCCCGGCCATATCTTTAGATAAAGTAACAAGCGTACCATCTGGAGAATAGATCTTTGCGCCATCCATCACACTTGATATCCACTTAGTCCCTTCAAGCATCCCCCATTTATCGATACGTTGACTGATTCCTTCACCACAAAGAACAGGGATGCCGATTTCAGCCCGGCGGTCGATCATAAGAACCTTTGCACCATTCATCGCTGCATAACGAGCAGTGACGCTACCAGCAGGGCCAGCACCGACAACAACAACATCATATTCCATAATTAGGCGCCCTCCATTGTAATTGCACCGATTGGGCAGGTGTTCACGCAAATATTACACGATATACATTTTTCTTCTATTACAAATGCTCTCAAATTCTTCATATAAATAGCATCCTTAGGACAGACAGAGATACATCCTCCGCATGACAAACATTGAGTCTCATCCACCTTAGCTTTAGGCTTTGCCATATGATTCACCTCGCAAGATACCTGATGCAATGATATGAGCGATTCTAATCGGCTCAGGTATGACACCTCGTATTGTTGCAAGCGTTATTATTTCTTTTGCCTCCTCAAAGGAAACACCTGCACACTTTACAAAAATCGGGTTATATGATGTTTCTAATTCAAACAACTCCCCCCTTGTTATAAGATCATAACGATCCTTCCAATCCTCAAAATGACCTTGCAACGCAGTTTTAATTTTCTCAAAATTCGGTTTATCCCGTGTGACTGTAACAACCGGTAGCGATGTTTCATCAAAGACCTTGTCGATATCAACAATGTTAAAACCACCAAGTGCGACACCATCTAGCATCATAGCTTTTAATTGTTTTCTATGGCGAGTATGGGTTATCATATCTATGACGAGATTGGTTGCGTCTGAACCATCGATTCTGATTTCTTTTTTTATGATCCCTTCTATATAACCACTTGCACGCATCACAACGCCGATGACGGCAGTTTCTTTATCAGAAAAATGAAACGGGCCATCATCAACTCCAAGTAACCGAACCTCTGGTTTCATCACAAACTAAACAACATTACGGCATAAATACTATTCCAAAAAACAATGATACACGTACAAAGATGAAAAAGAAAGGAATTTTTTTATTTCTTTCGGACTGCTACCTTTGCAGAGATCTTTCCTTCCCGAGCAAGCCACCCTAATGCCGAGTAACAATCTCGTTTATTTATCTTTGATAACCGGGCGATTGTGACCATATCAATATCATTTCGCTTTTGGAGAACATGCCAAACCTTCCCTGCATTCGTTCCAATATCATCGGTAAGATTTGTTTCGCCGATCTTATATCTGCGAGTATCCTTTTTTATCTTATTCTCCCGAGCAAGCCAACCAATAGCACCAAAAAGCTCATCTTCAGTTATCTGCATTTTTTCCATTAATTTTGTTTGAACCATTGGACCATATTCATTCAATGTTTCCCAAAGTTTTCCGGCGTTATTTCCAATCGTTTTTTCAACATCGCCCATCTTAACCATCCTCCAATATAGAGCAACATCGTAATGCCTAAAAAATGATAAAAACATTTTGGTTTTTTCAACCACTTTTTTCAAGTCTTTTTACGAAAACCATCTACATGTGGTTCCCATTAAAATTGTCGATACTTTAATTAATGATTTTCTCTTACTCATGAAGAAATTTGGAGAAGAAGACAATGAAAAAACTTGTTATATTGATAGTAAGCTTAGCTTTTATCGCAGCTGCAGGGATAACTGCTTCAGCGCAATCTGAATCAATTACTGATTCAACTGGTGATGTGTTGCATTATAGGGAGCAAGATGGAAGTTGGAGCTGGGGTGCAAACATTGAAAACAAACCAAATATTGACCTTACTGAAATAAACTATGTGGTGACCGGCGATACACTCTCTTTATCGTTAACGGTAGCTGGGACAATCAGTAATTCTGAATTAGTGGGCTATTATGTATATTTGATTACAAGTGATTCGAGTTATACTTTTTGGCATTTAGGTGATGAAGATTTTGGCATA
>CAYPIF010000006.1:0-29842 GCA_964410735.1 uncultured Thermoplasmatales archaeon
CTCTCGTTAGACCCAGTTGCTACATTTTCATTTGATCCCCCCTATCCTTCAACAGATGATACCATGGTATTCACGGATAATTCATCTGATGATGAAGGAATCAGCTCATGGAGTTGGGATTTTGGCGATGGAAATGGTAGCGCAATCCAAAACCCGGAACATAGCTATGCTGACAACGGATTGTATAATGTTACACTTACTGTTTCAGACATCTTTGGGTTAACAGATTCTTATACTCGAGTTATCCCTGTGAGAAATGTACCACCTACTTGCAATTTTGTCTTCTCACCATCACAACCTACGGATATCCAAACCGTTTTCTTCCAAGATGATTCAACTGATAACGATGGAGATATCATCAATTGGACATGGGATTTCGGGGAGAACAACACGTATTACACGGATAATGTCACATTCCAATTCCCCGATAATGGAACATATCATGTTCTCCTAATTGTAACAGATGATGATGGTGCCACCTCATCGCATACCGCATATATCCATGTATTAAACGCGATACCAACACCAAGTTTTACGTACAATAGCATGAACGGAACCTATCTTGAAGGAGACCAGATCAAGTTCAGTGATCATTCATTTGATCAGGATGGAACGATCGTTTCATGGTCTTGGGACCTTGGTGATGGGACAACAAGCACGGAGAGACAGCCGATGCATACCTATCAGAGACAAGGCACCTATACCGTCACGCTCTCTGTCGTTGATAATGATGGAGGGATTGGTACTTCTGCAAAATCCATTAAGATCGTGACCACAGTAGAGGGACAGGATTGGAACACGGGCATCAACATCCTTGATTATGCGTTTATCATCTTTATTGTTGTGATGGTCTGTGTGGTCTTTTTCTTGTCACGGAAATATATGAAAATATGATCTTTTTCTGAAACAAAATAACCCTTTTCGATAGCGATATGTCAAATTGATAGTTTTACACCATTCTTTTATATAATCAAAATAGGGAAAAGAGTACATAGAAAGAACTGTGAAGATGGTGAAAAATGGAATATTACGTCCAAGAGGAATCTTTCATCTGCAAGGAATGCGGTGGGACGATGCGCAAGCTACCTGGCAGCATTCACTCAATATATATCTGTCCCATTTGTGGTTTTTCCTCAGATGGAGAGTATCTATGCCCTCAAAAGAAGGAAGAAACGAAAGGGATAGATGAGAAACAATTTCTAATGAAACGGTTATTTACTGATCAATTCATGAAGAAATACACCCGTTTTCCCACACTTTCTGAGTTCCTTCATTCATGCAAACTAATGAAGAATGAGGAAGAAGATCTCACGTATCAATTTGTTAATTATTTACCAAAACGGAAATGGGATACCTATATTCGTAAGAACACCTGTTTTGAGACATGGAATCAGATGTTTGAGAAAGCAGTTGAAGTATACCTACGATTATAGATTTCTTTTTTTATAAGAACGTAATGTTGCTTTAACTTATAGTGCGGGAAGTCCCCTTCCGAAAGGGAGGGGATGAAAGCACCACAAACCTTATAATTTCTAATACTATATGTAATATTATGAGGATGAAAAGAAAAGTATGGAGAAACAAAAGCAACAACCAGAAACTTATCACTATCCCCAAAGATAGTGATATAGAAGATGGGGATTATGTGTGGATAGAAAAATGCAGCTGACCCAACAGATACGGATACAACCAACAAAAGAGCAAGAACAAGTTCTCTGGGATCTCTCAGAGAAATGCAGGCTCATCTACAACTTTGCCCTCAAAGAACGAAAAGACACATTCAAAAACGAACACAAATCCGTATCATACATCGGTCAGCAGAACCAACTTCCAAAGATCAAAGAACAATATCCTGAATACAGATGGGTGTACAGCAAAGTATTGCAGTACACGCTAAGAACCCTTGATGCTGATTTCAAATCATTCTTCAAACTATGGGAGAACGGATGGAAAGAAGCACGACCTCCGAAGTTCAAAGGAAAACGATTCTTCACGACAATGACATACAACCAATCTGGTTTCAAACATCAAAAAGGCATGATCCAACTCTCTCACAAACACCCCAACAACACACCGATACAGTTCACGATACCTGAAAAGTATCAGTTCACCAAAATCTACCAGGTCAGCATCTATAGAAAGGACAAACAGTTCTATCTGTCAATAACTTACGAGCAACCAATACCAGACTATCACGACAATGGCTTGTATCAAGCATTTGACCTTGGAGTGATAAAACACACCGCTATCAACAGCAAAGGAAAGACTCGGGAGTTCACCATCCAACGACCAGACAGATATTGGGATAAACATATCAAAGAGTTGCAACGACGACGTGATCATTGCAAAAGGAACAGTCGTCGGTACAAGTATCTTGATGCTTGTCTTTGTCGATGTAAAAGAAAAAGCAGTGACCAGACAAAAGACCATCTTCATAAACTCAGCAGAAAGATCATTGATAACACCAAGGCAAACACCTTGATAGTAGGAGATCTTTCTGTAAAACAGATGGTAAAGAAAGACAAGTATCAGAAAGGATTGCATACGAGTCTTCATAATACAGGCATCATAGGTCGGTTCATTGGATTGCTTACCTATAAAGCAGAGCTTTGCGGGAAGAGAGTACGAGTGATCAGTGAGCATGATACGTCTAAGACCTGTTGTGCTTGTGGACATAAAAAAGATCGTATGCCATTATATCAAAGGACGTATCATTGTGAGATCTGTGGAAACACAGTGGATCGTGATGTGAACAGTTCTGTGAACATCATGCTTCGTTTCCTATCTCAGAATGCGTTGTGGACACGCTATCAACAATTCGTTGATACTCTTCGACAGACAGGTATGGAATATGCTGAAAGGCCAACGTCCATATACTCGAAGGAAGCTCCTTCATCAACAGTGCAACCTGTTGCAGTGTAGGGCGGAGTAGTTCACACAGGAATATTTAAATACTTAATAAGAGATTTTATTGGTGGTGGAGGCAATATATGAAAAAAACATTCATTATGTTAGGTGCTTTAGCCGTGGTTTTGCTCATGGTCTCAACGGTGACCGCTGTACCACAATCAAGTAGCACACCTTTGATGAACGCTATCGATACAAAGGAAGATGCAGAAGAACAATTTGCAGCAACAGACCTGGTTTCTGATGGTCCGAGTGGTGTTCTTGGTAAGATCATTGATCTGATCAAGTTATTGATCGAGCTTATCATGAATATTGTAACGATTATACAGAGTATTCTCAGTATTGTTGCGTTGGTCCAAGCGATAATAAGCGCTATTCAACTGGTTATAAACCTGATCCAACAGATCATGGACCTCATAAATAACCCATCAACAACCGTATAAGGATGGACCGCACCATCTTTTTTCTTTTTTCAACATTATTGGATAAACTATATGAAACAGAGTATTGTTAGAGTTGTTCAAAGGGTAGGAGTTACATGCCATCAAAACGGATCGATCAGAAGAGCGTACGGTTGATTGCAACAAAACGAATGGGATCCCTCTGTCAGTTCGCAGAAGAACAACTACAAAAAGATCATCCTGATCGTTCCCTTAGATACATAACGATGGTCCGGAAACTTTCAACGAAGAACCGTGCACCAATACCAAAGGAGTATAAGCAAAGGATCTGTAAACACTGCGGTCAATATCTCATAGCAGGTAAGAATTCCCGTATACGGATACACCGGGGAAAGATCATTGTTTTTTGTATGAATTGCTCCCACTATCATCGAATTCCCCTCAAAAATAAGTGAAAACCTGCCGCTATACTTATATAATGCATGTTATTTACCGATACTACTTTAGCCTAATGATTTCATGGAGTATGAAGAATCATGACCACTGTCTTTGATGTTCCTGCCAAGGAATTGATCGATGAAGTTGCAAAAAAACTAGCTAGTGAGGACACCATTGAGCTTCCTGAAGCAAATGTGTATTCTAAAACAAGTGTTGCCAGAGAGAACCCGCCAGAGAGCGAGGATTGGTGGTATGTCCGCTGTGCATCGATCCTTCGTAAGATCTACATCAATAATGGTATTGGTATCGAACAGTTGAAAGCCGAATATGGTGGCAAACGAGATAAAGGTTCAAAACCATATAAGGCACGGTCCGGAAGTGGTACCGTTACAAGACGTGCGGTGCAGCAGCTTGAGAAAGCAGGCTATGTCACCAAGATCCGGGGAAAAGGCCGGGTTATGACCCCTAAGGGTCGTTCATTTATGGATAACGCCTCAAAAGAGGTTCTTAATCAGGTGAAAGATCAATACCCTGAATTGGAAAATTATTGATCATCATCGAATAGTATGTAGAGGTTATGTAGACCTATGGATGAAGAACTTGAACGATTGCGACGTAAACGCCTTCAAGAACTTCAAAATGAAGAAGAGCTTCAGCAGTCTTTAGAGAACCAAGAAGCACAACAACAGGAGTTCGAGGAACAGAAGAAACAGATCCTACGAAGTATCCTTACCCCTAAGGCCAAGGAACGATTGACCAATATCAAGCTTTCAAGGCCTCAGATAGCGGAACAGATTGAGAATCAACTCATTGCCCTGGCGCAAAGTGGTCGGTTGAATCAGAAGATCAATGATGAACAGCTTCGACAGCTCCTTGCCAGGATCATCCCAAAGAAACGCGATATAAACATTGAAAGAAGGTAAAAGCCTATGTCATCTCATAAGACACTTGGTAGAAAGATTCGATTGAATAAAGCGACGAAAAGCAACCGTCGGGTGCCATCATGGATCATGATACGTACCAGCCGTCGGTTCGTTCGTCATCCGAAAACACGTCAATGGCGTAGAAACAAACTGAAAAAAGCTTGATGATTATGACCGAAGAAACAGAGAAAATATTTATCATACCTTTAAAGAACAAAGGGTATGTATCTTCAAAGGCTGCTCCAATGGCGATGAAGCGAGTGAAACGCTATCTTATGAAGCATATGAAGACCGAGGAGGATAAGATCTGGATCGATGAATCATTGAACAATGAGATCTGGAACCATGGGAAGTTCAGCATGCCTAATAAGATCCGGGTGAAAGCCGTGAAGTTTGAAGATGGCGTCGTTGAAGCATACCTCCCAGAGCTTACCTTTGAGAAATCCCGTCGTGAGATCCTTCTTGAGGAGAAATCCAAGAAGCAACCTATCCTTCGTAAGGACGAGGAAGAAGAGACGGAACTTGAAGAGAGCGAAAGTGGGACTGAGGATTATGAGGTTGTCCCTGCTGCTGATGGCGAGGTGAAGATAAAGAAGAAGAAACAGCCCAAGGAAAAAGAAGAGGCTGAAGAAGAACCTAAGGAACCTTCAAAAAAGAAAAAGCCTGAGGCTGAGAAGACGGAATCTACAAAGAAACCAGCGAAGAAAGAGGAAACAGCTGAAAAGAAGGCTCCTGCGAAGAAAGAAACGAAATCTTCTTCTAAAAAGACTGAGAAAAAAACAGAGTAAGGTAGTCTCGATTCACCTTATTTTTTCCTGTTTTATGTTACAGGCCATGTTCAAAGTATTTAAATCAGGATTTCTATTTCCTGTGATATCCAAATTATTATATTACTATTATTGAGGTATAACTGGTATTGGAGTGTTTGAAGAGTATGGCAATGAAGTTTGATGAGACATCGCATTTTCAACAGCTTGATTTCAATGAGAACCCGAATGTGGGTGTGTTCTGCAGGGCAAATGATTCTGTTGCATTCTTACGGAATGGGTTAACCAATAAGATAGTGAAACGGGTGAAGAACGCGCTGGATGTGACCGTTATTGAGATGAGGATCTCTGATGCAAATATCATTGGGTCTCTTGTTGCTTTGAACTCTCATGGTGCAGTGGTAACTGATATTATCACGGAAGTGGATCTGAAATTGATCACGGATCAAGGCTATGATGTCTGTGTGATTAAGGATGTGTATAATGCAGCGGGTAATGATGTGTTGGCCAATGATACCGGTGCACTGGTGCATGGTGACATGCATAAGGATGTGATCAAGGCTATTGAGGATACATTGCAGGTACCCGTAAAACGAGGGACGATCGCAGGGTTAAGTACAGTGGGTATGGCCGCGGTTGTGACAAATAAAGGATTGTTATGTCATCCGAAGGTTACAGATGCAGAGAAACAGATGCTTATGGATGTGTTTGAGGTCCCCGTAATGATAGGTACGATCAATCATGGTGTTCCTTTGATCGGTAGTGGTCTTATCGCAAATACAAAGGGTGCTATCGTTGGTTCCTTGACCACAGGTATTGAGATGGGGCGAATTGAAGAGGCATTGAATCTTGCTGATAGGGATGAATAAGAGGTTTTTCACTTGATTTTTTATGTTAATATTATGTAAAAAAATTTATATATAGTATCCCTTATTATTAAGTAAGGACTATAATAATTGGTGATTGATGACACTATGAAAAATAAGAATACGCAGAAACTCTCATCACATGACAAAAAGATCATCAATGTGTTCACAGATCTAGGCATGCCTAAGAACCTAGCAAAGACCTTGATGTATGTCTCACTCGTTAAAGAATGCCGATCTTCAGATATAGAACGAGGAGCGAATCTCAGACAACCTGAGGTCAGCGTCGCAATGCAAGAACTGACACGTCTTGGATGGGTTTCAAAGCGTAACCAAAAGAAAGAGGGAAAGGGCCGTCCGATCTACATTTATCGATTAGAGTCACCTATTGATAATATCATAGAATACTTTGAGAACGAGAAACTTGAGGAGATCCAAACGATACAACAGGACCTTTCTGAATTAAAGAATCTTTTAAAGACAAGGGAGAACGAAGGGTAAAAAAAGAGTAGGTATCCTCCTTTGTTTTTGCCCATTTTTTTATCCTTTTTTTACATTTTAAAAGTGAACAACAACGGTTTATAAATTATTAATGGGGAAAGATTTAAATAATTTCATCATATATTATAAAAGTGGGGATTTGTGAGCATTATGATCCTAAAAAGAAGTATTGCAATAGGCGTTATCGCACTATTCCTAGGGATGGCAATCGTCCCAATGAGCGGTGCGGAACGAAACGAAACGAAAACCATGATACCAATCGAACTTTCAGTGATGAACACTGATGGGACCATTGGTACAAAGGTCATTGAGCTTTCCCAGGATGTATTAAATGAACTGGTTAGCCTGTTAGATGAACTTAAAGATGTGCAGGATAAGAACACTATCCTGGATCGATTATCAAGGTTCTTCAGAGATCATAATCACCATGGCTGTGATGGATTGGTCAATTTCGAATTACTTGAGAAACTTCCAGGGTACCCGATCTTCAGTTATGGAAAAGGTCGAAGTTTACTTACCCGGTATCATGGTAGAATCATGGCAAAGAAACTTGTCAGTATGTGGAACTATCCAAATGGACTTGGCACAACGGTCATCTGGGGAGATGGGATCACCCATGCTCCATCACAGATCCTGTTGAAACGTCAAGTTGGATTTATGGTCGGTTTCGTCGGACTGTACATGTATGTCCCACCAATGCTTGAGGGTATGGATAGTAGTACCTTCTTTGTGGGCTCAACATTATTTGCCTATGGTGTTTCTGTCTAAAAACACTGTGACCCTTTTTTGATAAGGGTCACCACACATTTTTTTCTTTTTTTATCATTTTTTGAACATTGTTTGATGTGATTTGAAGACCATTCACCACTCATTCGTTTTTAGTCGATAGTACAAACGTCACATTTAAATATCGTGGATGAGACGTATCGTTTGTGATACCAATGGACACCTTTATCTGCACCCAATGTAAAGCACGATTCGTTGTAAGAAAGAAAGCATGCCCCTACTGCGGCGGGCAACTCTACCCAGTTCTTGATCATCTCTATGCATAATACAAAATGTGGTCACACAGCAGCCCTATGATGTAACAGTGATTCACCCTTGCTCGTAACAAACACGGTCTTCATCCGACCTTTCAGTTTAACACCAATCAAACCTTGAATCTCCATTTCATGGACGCGTTTCTGTGTGGTCACCTTAGAAATCGAGAGATGATTACCAATTTTCTGAAATGAGACTAAAATATTCCTTTTATTCTGCTCATGAACAAACAACAGAACATCATACAACGCATCATCGATCTGCATCGTATCAACCTTCTGGACCGGTAACATCCTGAACTCTTGCTTAAAAAATGAAAAATCTTTCTCATCCAACAATGAAGGGTTCAGATGTAATAGCAAGATCGTTTTATAATCAGATATCAGCGAATTGACCTTGTACAGGAAATGCAATACCTCAGTGAACGAATGGAGAACGATAAGATAATCAAGGCGGTCAAATAACAACACAGAAACATCATGCGTATCCAAGAAACATTTCACCTTGTTGTAAATGTCATCAAGCGATACGATCGTCTTCGCATCCAATAATGGCGCCTCATTGAATATGAACATCTCCACATTCAACGGAGGCATCAGATTTTTTAGTGTTACCGGATTTCCCCGGCTAAGGAACAAACCATGGTATCCACTCATTTGAAGATCAACAAACAAATCAATGGATGATTTCAAGGATTCATCAGTGATAAGATAAGAGGACCCTTGAAGGAGTTTCCCATGGATCTTCGATTGATCTGAGATATCATATCCAACGAAGAGAGAACCAATGATCTCCTTATCCAAACCATAGATCTTGGAACTTGAAAATTTGATGATGCGTTTCCCAGATGATTTCGGGTTGATGATAATATCCTCCAGTGTGGATTTATGACCTTCCAAAATACTCTTCATATAATCAACAAGCACCGAAGCGTTTTCAAAACACGGGCAATTTTTAACTTGTTTACCAATCACCTCATTTCGACGGTAACCGGTGAGAGCACTTGCTTTTTTATTCCATATTGTTATCTGCATCGAAGGATCTATGGCCATCATGAACTCAGAGGCACTATCAATGATATTTCGAAGGAAATCCCTTGTTTCAGCTATCTCGCGTTGCGAATCTACCATTACCGTGACATCTCGGACCGTTGTACACATATCATCTTCTTTACCACTTTGCATAATATCGACGTCCAATAGAGCATAGTATATTTCGCCATCTTTCTTTTTTAGTTGGACCAAGAAATCCCTAACAGAACCACGCCTTTGCAAACCTTGAAGGAGTTTTTTTCGGTCATCAGGGTTCACATATAATTCTTTAATATTGATCTTTTTCAAATCCTGTATGTTAGAATATCCCATGATCTCTATCATTTTTTTATTTGCATCAAGAACATTCCCATTTTTATCCGACTTTCCAATACCAATGGGGGCAAATTCGAAGAGAGTACGATATCGTAGTTCAGATTCTTTCAATTCAGCTGTTCGTTCCTCAACCCGCTTTTCAAGTATTCGATTCGATTGTAAAAGATGTTTTTCAAGCTCTTTTCTCTCAGAGATATCTCGAATGATCGCAATAGAAAACCATCGGCCCTTCAATTGTACAGATGAAAGAGAAAGTTCAATAGGAAATGATGTTTTTCCCTTTTTAAGCGCATTTAATTCAATTGTTTTACCTATAAATGGACCCTTTCCCGTTTTTCTAAAATCTTCAAATAATCTGAGAAAACCCTTTTGTTGAACGGTTGAAGCGAGAAGATTGTGAACTGGTTTTTCTTTAAACTCATCTGATGTATAGCCAAATATCCTCTCCGCTGACTTGTTCCATAAAACAGTCTTACCCTCATCATTGATCATAATGATGGCATCCTGAGCAGATTCCGTGACAGTACGGAACCGTTCCTCACTTTCTCGCAGTTCCTGTTCAGCGTTTATTTTATCTGTTATATCAGAGAGAAAGTTCAATGTCGCTGGTTTTTCATCCCATCTGAATAGAACAGAGTTGATTCGAAACCAACGGATTTCACCCGATTGATTAATAATTCGAAACTCGTATATTGATGGTGGATGTTCTCCTGATAATCTCCCGCTATATCGATCGAAGACCAATTTTCGATCATCTGGATGGATAAATTCAACAAAAGGAGTACTATATATCTTATCCTTTGAATATCCTGCTAATTTAAGGAACATAGGGTTCACGAGTTTGAGATATTCATCTTGAGCAATGATTATTGCTTCGTTGGCATGCTCAAATAATAGTCTATATCGCTCTTCGCTTTTACTGATCTCTTCCGCCTGCTCCTTTATTTTTGTGATATCACGAGACACAAAACATGCGTATTTTTTCTTATTGGACAGTATAATAGGAACATAAAACGTTTGGAGCGTTAGACCTGCTCGTTGATCCATTATCCATTGAACCGTGTTTGTATCAATCGCTTTTTTACCATATTTAAATCGCTCATTATAAATATCTTCAGGGAGGATGTCCCTCCAGTATTTTCCAATTAGTTCTTCACGAGTTTTATGAAAACGACGGGCCATTGCCGTGTTAATATCGATTACTCTACCATCTTCATCAGTTACTCCTGCAGCATCAGGAAGATTCATGAACAAAGCCGTATATCGTGCTTCACTTTGGAGAAATTGCTCATGGACCCATTCCAATTCTTTTTTACGATCTTCAACCTGCCCCTCAAGAGTTCTGGTTAATGCCTCAAGTTGTTGTTTGGAATCAATCCTATCGGACAGCTCCCTCATGATCCCATTGATATAGATCTTCTTATCTCTCTTTACAACACTACCTGAGAATTCAACAGGGACAAGATATCCTTTTTTATGAATGACAAATGTTTGAAAATCAGTAATTCTACTCCCAGATATCATCTCTTTTACTTTTGTTAAATACCTAGGAAGTTCTTTTTTAGGAACATAGCTCATCCATTTTGTTCCAATCATCTCATCTGGCTCATATCCTGCAATCCATCGAGAGGCCGGTGTTACGTAGGTGAACTCTCCAGTTAATGTAACCTGAAAGATAAAATCGAGAGTGTTATCATTAATGAACTGGATATGCTGAACCGATTTTTTTAGTTCCTGTTGTACATCACGAAGGTTCCGCTCAAGATTTTTCTCCGCGGTAACATCACGAAGTATCAAGAGAATACCATTAATCCCTTGTACCCCGGTCAGGTCTTTTAATGTTGATGTAACCGGGATCTTTTTGCCAGTGGGTAATTGAAAACCATATGATAAAAGAAGGGAAGATTCTGATTCTTTTAACAATATCTTAAATTCTTTTTTTACCCGTGTAACATCATGAGCATCAATAAAATCATAGAATTTCTTTCCAATGAACTTTTCACTGTTCATATCGAATAGTTTTTCAACAAAGAAATTACTATACTGTATGATGCCGTTTTTATCCAGTAAAAAAATTGGTTCCGGCAAATAATCAAATGACTTCACAGAAATATCATCCGTTCCTTGTATCATTATAATCAACCCTCAATGATATTCGGCCATGTATCGTAAAAGGTATATCATGTTAGAATTAAAGTAGTTTTATATCTATTAATAAAGAAAATCATGGTGAATTGGTGCATTTATAGAACAGAGAGGATGAAGACTTAACACATATCCTCACTTGTATTTGCTCACATGTAGACAGGTACGAAAAACGCTGAAAAGACACTATCTGTTTCCGATTATCATGTACTGAGGCGCTATTTGACTAATATCTCATCTGTATGATCGTATTACGCATCTCCATTGTGTTGCACTACGATTTTTACTAAGTAAAAGATCTTAACCCAAGAAACATATGATCAGAGTTCATGCTTTTTTCCTGAAAGATATTTAAATAATAGACCTATTCACCAGTAACCTTTAGGAGCTCCAATCAACACTATCCGTCTTGCTATCTTGCATTAACAGAGAGAACATTTGGGTACTGGTTGTTGATGGAATTTCACTACAGTCATCTTTGAGGGTAGACATGTCAAAATCAACATATGATCAGAAAGCCATTGAAGAAAAATGGCAGAAAAAATGGCAGGAAACAAAGATATACCACTTTGATCCAAAGAGCGACAAAGAAGTATACAGTATCGATGTACCCCCGCGTTATGCCTCCGGACCATTACATGCAGGTCACGCCGTCCATTACACCCATATAGATTTCTCAGCTCGGTACAAACGACAACATGGATACAACGTGTTCTTCCCTCTTTGTTTCGATGTCAATGGTATCCCTATTGAGGAACGAGTGGAACGCCAATTGAACATCACACGAAAGGATATCGACCGACATGAGTTCACAAAGCTCTGCAGTGAGTTCGCAAATAAGAACATCAAGACCATGACCGATCAATTCGCTATCCTTGGCGAAAGCATGGACCCAACCATCTATTACCAGACAGATGCAGAGTATTACCGTCGTATCACCCAACTCTCTTTTCTTGAACTATTCAAAAAAGGCTTGATCTATAAAGGAAAATTCCCAGTGAACTGGTGTCCTCGTTGTATGACCGCGATGGCAGATGCAGAGGTCACCTATAAGAACAATACCACCTCACTGAACACCATCAAATTCTATTTTACAAAAGAACAACCAGATCAACTCTTGAAATACCCTGGTATCGGCAAAGATGAAAAAGGCGCCTATATTGAGATAGCGACCACACGACCAGAGATGCTTCCATCCTGCCAGATCGTTGCAGTTCATCCAACTGATGATCGGGCGCCATGGCTTACAGATCAAGAGGTCACCGTCCCCTTGTTCAATAAAACCGTCAAGATCGTAGAAGATGATGCGGTTGACCCTGAGTTTGGAACCGGTATCGTGATGATCTGCACCATCGGTGACAAAGAGGATCTGAACTGGGTGTTCAAATACAAACTCCCCATTGAACTCAGCATTAATGAAGAAGGAAAAATGACCGAGATCTGCGGACCGTATACGAACATGCCGATCAAAGAGGCACGAGCCGCAGTTATCAAAGATATGAAGGAACAACAACTCCTTACCCATCAAGAACCCTTAGAACAAAACGTTGGTGTCTGCTGGCGATGCAAAACACCAGTGGAGTTCATCAATGCAGAACAATGGTTCCTGAAAACAACGGATTTCAAAGAACTGGTCTTAAAGAAAAGCGATGAGATGAACTGGTATCCAGAGTTCATGAAGATACGACTTGAGGAATGGGTGAACAGTCTCGAATGGGACTGGGTCATCTCCCGTCAACGATATTTTGCAACACCCATACCACTCTGGGAATGTGAGAACTGCGGAGAAGTAGTCCTGGCTAGACCCGAGGATTGCTATGTTGACCCCACCATTGATAAACCACCTGTACCAACCTGTCCAAAATGCAATGGTAAACTTGTGGGCTGCCAGGATGTCTTTGACACCTGGATGGATTCCTCGATCTCACCATTATACAATACGTTTTGGCATCGTGATGATGAACTGTTCAAAAAACTCTATCCAATGTCCGTTCGTCCACAGTCACATGATATCATACGGACCTGGGCATTCTACACGATCCTTCGCTGTACACTGCTCACAGATGAGAAACCATTTGAGAATGTGATGATGGGTGGTTTCATCCTCAGTGAGGATGGGACGCCAATGCACGCGAGTGTCGGTAACGTCATCGACCCTCTTGAGATCATCGATGAGTTCGGCACTGATGCATTCCGATGTTACGCTGCAAGTTGTTCCCTTGGCGAGGATAACGCATTCCGAAGAAAGGATGTCATCCGTGGTAAAAAGCTTCTGAGGAAACTATGGAATGTGGAACAATTCCTCGCTCAATATATCGATACCTCAAAGAAACCAGTACAACCCTCATCTCTCACCATGATAGACACCTGGATACTGAGTAAATACAGTAAACTCGTTGAAAAATGTACGGATCTGATGGATGTCTTTGATTATTCTCAGACAATGAAAGAGATCGAATATTTCCTCTGGCATGAGGTCGCAGATCATTACCTGGAAATGGTGAAATCTTACATATTCAAGAACAAGGAAAACGAAAGCTATCAGTACACCTTGTACACCATTGGACTTGGAATTTTACAGTTGTTCGCACCGTTCTTCCCTCATATCACTGAAGAGTTGTACCAAGAGATCTTCAATGACACAGAAGGCTTTAAAAGCATCCATATCTCAACCTGGCCGAAACCAGTGATAACCGATGAAGACGCATTGTATGCAGGTGAACATGTGAAGGAGTATATTGCATCGGTCCGAGCATATAAAAGTGAAAAAGGCATGCCTCTCAACGCAGAACTTGCAAGCAGCGCAACATATGGACCAGAACATATCATCAATGCATTAAAGAACAACACATTCGTCATCAGATCAACATTGAACCTCCCAGACGATCATGAGTTCATCATCGGTAAACCAGAGATCAAAGAAAAGATCATTGAGATAACCCCTGTCTTTGCCACCATTGGACCTCTCCTGAAACAGAATGCAAAGATCATTGTGAACCATATCAAACAACATCAGGATGAACTGATAAAGATACTTGAGGAATCAAGTGACCTCACCTGGGCTGCATTCCCAGAGATCACAGGACAAGATCCTTCAGATTCCCTGATAAAAGAAAATATCATCACCGTGAAAAAGGAACCTCATATTGTTGGAAAAAATGATAAGACTATAGTACAAATAGATGATATCTACCTTGAACTATCAGGTGCTGGTGCGTAAGAATGAAATCAAAAATACTAAAAACATGGATGGTAAGAATTCTTGCGATCGTGATCGTTCTAGTAATGGTCCTTGCAGGTTTTGTCTCAATGCTCTACAAGTAAACCTTAATTTTCTCGAAAGATATTTATACAAACTCTTTTTTCAGCCCTGTCAGGCGTTAACTATGACTACATCTAAAAAAGATAATACAAGTAAGGTAATGAACCGCTGGATCATTGTCATCGGAGCTATCATGATCCAAGTTGCACTTGGAGCTATTTATGCATGGAGCGCATTCACATCTCCCTTACAATCAAGTGCATATGATTTCTCCAAAACAATGACCCAAGCAATTTTCAGCACAGGTCTTGCATCATTTGCTGTTTTCACCATCATCGGTGGACGGATGCAAAAGAAATACGGACCAATGAAAATCGCATTATTAGGAGGCATACTCTTAGGAATAGGATATCTTATAGGCGGTTTCGTTGGAATGAACTTCCCATTAAAGCTTATCGGAATCGGCATCATTGGTGGTGCTGGTATCGGACTAGCATATGTCGTTCCTATCGGTGTTGGAATTAAATGGTTCCCTGATAAAAAAGGACTTGTCTCAGGTCTTGCTGTCGCAGGGTTTGGTTTTGGTGCATTTATTTGGATCCTTCTTGCAAATCCACCATCTATCCTTGGATTCCAAGGTTTGATCCCACCAGCTGAAGAACTCACCGTTGGTGCTGTTGACAACGTCTTTAAGATATATGGTATCGCATTCCTTGCCCTTGTCACCCTAGGATCACTTGTGATGAGAAATCCCCCAGAAGGCTGGTTGCCAAAGGGTTGGACACCACCAGAGGAAAAGGATGCATCAGGAAAGAAAAAGAAAGAGATCTCTTTTAATCCTAAGGAAATGCTTCATAAAAAACAATTTTATCTCCTATGGATGATGTTCTTTATCGGTGCATTAGCCGGTCTGATGGTCATCGGAAACATCCAGAATTTTGCTAATAACCCTGTCGATGGTTTTCAAAGGTATGGTTTCACCGCGGCTGAGGCCATTGATTTTGCTGTTATTGGCGCAGCGATCTGCCTTCCTATCTTCAATGGTATGGGCCGAATCGCATGGGGTCAGATATCTGATAAGATAGGACGAAGAAAGGCACTGCTCGCAATGAGTATCGTCCAAGGTCTCATGATGTTGATATTCTTCTATACCACTGCAAATCCACTTTTGTTCTACGTTATCGCAGCATTGATCGGATTCAACTTTGGTGGTAACTTCGCGTTGTTCCCTGCAGCAACAGCTGATTCCTTTGGATCTGATACTGTTGGTCTGAACTATGGATATGTGTTCACATCCTATGGTATCGGTGGTATCGTGGGCCCGATCCTTGCAGGAGCAGTACAGGATGCAGGGTTGAGTTTCATGTACGCGTTCGTTCCTGCAGCAGTGTTGTGCTTTATCGCAGCGGTTCTCGCAATCATCTATAAACCACACGATTAAGAACAACGTAGTTCACAAACCATTGAAAACAATACATACTGAGGCATATCTATGGCTACGACGCTTGAAACCCTGAAAAATGGAAACAAGAGATTCATAGAAAAATTCAAAGATACATTACAGCAACATGTCAAAGGACAATCACCAAAGGTTGCTGTGCTCACCTGTTCAGATTCACGGGTGATACCGGAATACATCTTTGATGCATCTATCGGAAAGCTCTTTATCATAAGGGTAGCAGGAAATGTTGCAATGGATCCCTCAGTACTTTCTTCTTTAGAATATGCTGTGGATCATCTCCATGTTGAATATCTTATCATTCTAGGACACACGAATTGTGGTGCGGTAAAAGCATCTGAAGAGACACCAGATACAGATAACCTTCTTCTCCGTGAGGTACAAGAGAGCTTTTCACTTGAACCATCAAATCATGTATTAGCTAATCTTAAAAGACAACTCATGTTTTTACCCAAGAGAAGTACAATCATACAAAACGCGATACAAGATAACAAGGTCCAACTCCTCGGAGCGATCTATCATCTAGAAGATGGAACCGTTGAATTCATTAAATAAACACATTATAACTCAATTAGATTATAAGTGGAGTTCCCCAGCCCTATCTCTTCACCATATGTTATTTGATCAATGGGATCGATATAGTCCTTTTCTTTGAATATATCTGGTTTTTGTTCATAGATAAGATCAAGAGATGCCTTATCGATGGCTACCGGATCCGTTGATACAAGATACCCGATATCCGGGCAGATGATCGGTCCAGCATACGGATCACAATCACAGTGCTTTGATATCCTTTTCAGCTCATTGATATAGATGACCTGTTTACCCTCCAAACTTGCTTTTGCCGCATAGGCGATAAGTTGTTGTAATGAATGGCCACGGTGATGCTCTAACGCATTTGTAGCACAATTTTGAACACAGGCATCACAACCAAAACACTTGGAAGGCTCATAGATCCATTCATTGTCCTTAACAATGATCGCATTAAAAGGACAGACAGATTCACAGACACCACAAAAGATACAATTTTCCTCTTTGTAGCTGGGTTTTGCTTGTCCATGTATCCATTTCTTTGTTTCCTTAGTCACCCCACCCATTCCAAAGTTCTTTATAGCTCCACCCATCCCTGTTCCATTATGACCTTTCACATGTGATATCGCAAACACAAAAGAAATATCATGAAGATGTGAGCCTACAGTAAATGGTATGTGGTCAAAGTCTACAGTTCTACCGGTGTTATCAATGATCACCTCACAACCCATTGTCTCCTGAGAATACCCATGTGATCGTGCAACAGACAGATACCCATCCACCGTGTTACGTGGCCCCCGGTAACACACCGTTGTGTCATACAAAAAGGGAGATGCATCATACTTCTTTAGTTCTTCGATGATCTTTTTTACGAAATCTGGTTTTGGGTAATACTTGTTTTTCATCTCTCCCATATGTAACTTCACAAGGACCTTCTTGCCCGAGAAACCTTCTATGCCACAGGCCTTGCATGCATCAGTTATCATCGTGATATCAGTAAAAAAATAAACGTCTTTCACCCTATCTTCTTCTCCCATTTCTTCAATTTCATCACATCAGCAAGGGTTCCCCCTTGTTTGATCTCCTCCCGTATCCTATTCTCCTGTTCCTTTACATCAAGTGATCTATTCGCAATCTCCTGCGCTATTTGCTGAGGAACAACAACCACACCAGAGTCATCACCAACAACCCAGTCACCGGTACAAACGGTCTGACCACCACAGGTTATCTGAGCACCTATCTCACCATATCCTTTTGGTTCACCCGCATGAGGCACCACATATCGAGAAAACACAGGGAGATCAATATCACGAATGAATTCAATGTCACGGACCGCTCCATCAACGACAACACCCGCCAGATCCTTTAGTTTCGCACTCCAAGTCGCTAGTTCCCCCCATACCGCTGTTGATCCACCATTTACATCGATAACAAGTACCCAGCCTTTTTCTGCTTTATCAATAGCTTCAACAGGTTTTGCCCAGTCCCCATCGATGGTTTGAACCGTTAAAGCCCGTCCCACCATATGCAGACCTAATGTTCGGGAGATGATGCCTAGCATCGCCCCTTTCTTATGCATTGCATCGCTAATATTTGAGGTGGATACCATTGAAAAGGCATTATAAAGCTCAGTTTCATCATATTTTTTGAAAAAATCACTCGGTATCACTGCTTTTTCATTTATCGCTTTTTTAATGGTGCTAGTAGCTACTCTCACATCCTCTGCCTTTGTGATAGCCCCACCCACAATGACGATCGAGGCGCCAGCGTTAACAGCACTAACAACGGTCTCACTGTTCAATCCTCCAGCAACCGCAAGAGGAAGAGAGATCTCTGAACTGAGCTTTCTGACAAATTGTTCAGGTGTTTTTCCTCGCATCTGCTCATCGATACCAACATGGATACAGATGTAATGAACTCCTAGTTTCTCGATCTGTTTCGCCCGTTTCAAAACATCAGTTACTCCGATCAGATCGACCATTATTTTCACACCATATTTCAAGGCTGATCGTACCGCATCCTCAATTGTGGCGTCATCAGCTGCACCAAGGATGCAGACCACATCTGCACCTGCTTTTGCAGCCATCTCTGTCTCCAGTGCACCGGTATCCATTGTTTTAAGGTCAGCAACAATGATATGATCGGGAAATTGTTCTCGAAACGTGCGGAGAACTTCCATTCCTTCACTTTTTATGAGTGGTGTTCCTGCTTCGATCCAGTCAACTCCCCCCAAAACAGCATCTTTTCCTATGGTAAGCGCTCTTGGAAGATTAACGAGGTCCAATGCGACTTGAAGGATGGGTTTCATAGGTGTCTGAATAATGCGTAGAATTAAAAAGTAACGGTTGTACAAAGATTTATGATAAAAGACAGGCATTCTCATAGTTTGAGAGCAGGATGAAGGAGCCACGGTTGATCAAATTCCAACGACAGAAGAATGAACAGTTCCAGGATTTCATCAAGAAATTAGAGTTACAGGCAGTTGAGACCGCTGAGGAACGGATGCCTTTGTATCTCAAGGTTGGAATGAAGGATGCAGCGATGATCCTTGATGTTGGCTGTGGTTCAGGTATTGTGACAAGAGATATCGCACATATGACAACAGGATCAGTCAACGCAATTGACGAATCGAAGGATATGGCCCTCGTTGCTCAAAAGGTCCTTGAACAATACTCCAATGTTCATCTGCAAGTTGGACAAGCTGAGAACCTACCATTCGATGATAATGTGTTTGATATAACAACCTGTAATCTTTTATTGATGTGGGCGCAGCATCCCGCTAAGGTAGTCAAGGAGATGGCACGGGTGACCAAAAAAGGAGGCAAGGTCCTTGCATCATTAGAACCTGATTATGGTGGGAAGCTTCATTACCCGGAGCATACCAAAGTGGATAAGATATTTGCGGGGAAAGCAATTCGTGATAAAGGCGGCGATCCTCATATTGGCCGAAAGTTACGATGTTTATTTGTTCAGGCAGGATTACGTACGGAGGTAGGAATTGGTAATAATAGGATATGGAGTTGCAAGGAGGATAAAGCATATTATCTTCATGCACGGGATTTCTATGTGAATGCATTACAGCACGCAGGGTTGACGCAGAAGGAGATCGATGAGTGGGAGTTCTCCTATTTGAAATCTCTTGATGAGGGTATCCAGCTTAATTTCTTCCCACAGTTCTATGCTATTGGCACAAAATAAAATACAAAAACTCAGGGTGTTGACTCAATGTATGCAAGGCTTCTCGGTCTTATACGCCGTTTTATGGTTTTCAATAGCTTTAGCGGATCCAATCTCTTTTGTTTCTTTGATTAATTTTTCAGATGGATTCATCTTTTGAATCACTCTCTTTTCTAAAATGTGCAGATATCCACCTGGAAAAACAGCATCTATAAAAGAGCGTAATATGAAATCAACTGGATATCGTTTGATTCCTTCTCCAAAATTCCAGTATAGTCTTGAGTGCATACCATGTTTTATTGCTTCTTCAAAATTTGTTTTAAGATACTCTTCCGGGAGCAATTTTGCATCAGTATCGATACGGTCTAGAAGTGTTTTAACATATAATTCAGATAATGCAACGTTTTCTATCATTGTTGGCTGTGATGAAAAAGGACGAAATTCTATTCTCCAACGGGGTGTTGGTTCGAGACCATGACGTATTCTTGTCCAACCATAATAGATACCAAGCATAAGCTCAAAAGCGGCCAATGAGGATTTGTCATCGGGGTAATAAAGTGGTTTGAATGATAACGCGACTTCAATGAAATCTGAAATATGAGAGATATAACCAAGGAACATACCCACTCGAGGGACACCTTTGACCCCGTCAAAGACCCTTTCGCTTTTCTCAAAAATATCTATTTGTTGTTCGTTATATTCCAATTGTTTCCCATTGGTTATCCCACTGTTGGCACCGATTGTGATAAAGGGGGCGGTGATCATTTGACCATAGTTAAAAATCTTCACAAGATCCGTAAGGTCCACGGCTTGTAGTTGCACATGCAGTTCATTAATGACGGTCACTCATGAGTCACCAGGTAGAACGAAGAAACCACCATCATGATATCTAACTTTTGTCCCATTTTGATTCAGTCCCCCAAAATAATCAACACTCAAAAGATACCTATTCTTATCAGTGATTATATCAGGTTTTTCCAAGAAACTTGTTTCGAGAAAAAAAGGCAAGCCTATAGGTATGACCTCTGAGTTATGATCGCTTGCTATTTTGTCCAATTCATCTCTTGCTTTTTGTAATTCATCGTACGATCGTTTAAAGGTGGTTTTGTCAAGCGTAAATGGTTCAGGGTTTATCTCTCTTTGATATAAACCTAATTCAGGGACGATTGGATGATCTGACTCTAGCATACTAAATGATTCTGATGTATTAGGAGGTAAATGGTTTTTACTATCTAGTATCGAAAACTCAACTTCAATACCCACCAATCGAATTTCGTTAAAGAAGTACTTTTGCTTTATCGACTCATAGCAGTTTCTTGAAAGATTTTTTACCTCAGTTACCTGTTCAATGGTTGATAGTTGAGGTTTCATTTTCAGTCTCCATTATCAATCTATTAAAATGACTATAGTCTTTACCGCTCCGATCACTAAATTTTTTCAAACGATGATAAAGCACGTATGATAGATAGCTAATTAGTATCAAACCATAGATTTTTAATACCATCTTGTTTTTTCCAAGATGCTGGTAAGGAAACATGACTGGTCGAATTATTTTAGGTAAACCTATTTCAGACAAGATCCGTGCAACGGTGAAAAACCAGGTTGATGATTTTAAAAAGAAATATGGATTTAATCCCATGATAACAAGTATTATCATTGGCGCTAACCCTGAGGCTCGCTTATATCTACGATTAAGGGATAAAGCATGCGCAGCGGTTGGTATCGAATCAATTCATGAGGAGTTACCAGAGGATGTAACTGAAAAAGAAGTCATCAACATCATTAAAAAACATAATTCTGACGGTCGTATCCATGGTATTTTGATCCAGTTTCCCCTGCCTAGTGGTTTGTCTGTTGAAAACATCATGAATAGTATTGAACCAGGGAAAGATGTTGAAGGGTTCACACCGGAGAACCTTGGAAATCTATTGATCGGAAATGAGTTCTTGGTTCCTTGCACCCCCCTAGCAGTAATAAAAATCTTAGAACATGAAGATATCAATCTTGAAGGGAAACATGTGGTCATCGTGAATCATAGTACTGTTGTTGGAAAACCTCTTACTGCATTGTGTTTGAATAGAAACGCGACCGTATCTATTGCTCATGTCTATACAAAAAATTTATTAGAGATAACACGGCAAGCGGACATCTTGATCACTGCAGCAGGCGTCCCTGGTTTGATAACAAAGGATCATATCAAAGATGGAACAGGTGTTATTGATGTATCCATCGTGAATACGTCTGATGGTGTGACTGGTGATATCCGCCCATCAGAGGTACAACAGAAAGCTGCTTTTATTACACCGGTTCCCGGTGGTGTCGGACCTGTGACCGTTGCCTGTGCATTGAGTAACATGATGAAAACAGCAGAACACCTTGCTGGAGCAACAGAGAATGAATAGAACCCATATCCTTTCCCTTGTTTGTTTTCTCATCGGTTGTATACTCTTAGGATACGGGTTTATACAAGGTCAGATCTCCTTTGGACTCATTGTTTTTATTCCTTTTTTCATTGGATCTGGATTATTTGCAACACTAGGCTTTGTAATGGTTTTCCTAGGTATGATCCTTTTTTACCTGGGTCATCTACAAACATTTGATAACGCAAACCTGTTCAAATCCTCAATGAATACTGGTGAGAAAAACCAAGAGGTTTTTACGGGTAAAAAAAGCGTGAAAACAGGTGGGATCATATTAATCGGACCGATACCCATCGTCTTTGGTTCAACAAAAAAAATGCTTGTCTCCGCATTCATCATTGCGGTTATTCTTCTGATCATCGTTTGGGGTATCATCCCTATGCTTTTGACATATTGAGAAACTTGTCTTTGCAGTGGGAAATTTTTTATAATGAAACTGAATATTAATATAATAGAAAAAGGGGACAAGAGTTCAATGAAAAAAATACTCATAACACTTGTATTGGTAGGTATTCTTTTTATAAGCAGTTTTGTAGCGGGATCAACATCTTCAACAAATCCCACTAAGACAATTGAACAAGAAATCATATTTTCAAATCCAACATATATGGAAAAAGAAGGTTTTATACAACTAGAAGTATCTGAAGCTACTTCAACAATATCACAACCTGGAAATCCACAGTTACCTCTGATCTCCCAGGTTTTTACCTTACCTTTTGGAAGTAATGTTGATGATATCTATGTCACATTCGAAGGGCAAAAACAGGTTTTTCTCCCTGAGAAGATAATCCCTTCAGCCCCGGCCCAGTACATTTCAACTGAATATGATGAAGCGGTAAAGACCGCTGAGATGAACCCTTTGGTCTATGAAAACAGTGATAGTTTCCCAATTCAGAACTGGTGGTATCGAACTGGCGCAGGTTTAGATGGAGATACACATGTTATCTATGTCACCGTGTTTCTTTCACCCGTATCATATGAACCAATGAGCGATATTCTTACAATCCATGAAAAAGCCTCAATAAGTGTATCATATACTCCACCAAGCACACCGGTTATCTTTAATGATTCCTTTGATCTATTGATCATCAGCCCTCAGAACTATCGTGAGGCGTTACAACCATTGGTTGATGAAAAAGAAGCACACGAGATCAGTACAAAACTCACCACGCTTGATGAAATACCATCTGTTGGAACTGACAGGCAAGAGGATATCAAATACTATATAAAGGACGCTATTGAAACATGGGGTATCACCTATGTGCTCCTTGTCGGTGGTGGTATCAAAGATCATGAACAGATCCCCGTCCGAGAGGCATGGGTGGCATCCGGAAACTACGAAAGAAGTTTCCCAAGTGATCTCTATTATGCTGATATTTATGATGCAAATATGAATTTCTCCACCTGGGATAATGATAGTGATGGAAAATATGCAGAGTTCCCGGATGATAACCTATCTGTTGATCTGTATCCTGATGTATATCTGGGTAGATTACCTTGCAATACGACCAAGGATGTTGAGGTTGTGGTAAGTAAGATCATCTCTTTTATGCGGACAAATGAGGTGACCAATCGTATCCTTCAAATGGGTGGGGACACATTTCCAGGGGACCCTCAGAACGTTAACGAAGGTGAGTATTCAAATGAGGAAGTAATGAAACGCCTCCCAGAATATACGACAACACAGCTCTGGGGTTCAACAAATAATCTCTTCAGGTTTAATATCATATTTAATATATTAAAAGGTGTGGATTTCGTTGATTTCTCAGGACATGGAAGCTATGTGAGCTGGGCCACCCATCCACCCGGTGACGATTCACAATGGATACCAAATGGCCTGTATTATGATGGCTTCGTGTATATCAACGCACAATGGTTGTTCAATGCGAAGAAACTCCCCGTATTTGTCTTCAACGCATGTTCCTGTAGTAAGTTCTCTGAGTTCGAACCATGTCTTTCATGGTCTGTGGTGAAACAATCAAACGGTGGCGGTATCGCTTCTTTTGGTGCCTCTGGTATTGGTTATGGGAGTTATGGAACAAGCGAGACAGAACGACTGTTCGGATGGATGGAGGTCAATCTCTTCGACGGTCTTGCCCATGATAAGATACTTGGTCTTGTCTGGGGAACCTCACTCACTAACTATATCAACAGTTTTGATCTTGAAGATGCTGATTACAAGACAATCTATGAGATGACACTCTTTGGAGACCCCTCACTCGCTATAGACAACGCATAATAAAAAAGAGGTAATACCTCTTCTTTTTTTCAATTTATATCCTCAGACGCTGCAACATTACTCCACCTAATCCAATCAAACTTCACTTCTTTGAAATGAGTAGCTCCCAAGTCCTAACATGATAACACAGAAGAGAAGGACGACGATAAAATCAAGAGACGGCGGATACATGTTCGCAGTTCCTAAAAGACTTCCTCTGAGACCATCAACCATATAGAACATGGGATTAAATGTTGCAATGGTATGAAGCACGGGTTGATCTGTGACAGGGAAAAACGCTGAGGAGAGAAATAACAATGGCATGATCAACAGATTCATGATGATCTGGAAACCCTCAAAATCATTAAGTCTTGATGCAACAGTAAGACCAAAACCAACTGCACTGAACGCGATAAGAAGCATGAACGCGATGGTCATTACTAAGTTCAAGACACCTGCTATCTGAACACCAAGGGCTAACGCAATGGTTAAAATGATGAACCCTTGTATAATCGCTGTTGTCGCACCACCAAGAGTTCGTCCAAAGATAATGGAAAATCTGCTGACCGGTGCAACAAGGACCTCTTGGAGAAAACCAAATTGTTTATCCCAGAGCACAGATACCCCAGTGAACATAGAAGAGAAAAGAATCGACATTGCAATGATACCCGGTGCAAGAAACGAAAGATAATCAACAGATAATCCTTCAAATGTTGCAACCCGGAAACCAGACCCAAGGATAAAAAGGAAGAACAAGGGCTGCGCAATGGTCGAGATCAATCGGCTCCTTGATCGAATGAACCGTTTCATCTGACGTAGCCACATCACATAGATAGATTGGAGTTCAGCATTGCTCATCTAGCGGACACCGCCTCTATGACGAAATCGTGGAGGAAGACGTTTCTCCATTGACTCACCAGTGTTTTGTCTGATACTCCGTCCCGTGTAATGAAGGAACACATCATCAAGGGTTGGTTTTCGAACACTGACCGAGCGTACTTGGATCCCCTGAGCCTGTGCGAGTTCAATGACTAACGGTATCTTCTCATCTCCTTTTTCCACACCAAGCACGAGTGAATCATCATGAGCCTCATTGTTTTTCACCCATTGTTGCGATACTAGATGTTCTGTAAGTTTCATGTTATCCGAGCTTGATAAGGTTATGATATCATTACCCACTAGGTTCTTTAATGTATGAATCGTGTCAAGAACAAGTATCTTTCCTTTATCAATGATAGCAACTCGGTCACAGAGAAAATCAGCTTCATCCATGTAATGAGTTGTTAAAAAGATGGTTGTTTGATGTTCTTTGTTCATTTTTCTGATATATGCCCATATAGCTCGTCGAGTCTGTGCATCAAGACCAAGGGTTGGTTCATCAAGAAAGAGGACTTTGGGGTTATGCATGAGTCCACGGGCGATCTCAAGTCGTCGTTTCATACCCCCTGAATATGTTTTCACCAGTTGGTCTTGTTTGTCTGTAAGATCAACAAGGTCAAGGACCTCTTCAATCCGTTTTTTTCGTTTATCTCGCCCAATACCATACATCCGTGCATGGTAATCAAGGTTCTCTTTACCTGTAAGCTCCGTATCAAGCGCTGGTTCCTGGAAGACGACACCAAGGGATTTTCTCACCTTATCTCGTTGTTTAATAATATCATATCCAGCAATAGTTGCATTTCCCTTTGTTGGTCGTAAAAGTGTTGTAAGCATTTTGATGGTGGTCGTCTTCCCTGCTCCATTAGGACCAAGGAAACCAAAGATCTCACCAGTCTCAACTGAGAAAGAGACGTCATCAACAGCGGTAAAATCATCAAACTTCTTGGATAGATTCTTTGTTTCGATTATTGACATATTTACCAACAGTTATTAATAAATGGTCAACATGTTGTATTTTAAAAAGTCTCTGACCATATTACATTTTAACGATAGAGAGGGAATATGTTTTTAACTGTTCTCTGTATGGTTCTCCCGCTATGGATTTCTATGATGATGTCATCTCAACAATTCTTTCAGAAAAGATTCAATCTAAGCAGAAGCTACATCAGTTAAAGGTAGAATTATGCAAAAAATATAGTTTGAGAACGATCCCATCAAATAGTTCGATCCTTGCTCATATACCTTCATCAATGCCCCCTTCGGAGAAGAAACAACTGATATCTGTTCTTCGAAAGAAACCGATGCGTACCATCTCTGGTGTTGCGATTGTGGCAGTGATGACATCTCCTGCCGCCTGCCCTCATGGTACCTGTATCCCCTGTCCAGGAGGACCAGATTATAATTCCCCTCAGAGTTATACAGGTAGCGAACCTGCGGCTATGCGTGCGGAGATGCATGGGTTCGACCCGTATCTTCAAGTTCAAGCTCGCCTTCATCAGCTTCAAGCAATCGGTCATGATGTTGACAAAATAGATCTTATCATCATGGGCGGAACCTTTACTGCTCGGACACCATGGTACCAGGAATGGTTTGTGAAACGATGTTATGATGCAATGAATAATTCCCGATCAGAGTCACTTCAACAAGCGAAGGAAAGAAATGAGACCGCTAAAAACCGGTGTATCGGCCTGACCGTAGAGACACGACCTGATTGGTTTCGCATTCAACATGTTGACACGATACTTGATTTTGGCGCAACCCGGGTGGAGCTTGGTGTTCAAAACGTGTTCGATGATGTATTGTTCTCAATGCGCCGTGGCCATACCATCTCGGATAGTATTGCCGCAACCAGACTTGCCAAAGATGCAGGTTTAAAGGTCTGTTATCATATGATGCCAGGGTTGCCAGGATCAGATGATCAAAAAGATCTGGATGCGTTTCATAGTATCTTTACTGATCCACAGTTCAAACCGGATATGTTAAAGATCTATCCAACACTTGTGGTGAAAGGAACACCACTGTATGAGATGTGGAAACAAGGTTTGTATACCCCGTTATCAACAGAGGATGCACAGAAACTTATCGCTCAGATCATAGAGATGGTCCCTGAATGGGTTCGTATTCAACGCATCCAACGGGATGTCCCTGCTCAACATATCGATGCAGGGGTGAAAAAGAGCAATCTTCGCCAACTGGTCGATGAAGAAGTTCAAAGGACTCAAAAGAAAAGTTTAGATATACGGGTAAGAGAGGTTGGACATATGTTCTCATCTGAGACCGAGGAGGCCTCATTTGATGATATTTCTCTAAAGAAAACCGTGTATGATGCCAGTGAGGGAACAGAGGTGTTCCTTCAGCTTATCAGCAAATCAAAAGATGCATTGTTTGGATATCTCCGATTAAGAGAAATGCATGAACCCCATCGATGGGAGTTACAACAACATCCCTCTCTGGTTATTAGAGAGGTGAAAGTAGTGGGAAGGGAGGTTGGTATTGGAGTAAATGATACAGAGGGCTGGCAGCATAAAGGGCTGGGCACCCAGTTGGTTCAGGCCGCTGAAAAAATTTGTTTGGAGGATTTTGATAAAAAATGGTTATATGTCCTCAGTGGTGTTGGTGTGAAACAGTATTATCGAAAGTATCATGGTTTCACAGATGATGGATTGTATCTTTCAAAAAGAATAACTTAGTAAATATCTTTTTCCTTGTTATCAACTTCTTGCAACGCTTTTCGTGCCAGTGATAGAGCCTCACTATAGTTCTTTACACTGGCTGGCTCATGGGCTGGTAGAACTAATTTTTCATAGGATTCTTTTTGTTCAAATGGTTCCATGTCCTCGAAAACCGGGTATGTAAGTTTCCCCTCGAGTTCTTCCTGTCGAAGCTGCCGGACAATATCAGGTTCATTGAACAACAAGGGTTCGTCATTCAGAAGTAAGGAATCATCGTTTATCTCATCGAAGAGATCCTGCTCACCATCGTCATCAAAAAGACCCACCGATGTACTTTGATCTTCTTCATACACTTGTTTTCTTTTATATGGTTTCTTTCTGTAGTGCACCATATTCGTCTCTCTCAACCTGTAAACGTTGATATCAAAAATGGTATAAAAACATAGCTTTTTGTTTCAATTTTTTTATGCTTTTGACATTATCCTATCGATAGACTCTAATAGACTCGGTCGTTACCCTTTCAATTGTATGAAAATCCAAAATGAATGCGTCCCCTGTCTCTTTAAACGTATCCTTTATGAGATTAGTCAGAGTACAACTGATGAAGAAAAAAAGACAAAAGCAGTACGGGAAGCAGCGAAGAAACTAGCGAAGATCTATGATCCACAGGGTTGCAGTGCACATATTGCAACGCAGATCCATAGATCGGTCTATACTGCACTTGATGATTTTGATCCCTATAAATCGTTAAAAGAGCAGAGCAATAAGATAGCATTACGTTTACTTCCTAATGTTGAAAGGTTAGTGAAAGAGTCAAAGGATCCTTTACACATGAGCATGCTTTGTTCCATTGTTGGTAACATGCTTGATTTTGGTATTGACGGAGCGAGTTCACATCCTGAAAAACTTTTAGATGATTTTGAGAATGCGGTCGCAGAAGGCTTTGGATATGATGATTACCCAAAGCTAAGAAAACGTCTCGGTACTGCGAAGCATCTTCTGTTTTTTACAGATAATTGCGGGGAGATCGTGTTTGATAAGGTTCTCTGTCGGGAGTTGAAATATGCATTCCCAAATCTTACGATAAGCCTTGTTGTCAAAGGAGAACCAGTGTTAAGTGATGCGACGATAAAGGATGCAACGGACCTTGGCTTTGAATCTGTTGTTGATGACGTGTTTACAACAGGTTGTTTTGCAGTAGGTGTTGATGTAACATGTTTACCACCCTTAGTTAAAAAACGATTGGAAGGAACAGATCTAATCCTTTGTAAAGGCATGGCGAATTATGAAACATTTTCTGAAACCGATATTCGACCGATCGTCTATTTGTTACGCTCGAAATGCCGCCCGATCGCTGAGTCAATGCAGGTACCAGTGAATAGTAACATCATCAAACTATATGAATAACTGTTGAAGAAATCATATTTTTTTGAATGAATGTGCTTCTATATGAAAAAGTATATATATTTTGAATGATATATTCATATATGGTGATATGATTGCTGGAAATTAAAGTAAAGGTAGGATCCAGAGGACAAATCGTCATCCCCAAACCAATCAGAGACATGTTTCATATTCAACCTGGAGAAAACATGTTTTTTAGAGTAGAAAAAAAAGATATACATATTCGTAAACAAGAAGGAAAAAAACTGCTAAATAACATGCTTAATCGGATTGAAAACAAAAAGAAAGAACCGAAAAACATCAATTGGAAAGAAAAATATTACTCTCAATTTGACAAAAAAGAATAATTGATTTTATGAAATCTAAATGGTGACCATATGAACTATATTGACAGTAATGTCTTTATTTATCCCATACTTTATCAAGGAAAAAAGGCCGATAACGCAAAAAAAATACTCAGCAAA
>CAYPIF010000007.1:0-2568 GCA_964410735.1 uncultured Thermoplasmatales archaeon
GATACAAAACTTATTTCAATTTTGTATTTTAGACATCTTTTGTGAAAAAGATATGCGAACTCACAAACCTTTCCTTGTGCTCTACCTGACATCGTTTGCACGCAATTGACATGATGATAGTATTGAAATAGGTTATGAACTGATGGACTCGCTGAATGCTTCAACTGACATCCTTTGCACGTATTTATGAGATGTTATGCTTTCTATAATATAGCTATGCAACTAAAACCTCCGCTCACAAAAAAAAATTGGAAGAGCAAAAAGATGATTTCCTTCATTCATCTCATGCAGTCCTTCCAACACAACATACTATTCAAATCCAGAAAAAACCGTGCTAGATCTGTCATATCAACATTTTTTGGATGCTAAAAATTCTGAATTATTTTTGTTACCACTAAAGGAATGTCAGGAAAAAATAGTAAGAAAACTAAGGATATGCTTTCTATATATACGATTTCGTTTCAGAAAAAGCTGGAGAAGATATTGTGAAGGAATTTTTTGATCAACTCAACAAAATAGTCAACCACAAACGAATCGATATCGTTGAGAAGGATCATTATCTTCATAAATTAAAATAAAACCTTAATAATTAATAATTTTGTGGAAAACTTAAAATACTATTCCATAATATATTGTACTTATGAATGTTAAAACATCAATATTTAGCATGCTTTCGATTCGCTCAGCCCCATTAAAAGAGGTAGTACAGAGACTCCCATTTGCAAAAAAAACGATCTATAATGCTGTAGAACAAATGGTATCAGATAAAGATTTGTTAAAAGAACGAACTCAGGATGGCGTAGTCATCATTTCCATACCTAGTGATTTTTATCATCAGAGACTAAAAGAACTTTATATAACGCTTGTAACTCAGGGCATCGATCCAACACTAGTGGTATCCAAAACCTGCCAACAGATCTGGAAACATATCACATCTGAGAAAACCACTGCTGAACAAATCGCTATAAAATTGGGATATAGAACAGTCACCGTACGTAAGTATCTTCATCAGCTTGCACAAGCAGACGCAGTTACTATCATCAATAAAAAACCATTAACCGTCAAAAAAAATGAAGGAAATGAACTTGTCCGTCTTCTTGATGATATCATCATTGATAAAAAAACAAATGAAAACACCATCTATGTTGCTGGTTCCCGACCATTTGACGAACAGTTCATTACTCCAAAAGAATTACAACGAAAGCTCTACGATCATCCCCGTCAAAGTATGAGCATTACCGGCACTGGGTTTCAATTGAAAGGAAAAGGTCGACATGTCATCTATGAGAGCATTCCTTTAGATAGCGATCTGGAACAACTTTTTCTTTCCTCTTTGTTTACCATCGATGGTGTTGAGGATAGATGTCTATTTCTCCTTCATTCAAAAAAAATGAACATGGATAAACTTCTTTCTTATGCACAGAAACAAAAAGTGGTCAACATCGTAGGTTGCTATCTAGATATCATTCATGATATATCCCCAAGTCTCGTTGATAAAAAAACCATTTCATTGTTCTTAGACCATGCACAAAAAAAACCAATGGTGTTTCTCAAACAACTAAAAAAATATGGGAAACAAACATGGGAAAAACCCTATGAAACACGATGGAATGTTGATCTATATATTGATCTATATGCCATCAGACATGCAGTTCGCGCATTATGAACCTACAAGAATTTCCTACTCGAATGAAAAATGATATTGAGGATCAATCTCTACTGCTGCTTTCCATGATACATGATGATCTTGTGGTTATCGGTGGATAGGGGAGTTCGAGCATACGCACAAAATAATCATAAACGATACACTCCTGACATCGATGCGGTAACAGATGAAAAAGGATTACAAAAAGCAAAAAACATCCTTATCTCACATGGACTCACCTGTCGGAACACTGAATGGGGTTTTCAGCTCTACACAGCTTATGTACCTTCTTTTTCATTAAATGATCAGGAGAAAAAACTTCAGCTCCCTGAAATAAGAGTAGAGATATCAGAACCACGTATTACTGAACACAAGACTGATCATTACTTTGAGTTTAGTCTTACTGAGTACAATACCAAAAAGATACACTTTCACACTCTTGACAAAGCTCTTCTAATTAACGTTCCACCAATTGCAGATCTTACTGCGGTCAAACTTGGTCTTCCAGCAGATTATAAGAATATCTTCGATGCAATCGTTCTCTTACAACAAACCTCACTTATTGAAGTTGTCTCAGCCATCAAAAGAAATGATTCATGGGACGAAATGGTGCTTCGTAGAATCCCAAAATATCATGGAAGATTACATGATAAAAACAGTCTTGTTCATCGTATTGGAGTAGATGCTCGCATTGATATCAAGAGCATAGAAAAAAAACTTACTGAGATCTATTCAATGCTTGGTGGAACATAGTGTTACCAGAAATTACTTCCTTCAGTAAAATTATTTATGTCTAGAGCCTGTCCGAGATAAATTGTTTTCAACTGTATTCTATCCTAAAGCAGTATTCGATACTCTAAAAACAGCAGATTATTAGATAACCAATATACATTTGAACGAACTTGTATCATTTCTCGGACATC
>CAYPIF010000008.1:0-3646 GCA_964410735.1 uncultured Thermoplasmatales archaeon
CCGCCACGTCCGCTGTTCTTATCCAATAGGTAATCTGAGAGCCGTATTTCTAGAAAGCTGCTTAGGTTGATACCTTGTTGTTTTGCTTGAGTAATTATAACTTCATCAATCGATAGGGTAAGTTTTTTCTTTACCCTAGTTTAGGTATTACTTATGGGTTTATAGTGTTAATAATTAGCACCATTAAAATAAATATAGTCAAGAACCTAACACTACGAACGTATCATAGGTCTTCTTACTCTGCGTAGCATACGAAATTAATAGTCTTGAACGTTTTGTTTTCCACCATAACTTAATTTTCTGAATGAATTCCTACCAAGTTGAAAAATTAGAATTTAGGTTTTCCCCAAAGTCCAAAAATTCTAATCAAAGCAAATGCTACAATGAGCATACCAGTAAAGGCTATAATCGTTTGTTCAATACTCCATCCCCAAAGTACAGGCGCATTTACTAAAAGCATCCCTACGAGAACAAAAGGGGCTGCGAAAATGGATGTGAGTCCTAGGTCTATTGCCGCAGGTGTCTTAAATTCAGGGTCAAGAATTCTGATCAGTAGTAGTCCACTAGGAACCGTTCCAGTAACTGTTCCGAAAATCCCGGCTATTCGTTCCAAAGTATACTTTTTCCACATTCTTTTCCCTATATACATAACAACATAGAGTGTTATTATCCCTGTAACAATTGAGATAATCGAAATTGGAAGTAAGTATGTCCAAACTATAATGAGTTCAATAGCCGCGATGGTTGCTACTATTAAGAAGTCAACAGACCATCCGGTAATTCGTTTTTGTACATCTCTATCTATAAGATAACCTACATCAAGTTTTTCAATAATTAATCGTATAAGCACAGCAACGACAAGTCCGAAGAAAAAGAAAAATCCCCAAATCATTTTAGAAATATCTCCAAGAGGGAGGCTTGTAATAAGACTTACGAGACCATATGTTAAGATATAGGTTAATCCAACGATTGTGAAATGAAAAGAAACAACATCAACATTTCCAGGATGTGTGGTTTCGTATCCTGCATGTTTTTTTTCTTGATTTTTTGATATGATACCTCGAATAAAATCTGTGGGTAGGACTTTTGGGGTTTGATCTGATAAGCCTTTTCTAATGCCCCAATCAACTAAGGGAACACCGACAAAAAATGCGAAGAAGAAACCTATTGCGGCAAAAGTTAATCCTACAACAGTTGCATTTGTATAAATGTGAGCAGCAATTTGTTCCCAGCTTTGACCGATTGATAACGCTTGACCCGGGCCTTCAATAAATCCAAGCGGTGTGAGAAATCCAAAGGATGAGAATAAATTGAAACCTAATCGAATCATTAAAAGAGTGAATACGCCACCGATTATGGCTTGTATAGGAAAAATGACTCCTTCTATGAGGCCCATGCCAACAGGACCTTCTATTTTTTCTTTTTTTGATCCTTTTTCTCTGGTTTTACTAGCAGGTGTTAGCCCAACAGATATAAATGAGAGATTAAAAAGATGATAAACGATAAGTTCAAGTGTTTCCTGCGGGATTGCAATAAGTCCAGCGTTCCGAATGATCATTGCAATGAATCCCCCTATGAGACAGCTTGGTATCAAAAATCTTTGAAGGATAGTTATTTTTGCTCGCAATATGACCCCTATTAGTAGGAAAACGGCAAGACCAGAGATGATTAATATTGATTCGAAGGGAAATATTTCTTGCATTAAGATTCCTCAATAATATAGTACATTTAAATCAGAAATTGAATTTTTTTGAATCGGTGGTTAATCGGTATTTAGGTACTTATGGTTTTTTATGAATTTTCATAAAACATTTTTCCAAAAAACCAATATTAATTCAACGCTTACTAAACCCTACGTTCGGTTAGCGGCAGCTCTAAGAAAAATATAAACAACGTCTACTGAAAAATTACGTACAAAGAAAGTAAGGAATCATTTATGTTCAATCATAAAAGGGGACAAATCCGATCCAGCAGCTCCCCCATATTCTCCCTCAAACTTAATCCAAAGATGTTTCGGTATTATAATTTTCAAATAATCACGTAAGCACTTTGATCTTGCCATTGATATTTGCAGGGGATCTGACCAAACACTTTCAATACCATCCGAAATATCACCATCCCCATTGGGATCATCTTTTGCTTTCACTGTAATAGCATATGAGCCTTTTGTCGTCCATGCGTGTGATTCGTAAATGACATCCCCAGACATATACGGTCCAAGCCATCCTGAATCAGTACCATCACCCCAGTCAAAGAGATAGTATACTCGATGGGAATCAGGATCACTGGTTGACGTTGAATAGGTATAGGTTACATCTATTCGTCCATTTATATCACCAGATGGAACCAATGGTTTCTCCGGTGGACTGTTGACGGATATAGCAATCTGCAGGTATGAAGAGTAACCGCTCTGATCGCCATGTTCATCCTCGGCTTTAACTCTTATTTGATACGTACCAACAGTGTTCCATGTATGAGTTAGTGAAATCTTAGAACCCGAGGGATAAAACTTGGTCCATTCATCAACAAAGGAATCTCCATCCCAATCCCATCCATATCGTATCTCGTCCCCATCGATATCTGTTGCTGTTGAAGAGAATGAATATGTTACGCCTGTACAACCTGATAATGGTCCCAGAGGTTCACTGGGATCCATAGGTGGATTGTTATCGATGATGGTCACTTTTTTTGTATCTGAAAACATACTCTCAGCACCATAGATATCCCTTGCCTTTACCCTTAAATTGAAGATGCCTGGGTAGGTGAACCTGATATGGAACATAACGGTTGCTCCAGATGCAAAGAAATCATCGCTCCATTCTTCAACGAGACCATCGTTATCCATATCTATACCATATTGCACATTACCATTATCTGGGTCTACTGTACTTGAGGTAAAAATCAACATTTCTCCAACATGCCCTGTAGATGGCCCAGAGAGCTTTAACGGTTTGTTCGGAGGATGGTTATCGATAACAGTAAATTCAACTGAATAATATCGAACAGCGCCATCATCATTTGATGATATTGTTATAACACCACTATACTGGCCACATGATAAGCCCGTTGTATAAATGGTCACAACAACGATATCCTTATCATTTGTGCCAGTGGATGACCCAGACATTGGGCTTGCTCCAAGCCAGGTTTGTGTAGTTCCCAAGGTCCATGTTAACTGGTCAGTTCCATCATTCCATATCTCAAAGGTTGTTTGGTATATATTTCCCTGAAGGACGTTCCCAAAATCATGTGAAGCAGGGGAAAAATCAAGGTTTGGGGAAAGTTGAGAAATGTTTAACAGTGCTTGTTCATCAATTGCAAAACCTGTTGGAATAAACAACAAACCAACTACATATAAATAAAAAATAAATCGGAGTAGTTTCAAATCCATTCTCGTAGATCCCCCATATGATAGTATAGTCTGATGATACTTTTCTGGTGTATATCTCTTCTTATTTTTTAAAATTTATTATATAAATTATGCAATAGACTAAGGGAGGATTCGGGAAAACATAAGAGCTTGTCCGAGAAATAATTCAAGATCGCCCAACATATGTTTTGTTATCGTAAACTCGAGGCTTTTTTGAATATAAAATACCATTTTAGCACAAAATATCGTGATAAAATTGAATTCTCAGACAGGCTC
>CAYPIF010000009.1:0-6532 GCA_964410735.1 uncultured Thermoplasmatales archaeon
TATATTTCACCGAGAAAACATATATGTTTTCTCCTGTTAAACCTACCGGTTTTCTCCGAGTAATTAACCTAATTTTTCGTTATATTAATTCTCGGACAGGATCTTATCTTTGCTAAATTGTGTGTTTATTTTTAACATATGTCATGTCCCTGCACAAATCAATAGGCAATTGCTGTTAGCACAAATTTTTAAACAAGTAATTGTTTTAACATTGTATGGACTGAAGTGGGATATACATGATTTTAAACGAAATATTGGATACTGCAGCAATAATAATTTTCATTATGTGTATTTCCATATATGCTATTGGTTTGTTATGGAAAATAAAAAGACCTAGTTGGGGAGAAAGAGGTTTTTTAAACATACTATATGGACTGTGGGTTAATGGAATGATGAATAAGGAAGAAACAATAACTGCAGTTCAGACAATGAGAAATTTGATTATGGTGGTCACTTTTCTTTCCTCATCGATGCTTCTATTACTGGGATTAATACTACAAAGTAATTCTATAGATTTCTCTGTAACTACAACCGAAGTATTAGCACGGTTTAAATTAATGCTGTTTGTTGCGGTCATAGTTTTTTCAGTTATAATGTTCTTATTATCTATACGACAAATGGTTCGTTTTTCGATTTTAATCGGTATCCCCGTTGATTTGATAAAAAATATACCAAAAAATATGGTTTCTTCAAATAAGACGAACGATGAATCAAAAGACATGTTTTATAATTCTACAGAAATATTTACAAGAGATGCTTTCCTAAGAGCAATGAATCGATTTACTTTTGGAATAAGAGCAGTATTTTATGGCATTGTCACAACATTATGGTTTGTAAATACATATGCATTTATAATCGCTACAATTAGCCTTACGGTATTCCTTATTATCCATCATGACGCCGAGCCTTCACATTACGAAGAATTGCCGATATAACACGTGGACTGTGTTTTGAGGATACTTTGTATAAGCTATTCGCGTTTATACTGTTGATACTGATGAATAAATAACTGTTTTTCCAAAATAAACCAGGGGAAATTTTTTCTGTTTTTATTCTTCTATGGTTTTTTGTGCCACTGAGAACGCCTAGTGAAACCCGCCTTATTTTTTTTCCAGTGGGTATCATACTATTTGTCGAGAAAAAATAGAGATTTTAATATTGATTCTGATTTTTGCCATGAACTTCTGTGGACTGATCCTGTGATTCAATGAAGTTGATTCAATTTTTGGTTTTTTTGCCTCCAATAGTAATAGCATCGCGCAGTTTGCAATACAGATGCTGATATTTCATCACCGGTATCAATAAACAAACCAATGGAAATTATAAATTTCTATATATCCTATTGAAAGATAAAAAAATGAAATGGGTTTTTAAATTGAAAAAAACATAAATACTGAAGTATCCTTTAGTCCACGCTCAAATGATGCACCTGGCGAGCATTACTGAGATAAAGTGATGGTTTCATAAGATGGACTCTACTAGAAGATATTTACAATTTATACTAATTCTATTATTTCTATATACCATAGTCTGCATATCCACCACCGCATCATCAATTATGTACATTGAAATCTCATCACCAACAATCATCTCTCAAGAGTATTTTACTGTCAGCGTATATGACCCCTCCATTACAAATGAAACACCATATCTTACCGATGTTGTATTACAGTTCAACGATGAGATTTACACCATTTCATCTGAGGATGATAGTGGTGAAATCTTGATTCAGGCACCAGATGTCCTCGTAAATACATCTTATCATATACAGGCATATAAAGAAGGATACACACCTACGAACAAAACAATTCTTGTGATGCCTGGAGAACCTATCCCATCGTATGAACTACACATAACTATCCTTGAAGGAACAGATACCCTTGATGCCTATACACAATTCACTGTTCTTATCACCGATCTAGATGGGACATCTATAGAGAATGCAACTGTCGAGATACAAGGGTTCGAAGGAAATGGATATGCTAATACTACCGATATTGAAGGAAAAACAACATTGACCGTGCCCAACATCAAGGAAATAACCATTCTAACAAAAAAACAAGGATATAAAGCAGCGACGATTACAACCTGGGTTACACCTCAACTTGATTCTTTTGATCTCTTATTAAACCATACATATCTACCAATAGCAATTGCAGCGATAATCCTTATAACCGTCATCATATACGTTTCAACAAAAAATAGAATACACGCATCTATTGATTTTGCACATCACACTATGGAGCCATCTTCCGTCCAACTTTCAAAGAAAAAACATATTGAAACAAATGAAGGTCAACCTGAAGATAATCCTAGCATGGATCAACAGGCAATAAACAAGGATAAAATCGATCCAAAAATAGAAGAAATCCATATCCCCTCCTCCCGATCAAGAAAAGAAGTTGTATCATTAGATTCGCCAAAAGGGAAAAAACCAGATCAGAGCTCAGGCACGTATCATTGGTTCGAAAAATCAACAGAAATTGATAATAAGGTCGATAAACTCCCTGAAACATCTCATAAAAAGCGTACAGATACCTGGTTCGTTGGGACTGATGATATTCAAAAGAAAATCGATGAAAATCTACGAATGAAAGATAAAAAGAAGGAAAAGGGATAATCGATTATGCCATCAAGTAGAAGTATAACAGAGTGAGAGATACTGAGGTAGACCATGTCATCAAAAAACCGTTTAATAACAGACTTTTATGATTTACGTGTCAACCAGATCATGGACAAACGCGTTTGGGACCTTCCACTTGTTGAAGGAAATGAGGATGTGGACCATGTGCTCTCAATCTTAGGAGGCCGTAATCACATATGGGTGGTGAATAACCGGAAAGACCAAGTTCTCATCGGAGTGATAACAGAGCATGACGTGCTTTCAATTCTTGCACCGAAAAACTTCCCATCTTATGTTTTCGGCATGCCTGACATCCGTTCCATTCAACATGGTACCGCAAAGACTGCATCGGATATCATGTACGGAAAAATCATAGAATGTAACCCTGAAGAAAAAGTCATTGATGCATTAATGAGAATGGTGAAATATCGACTCCGACGTCTCCCGGTTCTTGAAAATAAACGGATCATTGGTGAATTGACCTTGCATCAGCTCATAAGAAAATACTATGCTGCAACCCAATATCATCCATTGGTCGGTGAAGGAAATGAAGAAGGCTGATCGCTACGATTTATGATATTGCACTTCTCATAGCACTCGCATTAATCCTTGCCCGTCTCTTTGGATATCTCTTCTCAGCATTAAAACAACCAGCGGTTATTGGTGAGATAGTTGCAGGTATCGTACTAGGTCTTTTTAGCATGATCATATTCACTGGAGACAGCTATACCCTCTTTGGTTTTACCTTTCACACACCAACGCTCAATTATCTATCTGTGGAGTTCGATTTCCTTGCAGAGATCGGGATACTATTTCTTATGTTCATCTCCGGTCTCTCAACAAATTTAGGACAGCTGAAATCGATGGGGAAGGCAGCCTCATGTGTTGCTATCGGCGGGGTCGTTATACCACTTATGCTTGGAGTCCTTTGTTCCCTTCTCTTTGGCCTGCAACAGCAGGATAGTATCATCATGGGACTAGTCCTAGTTGCAACATCGGTTGGTGTGACAGTTCGTACCTTGATGGACATGGACATGCTTGATTCAAGAGCGGGAATCACTATACTTGGTGGCGCTGTCATCGATGATGTTCTTGGAATCATGCTTTTAGCATTTGTTGTTGGAACAGATTCGATGTTGGCTATAAGTGTAAAAATCACCTTGTTCTTTGTTATATTCCTGTATTTTGCTCTAAAGATAATAGATAGTGTCCTAGGCCTTGGGGAAAAGATATCATTACCCAAAGCATTTCTCAGCATATCACTTTCTATTTTTCTCTTGTACTCGTTTTTTGCTGATAGATTCGGTATTTCAGGGATCATAGGAGCATTCATCGCAGGTTTATTGATCGGTCATTCCATAAAATCACGAAAGATCATCGATGACGTTCAATCACTTGGCTATGGTTTTTTTGTGCCACTGTTCTTTGTATGGATCGGGACGCAATTATTCCTTGGTTTTAAAAACGATGCAACCCTTCTTACAACAATCTGGTTCTACGCAGTTAGTATCATCTTTATAGGTATTATTGGAAAGATCATTGGCTGCAGCATTGGTGCAAAGGCCGCAGGGATGAGCAAAAACGAATCGTTGCAGGTAGGAATAGGGATGATACCACGTATGGAACTTGCGCTCATCATTATTAGTACGGCCATTTCAAAAAAACTCATTTCATCTGAATTAATCGCCCATCAGTTATTAGCAGTGACCGTTATTCTTACCATTGCAACAACCTTAGTGACCCCATTCTTGATCAAGCTTGTCTTTAAAAATAACTAACCTATTGGATCATGATGTATACATGAGATATTTCTTAGAATTATCAAAAGAATTTCGCCATCTTCCAGCATCGGAGATTATCGCATGTTTGCAGACAGAGGGCATATCCTTCAACATACTTTCTTCAACACAGGATTGCTTTGTTTTTGAAACAGATAGACCTATTGCGGCTGTACAGCAGATGGCAGATCGGTTAGCTTTCTCCTTTGTATTGAACAAATTGATGTTTATCTCCAGTGTTGAAATGAACAGTCTAAGGGAAATTGCAGAACATCATCTTATACATGAAGAAGGAGCAATAGCGGTCCGATGCCGTAATCGATCGGCCACACTTGATTCTCAGAAGATCATTGAGGAATTGGCCACAGTTTATACAAAAGGGAGAACGGTATCATTACAAAATCCAGATATCCAAATAAGAGCACTTCTTACTAATGATCATGTTTACGTGGGACAGTTGATCTTGACGGTAAAAAGGGAACAATTTGAAAAGAGAAGTGCGCAATATCGACCGTTTTTCTCCCCGATCTCCCTGCATCCTATGATAGCCCGTGCTCTTGTCAATCTTTCAAAGATCAAAAGAAAACAACTCCTTTTTGATCCGTTTTGTGGCACTGGTGGCATCCTCATCGAAGCTGGTCTTATCGGTGCAATGGTCATTGGAAGTGATGTCTCAGAGAAAATGGTTGAGGGAACAAAAGAAAACCTTTCCTTTTATTCTATTAAACCTGAAAAAATATTTACAGCAGATATTGATGATTGTTCCAAATTTATAGAGGGATCTGTCGATGCAGTTGTCACGGATCTCCCCTATGGAAAAGCAACAACGACCATGGGTGAATCACTCGAAGAGTTATATACACGGGCGTTTAACTCAATTCATTCTATTCTTAAAAAAGATGGTCGAGCCGTCCTTGGTTTGCCCTCCAGCACACTCATTGAAAATGTAAAGGATCTTTTTATTGTAAAGGACCTTATTGAGATACCAGTTCACCGAAGTTTGACCCGTTATTTTGCGGTCCTTGAAAAACGACCATAATGCTTTTACCCGAAAATAAGATGTCCACTTCAACAATGACACAGTTACAACTTTATTTTCTTGGAACTGGTGGAAGTTGGCCAACAGTGAAAAGAAATGTATCCAGTGTAGCCATAAAACGTGGAAAAGAGATACTTCTCTTTGATTGTGGCGAAGGAACCCAACGCCAATTTCAGAAATCAGACTTAAGCTATATGCAGATAACAAGCGTGTTCATAACCCACTTTCATGGCGACCATTTCCTCGGGCTACCAGGACTTTTACAAACGATGCAGTTAAATGATCGTAATGAACCACTGGACATTTATGGCCCGAAAGGCATGATAGAATTGACAAAACAATTGGTCTCTCTCGGATATTTTAAACCGAATTACCCGATCCGAGCACATGAGGTAAAGGACGGTGACAAGATCCCATTTGATGGATACGATGTTGAGGTCCTTAAAGCAAATCATGGCATACCTTCCCTGTCCTTTAGTCTTGTTGAGGATGAACGGCCTGGGAGATTCAACAAACCAAAAGCATTGGAGCTTGGTATACCAGAAGGACCATTATTCAGTCATTTGCAGCAGGGTAAAACTATCAAAACTCCAAATGGTTCCATCATAACACCAGACATGGTACTTGGACCACCAAGGCCTGGCCGGAAGATAGTTTTCTCGGGGGATACACGACCCTGTGAATCGATGATCACCTTCTGCGACCATGCTGATGTTCTTATTCATGAGGCAACCTTTGAATCATCCCTTGAGGATATCGCCTATCAATACGGTCATACAACGGCAAAACAAGCAGCACAGATCGCCCGTGAGGGATCTGTAGAAAAATTATATCTTATCCACATTAGCCCCCGGTATCTTGATTATCGAGTCATTCAGAATGAGGCAAGAAAGATATTTCCGAATTCCTTCGTACCAAAGGATTTTGACATGGCCGATGTTCCCTTGAAAAAATGAGTTATGAGCTTGTCCAAGAGATAATTCAGGATCGCCTAACATATGTTTTGTTATCGGAAACTCGAGGCTTTTTTGAATATGAAATACCATTTTTAGCGCAAAATATTGTGATAAGTTTGAATTCTCAGACAGGCTC
>CAYPIF010000010.1:0-3378 GCA_964410735.1 uncultured Thermoplasmatales archaeon
CAATCCTGTGTAATCAATTCGCTCTTTCATAATTTCAATTTGATACACCTGATTAAAACGATACAATTGATAAACCAATACCAAAACAGAGAAAAGCAATACCACTCTGAGACTTGACCAATCTCCGTTTTTATCTTTCAGAAAACTAAATATTTTTGATAACCACTTCATCTAAAATGAATTATAACTAAAATCATGAATCACAAACTCACTTTTACCCGCAAACATACTATCATATCTTATCGCATTGTTTAATAGAAACCGCATTGGTTTTTGAAAATGTTTCATTTTGTCCCCTTTCAACTGCGAATAAACAATACCATTTGCCTTCATCACAATTTTATGTGGCCTCCAAATCATCTCAAAAACAACAGGCTTACTTAAATTAGGAAAATATCCTAAACGAACACGATCAGTGCCTAATCCTCCAGTAGGATCAATATGGTAATTCGATTCAATCTTGTAAGGTCTAAATAGGCTTTTAAAGAAAGACTTAAAATTGGTTGTGCTGATATTAAAATATCTCCCAAATGCTGATGAGTACCCTTCCATAATGTCAATTTCTGGTGGCCAATTATCTTGCCCATACAACCATATTGCAGGCCACACTAAATTTCCTTTTGGTAGTGTAACTACAATTTTATAGTGACCAAAATAAAACTTATCCATACACATCGCCAAACCTTTTGCGAACTTTACATAACCATAGTCTGGTATGTATTTTGGATTAAGCTCAGTTTTTAATATTAGATTCCCATCTTTAACATAAGTACATTCATCACTTGTGTACATATAGGGATAATCAGGGTGTACGTTTCCCCACCCCTCTTGAGTTTCCCAAGTTCTACCTTTCCATTTTATCATTATGAAAATATTTTGAGTTTAAATTCATGTTGCTCTTCCAACAAAGTATTAATTGTGATCATCGCTTCTTTGGAATTAAGGACATCTGGCAAGCCATCTCCATCAATGTCTTTATGCTCAACCCCAACCAGAATACATCCTTGTATCTGATAATGAAAATTCCCTGCATGTATGAGAATATAACTCCTTTCAGGAACATCAATCAAATGCCAATGGTCTCCATACTTTTCTGAATATCTTTTAACAACAGTATAATCCCCTTCTGGAACACATGAGAGACTTCTTTTATTATCTCTCCAAGGAAGTTCAATGGTAGCTAACATCAATTCAGGATCATCATTACGATAAAATACAAGCGACCCCAATGTTTGTTTGGGGTCACTCATGAATCTATGTAGTTCTGCACGGATCATTTAATCAAAGGTTAACTCAACCTCATCTTCAAGATTGAACTTACTTATCCTCCAATTAAGAGTATAGGTCTTTTGAGAACCTTTTGTAGAAATGCCTGTAACACGACCTTTTTCTGGCCGTACCCCACCTCCCCATACTCTCTTCTTTACACCGGGTTTAAAAATATCAAATGTAAGCAACTTTTCTGTATGATTGATAAGGGCAAGTTTGCCGTCTTTAGATACGGCTTTAACATATCCCCCTTCACTTTCATAAATATTTTCATCAAAAGTAAAATCTACCTCTTTATACTCTAATTCCGCAGGAGGTGGTTTCACTGGTGGAACATAAGTTGGTGGTTCGAGCTGTTCATCAGGAGGGAGAGCCGATTCATCCAGTAGTAACAAATTGTATCTAATCTCCATAAAAGGATCACTTTTCATTCCACAACCTGAATTGCGTTTTGCATAATATTTGAAGGTGATATACCCCCTGTCTCTATCAGATTGAGTGAAACGGTAATATGTGCCATATTTACCAACTGACATCTGACCATCCGCTTCATCTTTTTCAAAGTACTTACCATTATCATACTTCACTCGACCACCGTGTAATTTCATACTCGATATGTTGTACAATGAATAATACTTCACTTTGCCAATTGTAGGTGAACTTTTGATACCCGATCGAATTTTGTTTGCTTGAAAATCTCTTACGATTAAAGGTTCAGCAAATACCGGACATTGATCTTCTAACCAAATTAGATAATGACATGGCAATAGCTCTATCTCCTCTGATAAATCAATATCAAATTCTGATACCCTCTCTTCCAAAGACAAATCGCCCAAAGCATACATCTGCATTGGCATTGATTTTAGCATATCTACTTTTTCCCATGACCCATCCCCTTGTAATGCAGAGATATAACGAGGTGTAATTCTATAAATAGCATCATTGTAAACAATACCTAAATGTACTTGATCTCCGTATTGAGCACCCTTCAAAATATCTTCTTCATCAGGGATATTTTCTTTCCCCGAAAATGCTGCAAAATTGTGACCTGCACCATTCCAGTAATTATCTAAAGGATTACGAATTTCCTTTTCCCCACAAATATGATTTGTGTTGTTTTCTTTATCCTCATAAAACGCCACAATTTGTGTGTTTTCATCAATAACTACTTCATCGTTTTCATTGACTTGCTCAATCACTAATCCGCAATTTGGGCACTGGTGGTTAGGTAAACTCTCTAAAGGGTTTACAGCATCTTTTTTGTAAAATTTTGGCTTCAAAACACTTATTAGTGCTGCCGGACTGCCAGTGTTATAGACTGGTGGCAATTCAACTTTATTCATATTTTATTTGTTTTGGTGATTAAAATTTATCTTCAGGGTGATTTCTATTATGATTATGTTTTATTCGCTCCAACTGTGAATGATCTTCTTGTACGGCTTTATCGAGGATATTATGAGATTTCTCTAATTCCTCAATCCACTCCTTTACCTCATAGATTTTTCTGCAATTAATCTCCTGACACCTATCTAAGTTTATATCCAAGTTATTTAATTTCTCTTCCAATAGTTTTTGATCAGTTTTAACAAGTGAAAGATCAGCGAAATACTGGTCTAACTTCGTAAGAATCGAATCTAACGTCTTACTCATTTTTAGTATTCGCTCGGTGAACTCCTCACTAAAAGTTTTTAGCTTAGATGTTAGTGACCTTGAGAACAGTGTTGCTAAACTTACCAATAGAAAACCTATTATCACGAATGCAATAGATATGATGTATCCTATCATCGGAGCAATATTCTGATAAAATGTGGAAGATGTTTCAAAAATTAACATAGTAAAATTACGATTAGTATTATGTTCAAAATCACACTCAGCGGACAAATCCAAAGTCTATGCGGAAATCCTGCGAACAGGACAAAGTCAGCTATTTTTTCGAGATGTTTGATAAACTTATTCATTTGGCCTGTCTTCAATGGTTATTACTCCCTGCAATCCATCAACAATCTGCTGATGCTCCGGCAATATCACATTGCAATACAATTCCACGTTGTCGCCCTTACGCTCGATCGGGAAGCCCATGATTTGCCACCACCCCAGCATTTTCACGCC
>CAYPIF010000011.1:0-3763 GCA_964410735.1 uncultured Thermoplasmatales archaeon
CATTATTTTACCCAAAAACGGAGAAGAGCCATAATTATTAATACTTTCAATGACCCTCACTTGAAGTAAATTAACTAGTAGTTTCATACATATTTTTGATCATAATGGAATCCTTGAACAAAAATCTTAAATATGAAAGTTATATAAATTTATATAACAGGTTTATCGGAATGGCAAATAAAATACATTACCCGCAGCTTGACACCATACTAATGGTAGAGGAAACAATCCAAAAAATGGATTATCCCAAAAAAACAGAGTTATGGAAGGCACTACCAAAAAAAACGATGTACCAAACCTTCTCCATGATACTTGATTATCTAGAACAATCAGGCAAAATAATGATAGATGACGATGGGAGAATCATCTGGACATGGAATCCTAAAATGATAGAAAAAATCAGAAAATCAGGTGTGAAACTACAATGAGCGATAAACCAATATACGTTGCCTTTGCAACCCCTAAATTAGAAAAGGATTTTGAAAAACTAAAACAGGGGAAATTTGAGGATAAACAACTCTTTTTGTTTATACAACGAGCAATAGATGACCTGAAAGATGACCCCATGTGCGGAGTTAAAATCCCCCGGAAACTATGGCCAAGATGATACATCAAAACCTATCAGATCGTCAATCTATGGAAATATGATTTGCCAAGCGGCTGGAGACTCATTTACTACATTCTTGAAGATAAGCTCATGATACTCAATCTCATCTTGGAATGGTTTCCACATAAGGAATATGAAAAAATATTTGGATACTGATACTTAAAAGAATCAATCAGTTTCAATTGTATACTGCTCTAGAACACTTCGAAGTAACACCTCATCCTCTTTAACCTCAGAAAGTGCTTTAAAAAACAACTCCACATCATTTCTCCAATCCAAAAAGACATTCAAATGCTTTGTAAACGTGTCAAATGCAGTAGCAGTGGGCTGACGCATATCAAGCTGCGCATCCATGATACCATCATCGATGATCTTTCTCAATGCAACATACCCAATAGCAACCTTGATCTTATCAATAGGTATATCTTGTTTAATGGAGAATGCCTTACGGTACGCAGAAAGCTGCTGACGATGCTCTGATGCATAACCTGTTGTCTTATCCGTCTTCCAATCAACGATAAGATATTCACCTGCATCATTTCTAAAAACCGCATCGATCTTCCCGGAGAACAACAGTTCAATATCCGTATCAACGAGTTTTGCCAACGGAACCTTGATACCCTCTTCAACACAAACATCGATAGGATACATTGTATGTATCTCATCAAGTAACCGTTGAATATTATGTTCCTGCTGCTCAAGATCCGTGCGAGGTGTATATTCCTCACCTTCAATGATCTTCTCCGCAACAAGATGCACCTGTGTCCCAATGTTCATAGATTCAGACCGAATACCGATATCAAGGATACGTCTTTTCAAATACTCATATGGGTTAGTGATAAGAGATGAGAACGAGATACTTTCAAGATCATCAAAATGATGACGAACATAGTTCTTAAGCCAAGATCGTTTCTTTTCAATAAGCTCTTGAGCCTCAGAATACTGTTTGCTCACAAACAGAGCATACGCCCTTTTCTTCAATTCAGAGAACTGCCGTTCACCCGCAGTAGATCCTTCAAGGCTCTGTGCCTCAGAGAACTCATTGATATACTCCATGGGTTTCTCGGTGACGATGAACAATCGTTTTTTTGCCCGGGTGAATGCCACAAAATTAACTCGCAGGGTCTCCTCCTCAAGTTCCTCCTCAGCATTGAACCCCTTGGATTGAAGGATAGCTTTTACCACCGCATCCTGAAAATTGGATTTATCCGAAGTCTTTGATGGAACATAAATCACATCATCGAACTGTTTCCCTTTTGATTTATGCACCGTTGTCAACACAATGTTGTTCTCAACTGTTGATTCACTTGAAGCAAGATCAGTCACCTGAAGAAATGATGCGATATTATTGATATGACGATCCTTAAGAAGTTTAATAGATTCAGAAAACGCATCCATCATGCCTAATGCAGCAAGAAGATACTCCTCACCATAGGTGATCGAAACAGGTATAATAACCTCCTCAAACACCTTTTCCACATCATCCACGGATCGTATGTCCTTTCGCAGTCGTTTAAACCCCGGGCTTTTCACATAGACCTCATCAAGGGAGAGGTATCGTTGTTCAGAAAGGATGAATGCATCTTGAAGGGAAATGGGGAAGAAGGGTGTGAACATCGCAGCTTTCACATGATCCATGTTGTTATGGACCAAAGCTCTTAGAAACGTGATTATCGAGGATTGAGCCTCCGAGGAAGCAGAGAAAAAAGTGGATGAATGCTCGATGCCACGTCGTTGAAGCTCACGAGAAATCGACATAATCTGAGTATTTGTTCGAGCGATGATAGCGATCTTGGAACTGGTCTTTGAAAGTGATTCAGCTAGCTCACAAACGGTAGGGTGCATCTCAGAACGAGGTACATCATAGACCACAGGTTTCTCACCAAAACCCGTTGTCTTATTCTCAAGATCTTGCAGCTCCACCCGATGATGATCCTCCTTGGTCCTTGAAGAAAAATAAGAACGAGCATAGGAAAGGATCGCATTGGTACTCCTGAAATTCTCAGACAACACAAACTTTGTAGAATCATCAAATTTCTTGAAATTAACAATGGAACCACCTTGGAACCCAAAGATAGCCTGTTTTTGATCCCCCACCGCGATAAATATGTCAGCGGACCGAAGGGCGATCTCAGCCTCCATCGTGTTGACATCCTGCAATTCATCAACGAGCACATACGAAAAATGAGGAATTGAGGATTGCTCAAGAAAATGGATCAACATATCCGTGTAATCCACACCGATCTCACCCTTTATGGTCTCATAATAACGGAAGATTTCAACGAACCGGTCGGTGAATGTCTCAAGATCCTCCTTGCTGAAACCTTTAAAATCTGAAAGTAACTTTTTTACCTCTAAAACATCGATATCATCGACCCGTGCCCCAAAACTTTTCAGATATCGGATAAGATTCTCCATCTTAGGAACAATCGTATCAAGCAAATAGGGGTCAGAATAACTTAATGTCTTATTATCCTTTAAAAACCGAAAGATGGCATAACGAAGCAGATTCGTTGAAACAAGAAACGCTTCATCAAGATTCTCCAAGGCAAAAGAATGAAAGGTATGAACGTTCAACATAGAGATATCAATGAGGATATCTTGTTCAGCAAGGATCTTAAGGATCCGGTCCTCCATCTCCTTTCGAGCCTTACGAGTAAAGGTCAAACAGAGGATATCATCTGGTTTCGCACCATGATGAATCAGATCAACAAACTTATGAGCAAGGAGCAATGTCTTACCAGTACCGGGGTTTGCGGTGACAAGGACATTACCGGAACAATCAATGATTTTTTGTTTCTCCTCATTCACAGGCATAACAATAGAACCTTCCCAGCTCAGTCGATTATTGGCTGCATCAGAAAAAACCTGAATGCAAGAGAAGGTTTAAAGATTATGAAAAAAAGAGGTTTTTGAAAAATTATTTTGTCGATGAGGACATGTTTTCAAAATTGTAAGTTTGAAAAAAATTTCTGAATATCGGTAAGATATATTCTCAAATGATTGAAAACACAGATACTTTGCAAAAGAATAAAATTCATTGGTGATCGGTTAAGCGTGTGCCTTGTATGGGCATTTACTTAGTGGTGAAAGTCCACTCTCTTCAGTTAACCTATTTCGGAAGAGTAGTCGAAGGGACTCAAAAGGTCTGGCATC
>CAYPIF010000012.1:0-4230 GCA_964410735.1 uncultured Thermoplasmatales archaeon
ATACTCTGTCAACGTGCAACGTTTTTGTTCCACCCGTTCCAAATACGTTGACTCCTCTTGATCCGCGATGGATTTATCTAAAAAATGATAGATGATCCGGCCATTCCATTCCGTCGAACGCCACCATTGAGCACGTTTACGATACCGGAAGTAACTAGTATACTTAGAATGAGAAACATGTTTCACCATAGGAAGATAACGACGTAACGCCATCGCATAATGAACATGACCATCCTCCAACGTTTTCATATTCTCCAGGCTCCAAAACCCTTTATCCAATACCGAGATACAATCCTGAAGCGTTGATTCCTTGATCGCGTTCACCACTGTCTGAGCACTATGCACTGCGCCAGGGAGTAATTTTAAGAAACCAGGACGATGTGTCGTCGTCCCCCACATCAACATAATAGCAACCTGAGGACGCCATACATCATCACCATTATGACCAAACTCTATCCAAGGGATCTGCTGACTATCACTAAAGATATGGCTCAGATCGATAGCCATATGTTTCTCACCGGAAGCCATCTTATCGAAAAAATCTCTTTGCATCGGCCATTGACGACCGATACGATCAAGAAGACCACTTAGACTATTCTTACTCAACGATGCATCAGGCCATAACCGTTTCGCAAAACATGTCTCATAACGAACACGCATACGACCAAACGATTCCCGATAACAAAGACGGATCGCTGCAGCAGCAAGAATACTCTGCCAATCATCAGGAAAACAATCACGCAACGGATCACGGAGATGACCAGCGAAATATTCCAGATACAAAAAATTCCCTGCATCAAGCACCCCGCCAAGCTGAAGATCACGCTTACCCTTCGGGGGAACAATACCCTCAGGAGTAACCCTCCCCAGATACTCCAACGTTTTCTTCCTAGCCCTCTTCTTCTCAGGATCCCATACCGATGTCACCCGACTCGCATAATAACTGTCACCACGTTTCTCAATAGCAACACCATTCTTCTTACATCTCAATACCTACTCAGGAAGATCACGAACCATATTACCCATATCGGTTGTATATTTTGGGTATATTAAACCATCGATTTAATCGAAAATTACCCCCATACAACAAGAAAAAAATGATGGCCGACGATCCTCATATTACCAATTCATTGGGACTTTTGAGAAATAAAAACATATTTTTCAAGGGTTAAATCCAGTATTTGGTCAATTTACTTTTTATGGAGGATCATAAAGAACCATACTTAACCCAAGTTAAACTTGGTATTTGATTATTTAGGAAAACAAAAAGAAAAAAACAGAGATGGGGTTTTATTCGCCCCCAAACCAACATTAACTAAGTGTAGCCATAAGTCCGAAATGTGAATTCATACATCGTTGGTAAGTCTCGCCACAACGATCCGCCATCACGAGTGAACCAGAAACTACCTGGCATGTATTGATCGCCAAAGGCATATGCCCATTCGTATCCAAAACTAGTCGCTACTCCAGAGGGTGCTGGCGGACATACGATGAAATAATCTGTTCCTGATATGACATATGTATCATTGAAATTGATGTCAAACCATGCCCAGCTCGTAGGGGTTTCAGTTGGTGAAAACACCACTGTGTCAATAAGAACACCATCAGGACCATTCTCTCGAAGTTCCACCACTAGATCAAATTCAGGTGTTCCAAAGGTTCTCAAGTATATCTGCATACTAGTAAGAACGTTTTTCGTGGGAGTAAAATTCTGTGCAGCCCCCCAATCCCCATCAACTGCATGACGAATAGGAAAACCCCTATCAAATACACTTTGATCGAGATCTAGGTTTTCAAAATATTCATATGCTCCTCTATCAGGGTTTTCATCCCGCATATTTCCTAAGATATCATCGATCACACCAAGATTTGTTCCTGAATCGATACAGAGGCTGTTATCCTGTAAATGAAAATCTTCAGCTCCAACATCAATGCACATAAACTCAGGATCAACATCAACAAGTGTGTCCAATCCAAAGGTGAACACCCCAATATCATTCGTGTTGTACACACAGTTATAATCTTCACTGGGTAATGACGTAACGGTTGTTTCAAACGCAGGGTTTGTACCAGTACCATAGATAATATTGTTTTTAATCAGAATGTCACTTGTTACCACCTTAGTTCGAATTTCACCATTGCCTGTGTTCTCCTGATCATTATTATAAAAGGCATTATGCTGGATAGAGATATCGCTACAGCCTGAATCAACATAGACTCCTTGTTGTTGATTCTTCATAATGATATTATTTTCTATTGTCACATCTGAAGCGTCTATCAAACGGATAGCTTCTTCACTAGTAGTGCCATCCATGATATTTCGACGGATGATAAACTCCGAATCCCCGTTATCGAGGGTTATATGACGATAATTGTTATCAAAGAAATTATCTTGGATTACAACATCATTACATATTCCATCTGTGAAATCAAGAACTTCGTCTCCGCTACCGGTGGTAATGTTTTTGAAGATATTGTTTTCTATTTGGGCAGTTGTCAAGGCTGTATTGAAATCAATACCATCTTCGCCTCCTTCGAATTGTGAGTTCTTAAGGGTGATATCATCGGTATCGAAAACATGCCAGTTATCAAATTGAGCGATGGTTTGATCAGAATCAATATTATCAATAATGATGTTGTTGCAGTCTTCGATCGATATTGAAATGATATCTGTTTCTACAGATGTTAAAGGTTTGACTACAGGTTCGTTTCCAGAGATTGCTTGTATCGTTAGATTATCTTTACCTTTAATCAAAATAGCTGTAGTATATCCATCTTTATTTGTTAGACCAGTTACACCATATGTTCCATCATAGACATTAACAGTTCCATTAATATCACAAACGGTATCAATACCAATTTGAAGACAATCAAACGCATCAAATCCCCACATATGACCACCACAAGAACTAGATGTATAATCATCATCGACCCAAACGACCAAAGGACAAGGATTCTTGAATATCTGAACGAGGTTATTGCCTGTATCAGAAGCATAAATGGTTCCAGATATATCTACAGTTACTCCATCAACAATATTAAATCCTCCATTCCCTGTACCTGAGGATCCGAATGTAAAAAGGAACGTTCCACTGGGGTTAAAAACCTGTATCCGGTTATTACCTGTATCAGCAGCATAGAGGTTATCAAAATCATCTAAATCAAGCCCATCTGGTCCATAGTTCGATGGATTTGGACCATTTGAAAATTCTCCTGGTCCTGAGCCTGGCCCTCCAATAGTTGTTTGGAAAATCCCTATAGAATTAAATTTTACTACTCGATTATTTCCAGAGTCAGCAACGTAAATATTTCCTAAGGAATCAAATGCTATTCCTTGGGGAAAATCAAGTATCCCACTACCAAACGATGAGATAAAACTTCCATCAATTGAATCATAGATATTGATGAGATTATTCGTGGTATCTGATACATAGACCTTGCCAGTACTATCTAAGGCGACTCCAACAGCCTCAAACGAACCGATGCTCCATAGAGGACTGCCACTTGACGTATATTTCCGTACTGATGTAGGATCCACATTGTAATCACTAACATAGATATTTCCTAAGCTATCTCTTGCGATACCACCAAGCCATGCATTACCGCCACCTGCGGAAAAGCTAGTTTGAAAAACATGATTAGGATCATATTTTGCAACAAGGGCAGGATCATTAACTGCAGCATAGATATTCCCCAAATCATCAAGAACAATTCCCTCGACATTGTTTGCACTAAACTGATCTATGAACTGTGGTACTGCACTTGCAGAGGGTAAAAATGCTAACGAGCTTAAACATATCATTGTTACAATTATCAGAATCCACAACTTGTTGTCTATCTTACTTTTTTTCATTTTTTCGTTCACTTCCTTTTTCATATTTCTTTTATGATTTTACCTTTACTTTCTACCCCAATTTTCATTTTATTATTCAATGTCATGTTTTCTTGAATATTGTATTAATAGTCAATAATCATGAGATATATCTGTATTTAGTTCCTCCCGGACTTTTTCATAATTACTTTCTGATATTCAATATTTATAATGATTTTTCGATATATTAATTTATTGGTAATTATTATTAAAATAACCCTAAAGTACCAGATTCTTGGTAATAGGTATCTCTAACAGACCGATGACCTTCTTTGTTTGCTTTGTTACTTCAGCAAGATGGTCCTTTCCATCTATATCAACAATACATACCTTTGAAAGATATGTTAACACATCCTGAA
>CAYPIF010000013.1:0-37082 GCA_964410735.1 uncultured Thermoplasmatales archaeon
ATACGGAGAAGATAAACGCGGAGATGAACTCCCACCAGGTTTCCAGAATAAACAGGAACGATTACAACGGATCCGAAAAGCAAAAGAACAACTAGAGGAGAAACAGACAATAAGACTTACTCGAACGTCTTTATATATCAACAGGAGAGCTTGACAAATACAAAACCTGATATGCAATATCAAAAAACAATTTACTTCATCCACTCTTTTTTCATCTTTTGAAAATAACCGCCATTGATGGCTTTACGTATCTCCTTCATGAGTTTGAGCATGAAATACACATTGTGATAACTTATCAATGTATATCCAAGAAACTCATCAGTCTTTAACAAATGATGGATATATGCTCGAGAATAACTCTGGCATACCTTGCAATCACAGTTTGTGTCAAGTGGTCTCGAATCGATCTGATGTGTCCTGACTGTTACTTTATACCGGTATTTGTTTTTCTTTGTACCCAAAGGCGGGCGAACATATGCATACCCACTTCGCGCAATACGGGTCGGTGAGACACAATCGAAAAGATCCACACCACGTTCCACAGACTCAAAGATATCCTCAACCACTCCAATGCCAAGAAGATGACGCGGTTTATTCTCCGGGAGATACGGAATCACCCAATCAAGGATGTTATGCATATCTTTCTTTGATTTTCCAAGGGATCCACCTATTGCAATCCCATCAAAATCCAATGAAGCAATAAACTGAGAACTCTTCACCCGTAAATCTTGCCAATGACCACCTTGTATAATACCAACAATTGCTTGATCACTCTTTTTAGCATCCAGACATTTTTTTGCCCAATCATGCGTACGTTGCATACTTCTAGCAGTATACTCCTTACTTGACAAGGGTGATGTGCATTCATCGAGAGCAAGGATGATATCTGCTCCTAACTGTTCCTGTATTCGTATCGATTTCTCAGGGGTCAGGTATTGAGCTGAATTATCATACACAGAGCGAAAAAATATGCCTTTATCTGTAATCTTTGCGATGGATTTACTCTTTGGTTTACTCCATGTTGCATCCTCACCAGGGAAAAACATCTTACCAACCGCATGTTCCTTACCAAGTCCCAATGAAAATGCTTGGAATCCTCCGCTATCAGTCACCAATGGTTTCTTCCAGTTCATAAAACGATGAAGTCCACCCATTTTCGCTATAACATCTGCGCCAGGCTTCAGCATTAAATGATATGTGTTACAGATAAGCAGCTGAGCATCTAACTCATTAAGATTCTCTGATGATAAAGCCTTGACTGTTGCTCTTGTTGCAACAGGCATCAGCTCAGGTGTTTTAACCGTTCCATGTTTCAATGTAAGCAAACCTGTTCTTGCATTTCCATCATATGCATTAACTTGAAATGTTAACGAACCCATTTTAAACTGGAAACATTATAAGTGAAATAAATATTTTCATCCTCAAATGCTCAATGAAATATTATGGATCGGTCTCCTAATTAGCAGCTTTTTCATAGTTATAATAGCATATAGTCTCTTTGGTAAAACAGGTCTTTATATCTGGACTGCCACCGCGGTGATACTCGCAAACATCCAAGTAATGAAAACAGTACAGATTTTTGGACTGGTCACTGCGTTAGGTAACGTCATCTACTCCTCATTATTCTTAGTTACTGATATCCTTAATGAGAACCACTCAAAAAAGGATGCTCAAAAAGCAGTATGGATCGGGTTCTTTGTACTGATAACAACGACCATAATTATGCAAATAACAATCAAATTCATACCGGATCAGTCAGATTTCCTTAGCGAACAAATCGCTGCAGTATTTTCATTTCTTCCCCGTATAGCATTTGCAAGTCTTATTGCTTATCTTATCTCACAGACCCATGATGTATGGTTCTTTTCAAAATTGAAAAAAAGGCATGATAAGAGATACCTCTGGTTACGAAACAATCTTTCAACGATTATCAGTCAATTATTAGACAATACAGTTTTCACCTTGATTGCCTTTGTTGGTGTTTTTGAATGGGCCATCATTGCACAGATTTTCATTACATCGATGATATTGAAGGTGATTGTTGCTACGGGTGACACACCATTTATCTACTGGGCAAGGGAGATCCATCAAAAAAAGAATTTCTTATTTAAAGAATAAAAATATGATTTATCTTATTTTAGATAAATGAAGTGCAGGGGAAGGGATTCGAACCCTCGGACTCCTTCGAGACAGGATATCTCATCGAACCCTTTTTGATGATTTATTCAGATCTTAAGTCCTGCGCCGTTGGCCAGGCTTGGCTACCCCTGCACATGAAAAAGATACCAATACCTGGTATGATGCGGACGCCGGGACTCGAACCCGGGCAGAGGGCTTGGAAGGCCCTAATCATAACCGCTAGATCACATCCGCTTTTCATATGATTACTATGGATTTTATTGGTTGCAAACTTTTAATGTACATCCAAGCTCTTTATCAGGGTTATGGTCATATAGTATAGCAAACCCTGAGTCTGCGTAAATGTTTCTAGATTCGATTTTCCCTGTAAATATTGATTAGTTAATAGTCTTTTCCTTTTGTTGTATCCATTTAATGGATTTTTAGTAAGTTTTTTTAAAATAGTATAGGATAAATATGCATCAGTATGAGTAGTTTTTATTTTATAATGGCTCTCTTTTCTAAGAAAATTATTAATCGTTAAATATAATATCTTTATTCACGGGCGTCTCAAATAAATGGTAATCCTCTCTAATGCATCTCTCAATGTGTCTGAATCACAATTATATGAAAGCCTAAAAAAATGATCTAAACCAAAAAAACTCCCAGGACATACAAGAACTCCATGTTGATCAAGTAGCTGAGAGCAAAGTTCTATCGATGATTTCTCTTTTTTATAATGGATAAAACAAAAAATTCCGCCATCTGGTTCAACCCAATCTACAATATCGTTATTCTCATCGAGCCATTTTTTAACTATTTTAAAGTTAGTTTTTGCCATGGTAAAAAATCTGTTCCTTAACAATTCTTTACCATTGTGTAGAGCTGCTGCGCTCATCTCCTCTGAGAGAAATGATGAACCTATCGTTGTAAGAAGTTTTGCTCTTTGGAACTTTTTTGTCAGTTCCTCAGATGAGATAATCCAACCTGTACGAAGACCTCCAAGACCATATATCTTAGTCATGCTTGATGTAATAATTATATTTATAAGTCCAAATGCAGAGGCTTGTTCGGTAAAACATCCATCTAAAAATATCTCATCAATAAGTACATAACATTCTGATTCTGCTGCAAACTTTGAAATCTCTTTAATGGTGTTTCTTTTCAAACAAACTCCAGTAGGATTGTGAGGGTTTGTAAGAACGATGAGTTTGGTTTTAGAGCTAAATTTCTCTTGTAATGTATTAATGTCTATGGTAAAACCATCTGATTGGTCCCTCTGGAAAAACTTGGTCGTGGCACCAATGCTCTCAGGTGTTAACCACAATGGTTGATAGCCTGGTTGCTCTACAAGTACCTCATCATGAGAGGATAATAAGCCATAGAATACAAGGAAATTTGCTTCTGAACCCCCTGACGCGGTGACAACATGTTCTGGTGTTGTATGGTACATTTTTGAGAGGATCGATACAAGTGACTCTGAGCCATGATGACTATTAATACCCATATTGAATTTTACGGGTATGTTGTATTTTGAAATTCTTTTGAAATACTCATACGTAAGACCATCAATATTAGTGAAGCTCAGTATGTGAGTTGCTTTTGGAGCATTATTCAACAACCAATCAATAAGGGGAAAAGAGGGGGTTTTCATAGTAATTGCATCACGACATTCATATTTAGTCATTAGGATTTAAGATGCTGCATCAGTCTCAAAAAATGTATTTTTTTGAAATACTTAAATAACATTTTTCTCTTTCAAGGTAAATATGATATAAGGTGAAAAGATGAAAATGAAAAAATATGGTTCAATGTATATTGGTATTTTTTTATCAACTATATTTATTTTAACTGGTTGTATCGATGAGACAAATCAAGATACAGTTATTGATGTGGTAAACGAAAATTCAGTAACACTTATGGAACTAACCGCTCAAAATGTTGTTCATTCAACTGCTGTTGGACTTGGGTCTCTCTTTAAAACACAACCTCCTGCCGCATGGCCAGCAGTCATGCAAACATATATACAGGATGTACGATTTTTTAATGATAGTACTGGTTATTTTTATGCATACGATACAAATTGTACCTGTGTGGCCCATGGGGTTAATGAACAGATCATTGGTGAAGATCTTTCACAATATCAAGATATACAAGGGAATTATGTTATTCAGCTGTTATCTGAAAAAGCACAAACAGGCGGTGGATTTGTAACCTATTATTGGCCAAAGCCAAATACCCACGGGGAATTTGAGAAAATTGGTTATGTAGAGATGATTCCGGGAACATCATATTTTCTTGGGACTGGTATCTATACAAATAATAGTATTGATGAGAAGGTTCAATCGATCTTAACCATAGATGATTCAGGGTCAACGATAACTCTTTCTATAGGAGATGAGGTGAACATCACCTTACAGGATTATGGAGATGGTGGATACATATGGGAGATAGCTGAAGTAGATAGTTCAATACTTCAACTTCAACAACAATTTGATTGGGGATCAACAGAAGGTCTTGTTGGTGACTTTGGTTATGATACATGGATATTTAAAACATTGAAATCTGGGTCAACGACATTAAGACTAGTGAATTATCGACCTTGGTTGGGTATCGAAAATGCTTCGATGAACTTTACTGCGACCTTCACCGTCATTTAATAAAAAAGTAATATGGTCGTTATCTAGCATCATTTTTTTTTTATCACAATTTCAGAAGGATGAAAAGTAGTAATCCAATGCTACCAAATATGCCTATGGCCCCACCGATGAATACAGCAAAACCCTTGGTGATACAACCACAAAGGCCAATTGGGGGTGTTTTAAAGATACTGACAGGTAAACACCATGAGAACCAAAAGAACAAGAACAATATTATAACTCCAAAGAAAACAAACGCAATTGATATCGTACCTTACGTGTTCTTCCACCACTAAAATAAACGGCAAATAATCCTACAACGACAGAGAAGAAACCGACCAACAGCATAAACATCGCATAAAAAAATGATACCATCCACAACCCATTTTTTTCCACCTTCCATTATGTAAAAATACCATTTTGCTTAACTAATTGCTCATACGTACATTTTGTGATATGAGCATTTCTATAATCCATTATAAATTTATCGAAGGAAACAGAGACTGAGGTAAAAAAAGTAAAATTATCAACCTATAAACAAATATTATTACTAAAAAATTTAAGTATTAATAAACATATAACTATATTAAAAGGGGGTATGAACTACTCATGAAAAAAATATCGACATTGTTAATTATAGGTTTTCTCCTATTCACTACATTAGGGGCAGCCTCGTATAATGCAGAACATCAATCAACCAGAACACTTTCTGACACGCTAAAAACAGCGACTTTGCTCGTAGAACCTTCTGAAAAAACGGATTATCTCACTGTACAGCTCTCTGGTGTTAACACGTATCGGACCAATCCAGGTGAACCAAGATTACCGATGATGGTTCAAACCTTTGAACTCCCCTTTGGGGCATCGGATATAACTGTAGATCTTACTCCAGGTTCAACAACAACTACAACAATTGATTATCAAATAAAACCAGCAACAGCGTTACTCCCATTAACAACAGAATATGTATCGTATGAATCTGATGTTGAGATAAAAGATGAAAAGATATACACGATGAATACACCGTACCCAGAAACATGGTACACGACAACGATATCAAGCGGATTAAACGAAAACAACGAACATGTTACCTTTGTCAATGTTCACTATTACCCCGTTCGTTATACCCCTGCTTCATCGACACTTCAAATCGCAGAAACTGCGGATGTCTCAGTTACATATACACAACCACAAGATACACCATTTCCAGAAACAGCATCTCATGATCTTGTTATCATCGCACCAACTGTCTTTTCAGAACCTTTACAACCATTGATTGATCATAAAAATGATTTAGGGATCAACACATATTTGAAGACAACTGAGGAGATATATGGTGAATATACTGGTGTTGACAAACCTGCACAGATCAAGAATTTCATAAAAGATGCTATTGAAACCGAAGGTATCACCTCCGTACTTCTTGTTGGGGGTTTAAAAAGCGTTTATTTTGCAAAACCAAAAGATGATTGTAATCAGGGAAGCAGCGGATGGTATGTTCCGGTACGATATACGAACCTTAGGGATAACCCTAAGTTTCCCTTAGCGGCTGAAAGCCTTATCTACGACCCTGGTGTCATCAGTGATCTATACTATGCAGATATCTACAAGGAAGGAGGTGGTTTCTCTGATTGGGATGTCAATGGAGATGGGATCTTTGCGGCATGGGGAAGGCCAGGGATAGAAAATGATACTGATATCGACCTCTTTCCTGATGTTGCTCTCGGTCGACTCGCCTGTCGAAGTGTCGATGAGGTAAACACTCTTGTTGATAAGATTATAACCTATGAGACAACGACCTCTGGATCAGACTGGTTCAATAAAATGATTGTTGTCTCCGGTGATGGATTCCTTGATCAGCAGGACCTTAACATCCAGTGGGATACAAATGAGGTACCAACTGGTGAATACACGATCAAGGCACAGAGCTTCAACCCAACTGGTGAGACTGGACCGATCACAATGGTCACCGTGACAAAGGATGCATCGCAAGCATCAGTAATCACGTATTCTCATGACGATAATCTAAACCCTGCGATAGAAGATGCATTTGAAAATGGATTTCCTACAGTACCAATTGCAGAGATCGTCTCTGTGTCCGATGGTGATATCCTTGGAAATACAGATATCGCATTTGACCCTGATGCAAATGATTATTGTAATGAGTTCTACTTCTGGGCAAATGTTTCCTATATTGATGGTATCCTCACTATCCGTGGGAAATCATATGATCCAAAACCATATGGGAACGTGACAAGTATCCATGTATGGGTTGAGAACAGTGAAGGAATGATAGTTTTCTCTGATTGGCGTAATGATACTGAGATGTACTATGAAGGAGAATGGACCACCGGGGAAAAAGCATTGCTTGGTCGTGGTGGTGCACTCTACTATATGCCTGAGGATTTTGAGAAGGTCATTCTCTGGACATCCAATGGAGAACTTCGAGGAATGGATGATGTGATCTCTGCTGTTGATGAGGGAGCAGGTTTTCTATTCTTCTCGGGTCATGGCAGTCCTAATGTTTGGGCTGATCAATATCCTGGTATCCCTGGTGACCGAGGCCCGGCAAGTGTCACTGGTCTTGAGGTGACAACCTTACGTCCCTGGGCGCCATTCGTTCAGTTCCCGATTTTCCCAATGGATACATTATCCAATGGTGAGAAACTACCTGTTGCCGTTGTTGGCGGATGTCATAACAGTCAGTTCAATGTATCGATGATCTATGGGCTTTTAGACGGTGTCCATTATATGTACCCGATGTTCCCCAAGCTTTCTATGTGGTGTCATGGGTATCCTGTGCCAGAGACCTTTAGCTGGCGACTCGTAAGAAATCCGAATGGTGGTGCTATAGCATCGATGGGTAACACTGGTCTAGGATATGGTATGCCTGGAAAAGAACTGACCACGGGTGGTGGAGATTCATGGATCACCATCGAGTTCTTCAGACAATATGCTGAGGAGGGTCATGATATTCTTGGTCAAGCCTATCAACAAACATTGACCAGCTATCTGCAAACGTTTGACATGAACGATCTTGCAGCAGGACATCCTAAGACCGTGGAACAATGGGTGCTTCTTGGAGATCCAACATTGAAGATGGGTGGGTATCCATAAACCCCTCTTTTTTCCTCTTTTTCTTTGATGTATCTTAGTCTTCTTTAAAGCACAATATTGAATAAATGTCAGTGCATTAACCATACCTGTTAACCTATGGTGGATACACACTGGACCGTTCAAGCTCGATCATTGCTATTCTTTACAGCAGTCTTATTTCTAATAGGTTATCTTTTTTCAAGTCTTTTCTCTGCTTTTACAGGGTTAGCTATCCTAATTTTACTTGTGTACAGAAGAATAACGTTTCAGTATTCCCTTGGAACTTTAAAGGTAACTCGTTCTACTCTTGAACCAATCGTTTATGTGAACCACTCTGTTCATTTAAAGACTAACATTTACTGGACTGGTGGTGTTACCTATGCAAAAATAGTAGATCGATTTCCCGATGATGTACAGGTTATCAATGGTGCTCCTTTTGTTTTTTCAAAAATATCACACAATCGGCCGGTGGAATTCCTATCTCAAATACGGTTTCAAAGCAGAGGGCAACATGAGTTCTCAAAGATGACCATTGAGCTTTATGATCCTTTGAAACTCTTCTTCATTAGACACACATCTTTCTCTAAAACAGTGTTTCATGTCCACAGCGACCCCAAGGATATTCATCTTGCAAAAAGAACGAAGATCTCTGAAGATCCTCAACTTCTTATACCTGCAATCCTTGGATATGATCTAAAAAGGGAATATGAGGGCATACGAACATATACACCAGGTGATAGCTCGCGAGATATCGATTGGAAAGCATCCTCACGTTTACAGACACTTGCCACCCGGTTATTTCAGAGACAACGAGCAGCAGAGACGATTATTGCTCTTGATGTCTCACGAGCAATGCGGAGAAAAACCGGGTCAAAAGCACAGATTGAACATGGGATAGCCATAGTCATTCAACTCACTCATATACTACAATCCCTTCATCATTCCGTTGGTTTCATCGCCTTCGATGAACATAAAATAGTTACATCAGTGGAACCATCCTTTGCGTATCAGGAAATCTTTCAAAACTGTTCAGATCTCCCAACTATCCTACCAACGGATCAATATATGCCATATCTACCAAAACTTACCAATAGGTCCGTATCAATGGAACCAACGGAAGATCAACAGTTCCTTTCAACCCTATCACCATTCCTCACGGATGGCGCATTCTCATTGAAACATGGGATTCAAGTAACAGGGATTTATCAAACAGTAGAAAAAATCCTACATCACGGACAAAAGAGCCATATCATCATTATCTCAGATATTGGGTCAAATCATGATGCATTCTACACTGCGATAAATCTTGCTAGTTCGCATCACCATACCATCTGGCTTCTCTGCATGGATGCTCCACAATATAATCTGAAACCTGATAATATCGATAAGGAACAGGTCGAAAAGATATATGGATATCAGCTAAACAGAAGGATTCTTTTTAAGAAACTCAGGGATAAACATGTTGAGGTTATTGAACTATCACCAAAACTACAAACACCTCATATCATTCAAACCATTCAAAAAAGAAAAGGATGAGAAACCATGAAACGATTAACTGTAACGGCTATCTTGCTGATTATCATGTGCCTGCTATTCTTTGTATTCATCCCATTAACATTGCCCATGTTTTTAGCAATTGTTTTCACTGTTTTTTTGATGGTCCTTGGTATCTTTAAAGCAAGTCAGATCCTTAGTCTCTTTGGTCTTTGCTGCTATTATCTTACTACAATATATTTACTACCGATGATAACATTCGATGATCCCTTTAGCGTTTATGTTCAAGTACCACTTTTCGTTGTTCCAAGTATCATTTTTCTCAATCAGATCTTACAACTTTCTGATACTTCAACAGATCTAAGTTATAAAAAACTTAACTGGGCCCCCCTGCTCTTTTCTATTAGTCTTTTTCTAATTGTTATTATTTTATTTTTGATGATTGGTTATTTTATTGGGCATGACTCCTTTTTCTCAACGGAATCAATGCAAGCTCAAATACTTCTTTTGACCGCCTTTTCAATGCTTGTTCTCATCCCGTTCCTTTTAAAACCCATTAAAAAAACCTTGGAGCCGGAGGTCAAATAATACGTGCAATATGTGTTATTCTGCAAGGACGGCTTCAGCCATGTTCGGTATCTCCACCGTTGAAAGAATATCCTGAACGATCTTCTGAGTGGACATACCCTCAAGGTCGGCTTCTGTTGATAGGATCAAACGATGACCAAGGACCTTTGGAGTAACTTTTTTAACCATATCTGGAATCACATATTCTTTTCCCTGTAAAAGAGCAACCGCTTTTGATGCATAGAGCAGATGTTCCGCTGCACGAGGACTTGCACCCATTAAAAGATGTTTGTTGGACCGGGTCTCATCAACAATGTTCATGATATATCTAATGATGGTCTCATCAGCATGGATACGGTGGTGTAGACCAATGATCGAACGGATATTATGGATCGGTTTGATCACATCGAAAAACTCTCTCTGATCCTCATTTTTCCTCAGTAACATCATCTCCTCCATATCCCGAGGAAGATAATCCATACTGATACTGTACAGAAATCGGTCCAATTGCGCTTCTGGTAACGGATACACGCCTTCTGTTTCAATAGGGTTCTTTGTCGCAATCACAAGGAAAGGATCCGGTAGCTTCAAGGTCTTACCCTCAATGGTCACCTGTCGTTCCTGCATTGCTTCGATCAAAGCAGATTGGGTCTTTGGAGATGCACGGTTTATCTCATCAGCAAGGATGATCTCACCGAACACTGGTCCTTTCCTTAATTTAAAAGTACTTTCCTTTTGATCAAAAAAATAATGACCAATGATATCAGCAGGAAGGATATCCTGAGTGAATTGCACCCGGTTCCATGTTAAACCGGTCACTGTTGCAAAGCTCTTTGCTAACGTTGTTTTGGCAATACCTGGCACGCCTATCATATATACATGGCCTTTTGCAATCAAACAAACAAGAAGATCCTCCACAACATTCTCATATCCAATGACGACCTTGCCTATTTGATCCTTGATATTAAGGTAAATATCGTGAACATGTTTCACATCGATTGATTGTTTTGTTTTTTTCATGTTTCCCTCATCCGTTCAATGATTGTTTCAAGTGTTCTTCTCTCCCATTGGGGATGATCCTGGAGGATCTCATCCACAATCGAGGTTGTTACACTATTATCCTCATCTCTTTTTATCCCAGGCACATGTCTAAAAATGAACATGGTAGTTCTTCTAGGCAGGGTAGTGAAGAACAGGAGATATAGGATTGTAACTAATAAAAGTATAGAAATTTTTGTTGTTGTATCGATTGTTCCTGGAAACGATATGGCTAGGGTGAAGGGGACTGCGGCATCACGGTGACCCTCATCGATGATGACCGATGACCTATCAGATGTAATAAAATCAAGTATTTGTTCAACAAATAACCTGTTGTCCAAATACTCTTTCATTGAATTGATAAAAACAGAGGGTGTGGAGGAAACAATCAATGTACCTTTTCCATAGGTTTCTACTGTGAGCAAGGGAAATGGCCCTTTTTCTTCGTTTTCATCGTATCGTCCATCAAAGGTTGTGTCAAGCCAGCTAAGATTTGAAGAGGAAACAAGGATACTGGCTGTGTTCGAAGGCTGAATGGAACTAGGATAATTTAAAAGAAGACTTGTAACGTTATTGATTATCGGATGGGTTCTCTCAGGGAATATGAAAACGGTTGCAAAACTTGCATTCTTTTCAAAGGAAAAATCAAGGAGGAGATCATTTGAGAATCGTGTTGACGTATTTAATCGGGTGAGTAATGAGTTTGCGGCCCCAAAATCATCAGATAAGAAAACTATGCCACCAGTTCTAAGAAACCAATCAATGTAGTATACCTCTTCACTGGTGAACTCTGTTTTAGGGCCAATGCAGATAAGAGATGTGTTCAAAGGGTTGCAGTCATAGGTGACAAAGGAACGTTGGATAGGTGTCATCGTTGTTTCATCATACGATAAAAGCGGTACGAATTTACCCGTATGATATGTTTCAACGGCAAGGGTGCTACAACCATTCCAGCCGGTGTTATAAATGCTGAAATCTGAGTTGTTGATGATTAGGGGTGATGCAAGAGAGAGGAATAAAAGGGACCCGATAGCACCGATAATGATGACGGAAAGATATAATCCTTTAAGGGTCGCTGAAATCATCATAGGGCTTGTCCTCCATGATCAATAATAGAAATTATGGTGTCGTTGAAAAGGATAAGATCTTGGTCATCAGCGATATAAGGTGCATACTGAACTTGTTCAAAGGTGATGGTTACAGAGTTCACAGAATCTGATGGGTATCCATCTTTAAGTAAGATATTCTGAACCTCTAAATGTGTGTTCGCTTTTGTTACCGAAAGCCCTGTATTCATAAGTTGATGGATGAGCAAATGATACTGGTAGATTATTTTTTTATTCAAACTTGTTGCTGTTTTATATCTTTCTTTTAGAATTTCATCAAAAGGCTGCTTCACTGAGTCTGTATTGTGCATTTTTTGAATCTTAGCAAGTTCACTTGCTTTCTCCTTGTTACGTTTAGTTGATCCCTTAAACAGGTATAACAGTATTATAAGTGTTGCGATAAGGCAGAAGGGAATAAGTAATTGTTGTAAAGCGAGGGTAAACAAATGCAACAATGATGCAAAAAATGATGTGGAAAGCTGCGTCTTTAATGAATTTGAATGACCATCGCGTAAGGAAATATCATCAGAATAAAATGTTACAGAGATTTCATATATACCATCCGATTCGTTAGAAGTATCCCAAAGGAATCGATACCATCCGGTCTCATTTGTTAATGATTTTGAAATGTTCTTATCATCTGATGAGAGAAAAATGGTCTTATTGTAAAGAGATCGGTTCGATGAACTATTTGATAATCTACCGGATATTGTGATAACATCCCCAATGGATACATTTAGTCTGTCTGCTCTTATGGTAAGTTTCGTAGGATAATTGATGGAAAAATTTGATTTATCGGATGAAGAAGGAGCATAGATGGATTTTGGTTCAAAAATACTTTGGATTGTATAGCGTCCACAAGTTTGTATTCCTGCTGTTGAACACTGGTAATGGCCGGTCTCATTTGTTAGAACATTAAAAGAGTGTTGTGCCATTTGTATAGTAATACCGTCCTTTATCCCCTCTTTGTTATATGAATATAATCGACCTGTAATATGGATATCTTTACCAGGTGAATACTCTTTTTGAGAAAGATAAAGTGATAAAAAGGTTGGTAGAAGTGAAATTGAAATGTTGATACTTGATGAGCTAACAAAAGTATCTTGATATGCTGTTTCAGCATGCAACGAATAAATTTTTGGTTCTAACGGATCTGGAATCATGATATTTGTTTGAAAGGATCCATTCTCATCAGTTACACATTCGTTCATAAGGATTTCATCAAGATAAATACTGATTTGTTGCTCTTTGATACTTGAACTATTCGATATGAATACACCGGTGATTAAGATATTCTCTCCAATATAATACTGATCATCCTCAATGAATAAAAAAAGTTCAGGCTCAACTGAAGAGAACCTTTTGAGGAACATTTCAAGATATGATTGATAACGATGGAACACGGTGTTCAATAAACTGGTATATGTATCCAATGTAGTTGAAACATATGCAGGTAGATCGAGCAGAATAGCATCTATCTCAAATAGTTCCTGTTTGCATTCTGATAGTAGTGCATAACCAGAATGAATCTCTTGATTTATTTGTTCACGATTGATAGTATCATTGGATGAAAGGGCTATAAGTTCAATGAAGATTGATATCAGAGCACTATGATTGTTTACTAAAAGAGACACATTCTCAACGAGATTATGTAAAGGTGTAAGAACATCCCACAGAAGCTCGTAACTTTCTGATTGTTCATAGATATCGGATGTGTTAAAAATTGTAGAAAGGAAAGTTGTTTTCAATCGCTCTTTGGTTTGATTTGATAATGTAGCATAATCCTTATCATACATACTTGTTATAGGTTCATCAAAATTTATTGTTACATTACTAGAAAAACAATAACGCATCGCCTCCTCACAAAGTGTTTGTACGTCTGAAAGATAAGAGACGATTGATAGAAGATCCTGTTCAGATGAAGAGAAAAGCCGATGAGACGGTGGTGAAGCAGAACCACTGGTTCCCTGGAACAACAAAAGAACAATAAGAACCATAACTCCAACCCGTCTTTTCCACATCATCGATTGGTTAATATCACAAATGATTTAAATTCTTTGGACTATTTGGAGAACAGTGGTGTTGGATGAAAACCATGGGGAAACTGAAAGAATCGACCAAACAACCTCAGTTTAAAGCAAAACTTTTTGGTGTGCCACTAATCGCTCTTGGTATCATCCTCGTTCTGCTTCAAACAGAACTTTCTTTGAAGATTGGTTTCTCCTGTATTCTTATTGGTCTTTTCATGATTGTGATGATCACTGAGAAGACCATCCCTGAGCTTATTAGTAACGCTCAAATAAAAGGGCATAGTGATGCAATAAGGAATATCACTACCCAATTGAATCTTAAAGGAAATGCGGTATTTATCCCATCCAACAACCTGCTGAAGGAAGAACGAGTGTTTATCCCATTACATGATTCGTCCTTGGAGGTACCGCCGCTTGATGATGATCTTGTTTTTGCAACAGGCTCAGATGGAACCAGTCTAGGGGTAGCCTTACCACCATCAGGGCTTTCACTTTTACATGAGGTGGAGAAGAATATATCCTTTCTTGATACCAATATAGATATTGTTGAGGAAAAACTGCAAGCATTTGTAGGCATGGATATACTGAGATCAGTATCACTGAAGAAAAAGAACGATCGATGGCTGTTGGTCCTTGAACCACGTATCAACTGTGCCCATGATCCAACGTTTTGTAAACAATACCCTTGTCCAAGCTGCAGTGCTGTTTTAACTGCTATTTCAAAAGCAACCAATGAAAAGGTACATATCTATGATGCGGTGAATAATGGTAAAAAAACAACGTTTTATTTTACTATGATGAGGTAACAAAAAATGCTGCTCTCAGAAAAAATAACATTCATCATATCTGTATGGATCCTCCTTGTCCTTGTCATAACCGGTGATGCTAACCTTGAGATATTCTTCATTCTCATTTTCATAGGGGTATTGATCGTCCGGGAGCTTTCAGATATCTTTACAACAGAGGACCTCAAAGGGCGAATGAATCTTTTTATCTATGTGTTCATCCTTATCTTCATAGCTATTGTTGGAAATAAGATTATTACGATTTTACAAGTATAGGACGGGAAAACATGCATCTTTCATTTCAAAGGTATCCAATAGACATAGCAATCGGTATCCTCTGGGCTTTAGTCCTTGTACCCGTTGTGCTTTTTGATGTCAATGAGACATTACGGGTGATACTAGGCCTTCCAGCAATCCTTTTCATACCTGGATACATGTTGATTTTTTCATTGTTCCCTGGAAAAAAAACAACGAAAGGGATAGATACAATTGAGCGTATTGCTTTAAGCTTTGGTCTGTCAATCGCTGTTGTTCCGCTCATTGGGCTTGGGCTAAACTATACGCCCTGGGGAATTCGCCTTCTTCCGATCCTTTCATCCCTTGTGCTTTTTATTATTACTCTGGGGCTTATCTCCTGGGTGCGATGGTACAAACTTTCCTCTGATGAACGGTTCATTATAACAATAGACCTTCAGTTCCCTAAAAATGAAAGTAGAATCGATAAAGCTTTAACGATCATCCTAGCCGTATCCATTGTTGTGTCCCTTATTGCGCTGGTCTATGTTATCGTCATACCAAAAACAGGGGAAACATTCACAGAGTTCTATATACTTGGAAAAAATGGTATTGCTGATGACTATCCACGTAATATGACCACGGGTGTAAATGAAACTGTGATCGTTGGTGTTGTCAATCATGAATATAGGCCGATGAATTATACTGTTGAATTATGGGCAATTAATCAGACGTTGCAGGTCAATACATCAACAGGAGAAAATGAAACAATATATCATCATATGTGGTTTATCGACAGTCAAGAACTTGTTCTTGAGCATGTTCCAATCGATATTGAGGGGCCCTGGCAGCCTCAATGGGAAAAAAACTGGACATTTATATTAGATCATACTGGTACCTTTAAACTTGCTTTTCTCTTATATGGTGAAGAACAAGAAAACTACGATACATCGATAGATTATGCATCTATTGCTGAAAGAAAGACATTGAGTGCATATCGCGAGGTTCATCTCTGGGTTGATGTAACCTGATTTTCATATTCCTTATACGTTAAAAAGGGTTTAAAAAAGAAAAAAGGAGGGGGATGTATTTTTTGTAATTATTCGCTTGAGCCATTTAAAATATTAGCGAGTAATGAGAGTATCATGTAGATGATGCCGGTACCTTCGAAATCAAAGTTGAAATCAAAATCGCTACCATCACCATCATTTGATCCGCGGGTAAAGTAAAGCAATGCGGCGATGGATAGGGGCAATGCAAGAAGGATGATTATTCCTAGGATTGAGAAGAGTGCCATGCTGATTCCGCCAAGGAGTGATCCACTACTTACGCTTATTTGTGCGGCGATAAGAGCAAAGATCGGTGCGCCTATGATTGAAAATGCTTTAATGCCTACTTTACTCATGAGGCCAAGGAATATAAAAAAGAATGCACCAAGTGTCAATGAAGTTTGCAGACCTGCAAGGAGTAAAAGGAAGATGACAAGTATTGATCCAAGGATTTTTAAAACACCGTTGATGATGCCGACGATACCACTTACAAGAGCCTTTAGGATCATGACGGGGATGATCATCGCTGCAGAGAGAATGCTTTTTAGTAATTCAAGGAGATTAAGGTTCCCGCCACCATCAGGTAAGCCTGAACCATCCCCGCTGGTGAGCTTATTTTTGAGAAGTTGCAATAGCCAATTTATGATGTTCTGCCAAAATGATAACGTTAGTTTTTGTTCACCCGTGATATCATCGGTTTCTTGCAATTCCTGAATAGTCGCATCAATAGCATATAGGGTGGTTTCTGTTTCTTTTAAAAGTGTCTCCGGGGTTACTGTCTCAGATTCCTTAATATTAGATTCAAGCTCTTCAAGGCTAAAATCATTTAAGAGTTCAGGGTTGATTAACGCATCGTTAAGATAGTTGGTTATTGATAATAAGAGACGGCAAACTGTTGTACTTGCTGCTTCCTCATCTACCGTTGTCATGGATTCTATGATTGATGTAAGTGACCGGTATGTCTCATATTCATCAAGTTTATCTGTTACGACTTTTCCTTGTGCCTGTGGCACTGCAGTGTTAGCTGATAGAATTAGCAAGGAGATGAGAATTGTTGAAATTAGTATTGTTTTTTTCTTCAAATTTCCCGAGGGAACTATTTTCATAGTATTCATTTCCTCCTCAATGATGGATTGTTCCATCCGATGTCTAATTAATGTTTTTACAACTATATAAATTCTTTGATACAATTATTGCAACGCTTTCACGAAATGTTGGTATTAGAACAATTTCACAGTGATAAATTTTAATTAAAACCAACGAAGTGTTATACTCAAAAAAGGCAATAATTAGCTTCTATCATTCTGCTTGGGGACGTTGATTAATATTGAAAATGTCTTGTACTCCTGCTTTGAAGTATTAAAAAAATCAAAAAAAAGCGAACTTATAAATAGATTGGTTACATAATAGTTCAATAAGATAAAATTGCTGATCTCGCTAAATGTTTGAGGGTGATGAGGATACTATGATATCGTTTAAGAATAATCATAAAAAAATCGGAAGCATTGTTATGTCTTTATTACTTATCTCCTTGATTTATCTTGTACTTTTGCCACCTGCCACTGCGGTGTATGTTACACCCGGAACACCAAACAAAAGCTCTTTAACTTCTGGATCTACCATCACGTTTTCAAATGTTAATGTAACCATCCGTGCGTTAGAGAGAATTCCTGTACAAAATCTCACTTTTTCAATATATAATAATGCAAATGATGCTCTTGTTGCTTATGTTATCTTTACGTTTGGTGGCGTGGAGCTTAGCGATTCACCATCTGGGAAGTTTACAGTTACAAACACAACTGCAATACAAGACGGATGGTATGAATATGGGTATGGCTATGGGTATGATGAACTAGATGGCCCTGGCTACAATTTTAGTCAGGGATACGGATACGGTTATCTTGATGCTAGTTCCAACGCTATAACCATGCTTTATGATATCATCTATACAACGCATACCACGGGTACTTTCTATGGGAAGCTTACGGTGAATTGCTCTACACAAACCTATGAGTCTGCAGAATCCACAAGGTTTACCGTATCATCCGGCGGCACTGGTGGTGGAGGTGGACCTGCGGGTGGGACGGCTACGACACCGGAAACAGAACAAGAGTATGAGGCAACCCAGGATATGCTTGATGAGATTAGCTCAGAAATCGAGATAACGCTTACTCAACCATTCTATGCAAATGATACTGATGGAGATGGGCAAGTTGATAGTTTCACAGATCCAAATAACATTCTTACCGTTGTGTCAACAACATCAATGAATGGAACAACAGTGTTTCTTTTAACTGATGACGATACGGAAATACCACTCTTATTCTGGGATCCTATTGACGGATCTATATCATTCATTGAAGAAAAAAATGCGATTGTAACTGATGAGGCTATCGATGCAACAACAGATACGGTCAAAGCAACAATAACGGTTGATAAGCCAGAATCACAATGGATCTATATTACCCTTGAGGACACGTATCCCTCTGATACCCTTCTCAAAATAGAAACAGAGGACGGCCGAGAGATATCCTCTGACAAGATTTGGCGGGAAGATGGTATGATCTATATCCTTGATGACCCTGATGAGACATATCATCTTTATTACGGATTTGAACCAACGACCGTTGATATAACAATTTCACCGGAAGTAATTTACGCGACACAAGCTGAAGACTTTGAGGTAACAATCACCCTTGCACCATCCGGTAGAGTTACTGAGCTCACTGGTACCCTTACTCAAGCAATATATAATGGATCAACATTGCTCTGGAATTCAGAGAAAGATATTCAATTCACAACGGAAACCGAACTTGATGAAACCATAAGTACCGCATCAATTGTATCTGGAGAATATACCTACAAGGTCGAATTCAACTATGGTCTTGATCAAACTGCTGATGCAAGTGTCAGTTGTATAATCACTGAACCGTCATCAGAACCAACCGGTGGCATCCCCTGGATAATAGCTATCATTGGAATCATCATAGCAGGTATCCTAGCGACCTTGTTCATACTTGTCAAAAAGGATATCATTTCGATAGAATATCAAAAGAAATAAGGATAACTCCATCCTCCTTTTCTTTCTAGAACCTTGCGTTTCCATCTGCAAGTTAATTTGCTATTAGAGGCTGTAACCTTGTCAACGTTCATTACATTTCTATCATTATATACGATTTCACAAAAAAGCAAATTATAAATATTCTTTTTCCCTTCATTATTTCTAGTTTGCGAACCGAACTTATTTCATCTTAACTAAAAAAAAACTGGTGAGGATTGTAGTGGATGCAAAGAATAACTAAAAATCAGCAAAGGAAACTCGGCAGTTTGATAATCACTGCAATCCTAATAGGACTTATTTTTGTTGTTCTTTTACCACCTTCGACAGCAGTGTTATTAACCCCTGGTAGTCTCTCGGGTAGCAATATTACATTAGGTAGTACAATTACATTTCAGGATGTGAATCTTACTATTAGGGGAGATGAGCGAATTCCTGTTGCAATGCTAAATTTTTCAATCTATGAAAACACTTCAAACGATAATGTGGCGTCAGTTGAATTCACAGTTGATGGAACTGAGACATATGAGGATCCATCTGGGGCTTTTGCAATAACTCGAACATCTTATCAATCGAGCTGGTATCAAATTGGCTATGGTTATGGATACGATGAACCTAGTGGCCCGGGGTTCAACTTCTCATATGGGTATGGATACGGTCCAACTGATCTGAATGCTATAACAATATCATATGATATTACATTTACAACACAGGAAAGTGGATCATTTTATGCAAAGTTCTCAGCAAATTGTACATCATATACATATACCTCTTCTGAATCATCTGTCTTCACTGTTTCAGGAACAAATGTTAATTTAACATTAGCGACAGGTTGGAACCTTATCACTGTACCTGTACATGCTTCAATTACTGCGGCGGATTTAGCTGAAAATATTACCGGATGTGAAATGATTAGTTGGTTTGATGCTGGAAATCAGACCTATAAGACACATATTGCAGGTGTACCGGCATATGACTTTTCCATAAGAGATGGATATGGCTTATTTATCTATGTAAATCAAAGTAGTTACATTAATGTGTCTGGGACTAATATTACAAATGTGACTGTTCCTTTATCTGTTGGTTGGGACATGATTGGTTGGTATAATAGTACTTCTACAAATTCGACTAATCTTGCTGAAAATGTATCCGGTTGTCAACTTGTAAGTTGGTATAATACTACACGTTCCAGTTTTAGTAGCTATACAGGATCACCCGCATCTGATTTTGATATTCAAAGGGGGAAAGGAATATTTGTCTATGTAAATCAAACAAGTATTTGGTATGGTCAAGGATAAAAATTATTATTTTAGGATAATAAAAGTTTTTCTGAAAAAATGATTTGATAGAAACAATGACACTTTTTTACTATTACTTTCTGTGAATTAAAATGAAATTATGAAGAAATATATTAGAATTCTCCTAACTGGTGGAAGATTGTACAAAAACTTTTAAATATGATGCATAATAATATGTCAAGTTGTTTATTAAAATATGGCGAATAAAATGAGGAGTGGTTATTTAGAAAAATCTGGTGAGCATCATGAGAAATGAACAAGCAAAAAATCGGTCGATGAAAAGATCTTCACTAGTTTTTATGTTATTTTTGTTATTGTCATTCAATAACGCTATATTTGTCCAATCTAGCCCTATAATAATGGCACCTCAACCAATTTTTGGCCTTGCTGAATATTGTAATGGCGGGAATGCTGATGGGGCATATGTTGAAGTATCAAGCACTTTAGGTTCTGTACAAACACTTGTGGGTCCGGCTGGAGGTTGGGGTTCTGGCTATTGGCAAATCGATGTTGGTAATCCTGGTCCTAATTGGCCTGTTGGCACTAGTTTTACTGTTATTATAACTCAAAATTCAACTGGATGGCAGTCAACATCTGCTTCTGGAACAATTTCAGTTCCAATGAACGATATGGGTACAATAATTTTAGATCCTCCAACATTAACAGCAAGTGCAAATGCAGATAAGACAACTGCTGCAATAGGTGAGTCAATACATTTCTCAGGGTTAGCAACAGGCGGTGCATCACCGTATGTATGGGGCTGGGATTTTGGTGACGGTTCATCATCAACTGCTCAAAACCCAACGCATTCATATAGCTCCGTGGGGAGTTTTACCGCGACCCTAACGGTAACTGGTGATTGCGGTAAAATAGATACTGATACAATAACTATAACAGTTAGTAACCCGGTAATTGTCACGACAAATGGGCCGTATAATACAACAGTCAATGATGAAATAACCTTCATCGGTTCAGCTCAAGGTGGCACATCTCCATACACATATTTCTGGGACTTTGGAGATGACACAAATGATACAAATGCATCAACGACTCACACATATGCAACTCCGGGTATCTTTACAGTGATACTCACTGTTGAGGATGTGGAGGGAATTCAAGGAACAGCAGAAACAACATCTACGATTTATACGGATATTCTCAATGTTAATGCCCATGGGCCATACGATGGGACTGAGAACATAGCGGTACAATTCTACGGCAGTGCGTCAAATGGGGTCGAACCATATACATATTCATGGAATTTCGGTGATGGTACTGGTTCATCTAATGAACAGAACCCTTCTTACACTTATTCAGACGATGGTAATTTTACTGTAACATTAACCGTTACTGATGATTTAGGAACTTCAAACTCTGCAACAACATTTGCGATCATTGAAAAACCACCGTATCTTAGCATAGATATTGGTGGACCATACATTGGTGTTGTAAACGACCCTGTTAATTTTACCTTAACAGTTTTAGATGGAAAAAGACCATATACTGTTCTCTGGGATTTTGGAGATGGTACAACAAGTTCTGAGGAAAACCCGTCTCATAGTTATTCTATACCAGGTCAATATCTTGTTACAGTACATGTCACCGATGATGATGATCGAGTTGGTACCGCAGATACAACAGCAGATATCGACCAGAATTATCCTCCAGCAAAACCTAGCATAAGCGGTACATTCAGGGGTCAAGCAGGGGATAGATATACCTATACATTCAGGACTAACGACCCAGATGGGGATCAGGTCTACTTTTTCATAGATTGGGGTGATGGAACGGATAGTGGATGGATCGGACCATATACATCTGGAAAAAATGCTCAGCTCTCCCATGTTTGGCGTTTTGAGGATTCTTATGTTGTTAAAGTTAAAGCTAAGGATACCTATGGTGCTGAAAGTGGATGGACAACGAATGAGGTTGTAATGCCAATCCTTCCGCCAAGTAATATTCTTATTAGGATACTTGAACATATCATACAAATCGTTCCAATATTAGAACCAATCCTTAATCAATTAATCGCCATTCTATCTGCATAAAATTTCGTTACTTATTTTTAATTTTTATTATATTTTAATATAAAATTAATTCTTTTTGAAGTATATTTTTTCAAAACATATAAATAACCTATTCTATTTTTGAATGTTGTAATAGCAAGATGAACTTGTGGTGAAGGGCCTCTTGGAATAACTCTTTACAAAAGGTTTGCTGTGAGGATATAAAATGAAATCAATTGTTCATAAAATGGGGAGAGAAAAGGGAAAATGTTTTACAAAAACCATGATTGTATCATTTATATTCTTGTTATTTTTTATCAACGTACTAACCATCCCTGTTAGTGCGACACCAAAACCAATTTATGGATATGCAAAATTCAGTGATAATTCTCCAGCGAATGGTGCGACGGTTACAGTAACAAGTGATTCAGGGACTCGTACCACAACCGTTGGGCCTGCAGGGGGTTGGAATCCAGGATATTGGCAGGTGGATGTTGGTGACCCCGGTCAAAATTGGACCGAAGGAACCTCTTTTACTGTTACGATTACATCGGGGAATTATGAAGGTAGTGGATCCGGAACAGTAACAGGTAATTACACGGATGTTGCTGATATCACTCTGACCTATCAAGGAGGAAGTTCAGGTGGTGGCGGCACTACTCCAACAAATCAAGCACCTGTCGCTGATGCAGGCGGACCATATACAAGATCTGTTAATACACCGATCACTTTTTCAGGAACTGGCAGTACCGATTCTGATGGTGAGATAACCTCCTATGAATGGGATCTGGGTGATGGAACAACAAAAAGTGGAAGTACAATAACCCATACATATACTGCTCAAGGTAACTATACGATTACTCTTACTGTTACAGATAATGATGGGGCTCAGGGTACAGATACCACAAAAGCATATATCACTGAGTCAACAATTCAAAATATCAAACCTATTGCTGATCCAGATATTCCAACAAAAGGGCTTACTAATCGTTCTTTAAGTTTTTCCATTGGTGATTCATATGATCCTGATGGACTTCTAATTTATTATATTTGGAACTTTGATGATGGATCGGTAATTGAAGGTGAGGATATCTATAGTCCTGAACATACCTATTCAAAAGAAGGGGATTATACTGTAACCTTAACCGTGAGGGATAATAGAGGTGAAGAAAGCTCAAAATCAACCATTGTTACGATTTACGATCCAACAACTACAACGGTAGATTCAGGTACTCTCATTGATACTGATGGTGATGGGACACCTGATGAATTCTATAATGAAACAACACAAAAAGCCATTCCAATGAAAAAAAATACGGATGGGACCTTTTTGATTGATGTCAATGATGATGGTGTTTGGGATTATGTGTATGACCCGGTTTCAGGCCAGGTTACAACCTATGAACCAAAAGAAGAAGATGACGGTGAGACTCCTTGGCTCCTTATTATTGGTATAGGTGCCGTGATAGTCATTGCTGTAATTATATTCATCCTGTTCAAATATGAAATCATTTATTTTGAAGAGGCTGAGGTAGAAGAAAAACCTCCTAAAAAATAATTATGATGTTTTATACGTCATTTCATTTTTTATTTGAATGGATCTAGCTCTTCTACAGTCCCAAGAATTTTTTTGCATTCTGATGCTATTTTATCATGAATTTTTGGGTTACAGTCAAGGATGATCTCCACTTGTTTGCCATAATCTATGGAGACAACATTTGTCTTTGAGTGAAGATAGGAGATAAATGATTGTACCTCTTTGTTGTTAGGTAGAATGCATTTAAGACGGTGCAAGGAGGGGAGATACCGATAGATACGTTCGAGCAGCAGATCAATATTATGACCTTCTTTAATGGAAACAGGGATGATCATGCTCTCTTTAAGTTCATCATTATAGCTTAATAAGCGGATCTTTTCTTTTACATCCTCTTTTGATAAAAGGTCAATCTTATTTATTACAACAAGAATTGGAGCAGTGACCTCAAGGTTCGTCAGTTCTTTTAATGATGTCTCTAGTTTCTCTTGAAAAATGGTCACCGGATCACTTCCATCAATGACCAATAAAACAATATCGGCCTGCTGGATTTCCTCAAGAGTGGAATGGAACGCGTCGATTATCCATGATGGCAACCGTTGAATGAAACCAACCGTATCAGTAAGAAGAATGGGTATATGCTTTGTCTCAACCCTTCGGGTAGTTGTTGATAGAGTTGAGAATAATCGATCTTCCACTGTAATTTTATCATCAGATAACGTGTTTAATAGACTACTTTTTCCTGCATTGGTATAGCCTGCTAATGAGATAAGATAAAACCCGCTTTTATGTCGATGTTGACGTTGTACATTCCGGTCATTCTCGATTTTTTTAAGGTTCTCACGGATATGTTTCATCTGTTTCTTGATCATCTCATAATAATCATCTACCTGATACTCCCCACCAGCCATAAGACCTGGATGCTCACCGCTTCGAGCTCTATGGATCAATTCTCGTACAAATGGTTTCTCATACTCAAGTTCAGCAAGACGAACTTGCAGACGAGCCTCCTTTCTTTCAGCTCTATCCTTAAATATTTCAAGGATCAAACGAATACGATCATATACCATGCATCCTAGTTCCTTTTCTAGGAGGAACCATTGAGATGGTTTCAGTTCGCCATCAATAACGACCACATCAATATCTGGGTCACTTTGTTCTAAAAAATCTTTTATCTCCTCTAATTTTCCTGAACCAATGTAACTAGCAACATCCGGAAATGGTCTATGCTGGATGAATGTACCTATGATCAAGTAATCAAGTGAGCGGACCAAATCGGATATTTCAGTGATATCATCATGTAATGAAACAATGATCGCCTGTTTTATCAGTTTATCATTCAAGTTATTACCAACTCACACATGTGTAGATCGTTTAATGAATTTGCGCATCTCAATCGACGAACAGGTAGATAAGTTTTAAAGAGTATATCTCATATGCCTCGGCTCGAGTGAAACAGTATGCAGGACGATCTTACTAAAATCGGAGTTATACCATCAGATAGGAAAAAGCTTGAAAGTATGGGTATAACTACCATTAAACAACTTGCGGTCATGTCAGTTCAGACCTTGGGTATGGGCCCCAGTAAAGGAAATCAACTTATTCAACGAGCCAGAAACATCCTTTTCAATGATAATGTAATATCCATAAAAATAAAGGATGAGGATGAACTAGAAATTGAGGTCCTTCAAACCGATAGAGCAACCCGGAAATCTGTGTTAAATGCTCTTGATGTCTATGTTGCTGGATGGGGTACAACGTCACTTGAGGTCGAAGGTAACATATTACGATTAAAAAGAAAGTCCACAGGTTTTAACAAGGTTCTTCGCAAGGCACAGGCGTTAGAAGAAATACTAGAGTCAAAAAAGGAAGAGGAGAAACAAAAGATTGGTATCACGCTTCCTGAGGAAGACCTTATCTCCTTTGCAAAAGAAAGAGGTTTTGAGGGTTTCTGGAAGAATGTCTTTCAGGAGATACATGGCAATGACATCATGAAAAAGGTCATTGTCACAAGTATGTTTTCAACATTCAGAGAACCGATCCATTCATTAATCATTGGTGAACCAGGGAGCAGTAAGACAATGGCCAAAGAGATCATCAGTGAACAATTCTCCGATATCACTAATATAGGGGCAAACACAACCAGGTCCGGTCTTGTCTGTAACCTTGCGACCGGTGATCTAGGTGCACTTCCCCATTCGAATCAAAAGATCGTCCTTGTAGATGAGTTTGATAAGATACCACACGATGATATTGAATATACCTACGAGCTGCTTTCAAATGGAAAATGTAGTGTTCATTCAGCTAAGGTTCATCAGGACATTGAAAGTCAATTTGTCATGATCGCGTTTGCAAACCCAAAGACCAAGGTTTTTGGGCAAAATGCTGTTAAGGATATTGGTCTCTCACCGCTTCTTGTAAGTCGCTGTGCGCTCATCGTGAGGGTTCAGAACATTGGTACAGAGGAACGGTTGAACTTGTTCCAAAAGAAATTTTGGGGAAAAGGCGAGCTTGAGGAGAACCATGAGTATTATGACCAGTGGGTACGGCTGGCTCGTAGACACACACCTGAGATAACTGCGTCAGAGGAAATGATTCAAACATATCTAGAGGAAATGAATCAGATCGTTGAGAAATATTATTCCACGAATTTACGAAGGGATTTACGAATGGCTGATTACATACGAAGGATACCTCTTGCCATTGCTCGGGCGTCCTTTGGCAATGTTGATGATGCTGTGTTAAAGACCGCTTCATCCATTATCCATGAGTCTATAGAGACCTGGTATCGATAAATATTATGAGTTTTAAAGAAAAACAGAGGGTTTTTAAAACCGAATCTGTTAACAATCTGTGGTGGTGGACTCAATGAGCGGTGAAGAGCCCTATCTCGAACATATTGAATCAGCTGAAATTAAGAAATTGATAGATCGAATTTATGCGAGTAAACCTGAAGATGCGATACCTCATGATGTTCCAGAGGTTCATCATGATCAGATTGCTGAGGAGATTGATAATCTTCTAATACGGCCAAAAGAACCCACAGAGCAGAAAGGTTGGTTCGGACGCAGACATCAAGATTGAAAATCAACTTAGGGGATGTAGATGGTCACCGAATAACTCCGTTAATTGTTACTATTAATCCTGGATTTAAGAAAATGCTTATAAAGGTGTGATGAATTAACATATATTGTTTCTAGTTTATCTTTTTTATATTAGTGAAACTAGAATGGACATGTACAATCGTTCTGTTAAACGTTATAGGTGAAAAATCGATGAAACTTGAACCGTTGCAACAAAAAAGACACCAAATAGAAAAACAAGTACAATCACTGTCAAAAGTGAGCAAAAACAACTCATTCGATGAAGGATACCATCAGGGGATAGAGAGATCCTTTGATACATTCGTTTCTCTTATCAATCAGTATAAGCGCTATAAGGATGAGGTCAAATTATTGATGGAAGAGCAAAAACCTCTCTGGAAGGAATGGGTTCAATATTATGATAAACAAGGTGAAATCCCACAAGCTGAATATCTTGTGAGATATAATTCATGGTTGTTCGATTATCTCTTCCGACAACGTCATAATGAGCATATCGCAGATAACAGTCTGTTTCAGATGTGATGAAGAAAAATTCAATAACCCTTTTTTGGCCTATTTGTTTTCTTTTTGCTCAGATGCCATGAGTTCATTGATCTCTTGTATGTACCTGCGAGCGCTCCTTTTTACCTCTGCCATTTGTTGTGGGGGCACATTATAGGTCTGTTGAGTTGCCTCAAGAGTTATCACCAGTCCATGAATGAATGCACCGGGATGATATTCTTTTTCTTTCTGCATTTTGAAAATATCATCAGCGATATTCATTGCATCCTCAAAAGTATAAGGTGATTGTTTTTTTTCCTTTGGATTAGTTTCTTCTACCATAGCAGGAGGCATAAAGATACCCTTTAAAAATTTTTGTTATCAATGAAGTGCCCTGTCATAAGCATGAATTGGATCTATAGATGAATTATATTTAATTATCCTCTATGATCCGTTTATTGATTTTGAGTTATAAGAACAATGGATCCAAGGAGAAATCCGTCAGCATGTTTCGCAAACTTACCTGAGTTTTTTGGAATTGCGGTAACTGTTATGTCAATGGGACCAAATCCAAAACAGGAGATACGTTTGGTTACCGTTTCTTTAGGATCAATGGATATTATCGTCCCAAAATGATCCTTACTTATCTCTTCAAAAGTACCACCATTAAGTGTGATCTTCCAATCAATATCTGTTGTAGTTGTATTCCAAATATTTTTGAAACCTACTGAAGCTCCGATTAATCCACCATTGATTTCAATTTTGTTTCTTGCAGGATAATCAACATAGCAAGCAGAGTATCCCACTTTACATACATCGTATTCAATACGCATATATCCTTCTTCACCCCATCCAGTACCCCAAGAGTTTCGTAGGATCCATATTCCATTTGTCCCTTGGTTATCATCCCATCCAACAAGTGCTACCGCATGGTTGATGTTAGCATCCTCATCATTTTGGTTAAATATTCCGCCAGAATATGCTGCAAATGCTTCAGTGACGGCGCAGGCGGCGGATACAGGACCGTATGTCATAATTGCTTGTTTGATCGCATCGTTTTTCGCAGTCCCCATAGAGAATCCAACGTAGTGCCATGAATCAATCGTGTACGGATGTTCATATGGACCATTGCAGGCGACATCATGGGCGACATAGGAAAAATCATCTTCTAGAACTGCACCATTTCCGTTGAATTTATCAAATTTCCAATGAAAATAGGAATGTGACCACCAGCCACCACTACAACCCCAATTGTTTTGATTACAGCTGACGAGCCATTGTTCTGATAGATCAACAAGATTATTATCTTTGATAAGAATGTTACATTCAAGAGGCGCTATCGTTCCAAATGCCCAGCAGCTCCCGCATCCACCTTGGTCTTTTATTGGTGTGCATCCTCCAAGTTCACGCCAATCAAAATGGGCGGGTAATACACCTGTTGGGAGGCAGGGATCAAATGTTGCATCTGATTTCCAGTCATCCGGTTCGACAAGACCACAGAGTTCAGAAAAGGATCTTTCGGTTGCTGGGTTTTTACTAACATTAAACGTCCATCCTTCTTTAACACCTTGTTTTTGCATATTTATGATGTCTGTATCAGAAATCCATGTATCCTCATGTTTTTCTGACATACTTGAGAAATCTTCGTCATCACATCCACAATTGCTGAGCCCAATAGGCATCATAATTAATAAACTGATAAAACTAATGGTGATAAATGTTTTTTTCATTATGTCCCCTGTAAATTATTTTCAATACTTTTAAAGAATAACTTACTATATAAACATATAGCAAAACAATGAGAAAAGTGATTAGCATATCTTCGTTTTATCTTTTGTGATTTTACGAATTTTCGGGTATGATATATAAGTAAAAGAGGATTTTTTTTCAGATAGGAATTCTGATATTATGTATTTTTTAATATTATACTCAATTAGAAATATATTTTCATATTTTTTACAAATCGGATTGGGTTAGAAACGGAATGTTTGAGATTTTCTCTCGATTTATGATTAAATATGGCCGATATGTTTATATTATGTAAACTCAATCAATATAATTGGAGATGAGTATGAAAAGATACTGGGGTTTGTTCATTACAGCACTTTTTATTTTTATGAGCATTATACCAACTGGTGTATACAGCCAGATAATAACGGATCGTGCATCATTTCATGCTGAACTTGGGATTAGCGATTATAGAGACGCTCAGATTGAATTAAATGGCAATCCTCGAAATCTTAGAGACGGACATGTTATTGTTGGAACAGCAATTTTTATCAGTAATGAACGAACATTTCGTTTTCAAGGATTATTCACAAGGAATACCTTTTTCATTCAATCTGTGATGAATACTCGTGTCATTAATATCGTGGGATTGTTCTCACGATATGATGAGGATACACAAACATATTATGGTCAGTGGCGTGGGTTTATTGTGGGATATGGTTTTACAAGAGGTTGGATTGAAGCCTCATTCATATAATGTTCTTTGCTAGGAACTATGGTTTAGTATCACTTTTATTAGATCTATAATTATTTAAATATCATAGTAAAAGTATAATCGAAAAGGTATTATTTTTTAGAGGATAAGATTGTGAGATACTCATTCTCAAATTGTTTTGTATATACAGAGGGATTTTGTTACTTCTGAGGGCGTTCAAGGGCATATTCTGCAATTGCTTCTGCATGAATCTTTGTTGTATCGAACAATGGAATATCAAGGTCTTCTTGATTGATGAGCACAGGTATCTCGGTGCAACCAAGGATGATTCCTTCAGCTCCATTATCAACCATTCTATTGATTATATCAATATATTTTTTCTTTGAGGTTTCTTTCTTTATCTCGTAGGCAAGCTCTCTGAATATTATTTCATGGATTATCGATTGATCCTTAGTATCTGGGACAATCGTATCAATGTCAAATTTCTCCTTTAAACGTTGTCTATAAAATTTTTCTCCCATTGTATACTTTGTACCTAACAAGCCAATGCAATTTATCTTTTCGTGAATGATTGTCTTTGCAGTAGCATCAACAATGTGAAGCAGAGGTATATCGATATTCTTTTGAATATCCTCTGCGATTTTATGAGTTGTGTTTGCGCATAAAGCAACAAAATCGCAGCCTGCTTTTTCTAATTTCTTTGCGATATTAGTAAAGGAATCAGCTATCGCGTCCCATTCATCTAGATGCTTCTGGATTATTTCCTCAAAATCAATTGAATAGATGATACAATGAGCGGAATGGGTTTTTCCTAATTTTCTTTGTATCATTTCATTGATAATTCGGTAATATTCTACTGTAGAAACCCAGGTTGTACCACCTATTAGACCTATTGTTTTCATGATGTTTCTCCTGATTTCATATTGATTTACATCTTAAAAGATATTCTAAAAAACGTATACTATTGTAATGTCTTGAGGTATGTGTTAGAATTCTATTTGATAAAAATCACTTTATGGGTGCATAGTTTTTTATTGTCCTTGATTTTTTTTTAGATGTATGGGTATCGATTGTTCAATAAACTATTTATGTCCATAATATGAGCTTTAGAGCTATGATCAAAAATCATATGGATGTTAAAGGGCAGATATCAAGTTTGTTTGATGTTTCATTGTTTTCAACTCGTTTTGATGTGCTTACAAAGCTACGAATTATTGTAGGCTTGATAACATTATTCAGCACTCTTTCAATTGTACTTGTTTTCTTCATTGATTTCTTTTATTCAGCGATGATGATTCTTCTTAGCTATTTTCTTGTATTGATATTGTGTGTGAAGCTTTTTGTCATTCGTCATCTATAAACTTCTTAGTTTGTGCATTGGTATTTGTCGTTGTTTTTTATAAATCCATATGTTTATATAGGGAAATTCTATGCCGATGTGTTTAAAAATGGTGTATCTTATGACTACTACGACCACATATCAGAACCACGTAGAAAAGCGAATTAAGGAAATGAGAGAACGAGAAAAACAATTTCGCTCTCGTAGGAAAAACTAATTCCACCATTTTTTTCTATTTTTTTACATTATCATTTTCGATAGCATTACGGACAATTTTATATATTTTCATAATATTTATATAAATAACAATTGTTAATTTATAGAGAATTAAGGGGACAAATACATGAATAATAAAACAAATCTATCGATTGGTTTAACGGTGCTGCTGGGATTTCTTTTGATGTCAAGTGTGATAACTGCTTACCCTGAAAATGAAACTGAACTTGAAATCACAACTATCGGAGGTGGATTTGGACGGTTACTATCGAAATAAAAAACATTGGAACAGAAGCCGCATATGAAATATCCTCAACAACATTGGTTACTGGTGGTGTCCTAAACTCAATAGAGCTCTTTCATATCTGTGAAGGATGCGATGTCTGTGGTACGAGCCTCGAAGCAAATGCAATTAAACCAGAACGCTCATGAGAAGCAGGATTTCTCGTTGGTTTCGTTTCAATAACGATAGCAGCAAGTGCTATAGCAAGTAATGCAGAGCAGGTTACAAAAACAGCTCAAGGAATGATATTTTGCCCATTTATCATCATAAACTAATCTTTTTAATTCTTATCATTTTTGGAAGAAAAAAAACGTAATGTTTGAACAAAACGTTGAACCGATGTAAGATTTCCAACAATAGCAATATAAATCATACACCATTCAAGTAAAGAAAAACCAAATGGCCGAGCTATATCCGTTCTCAATAAAATATGCTGTAAAATAGGTGTAATCATGAGAAGCACCAATCGATCCGCTCGTCCCAGCAGACCAGCATATACTCTTTTGTATCCCACTGCTTGAGCTTGAGTACCCATATAACTTGTGAGAAGCATCCCGATTATCGCAAAAAAACCAATTTTGATGTCACACCATGCACTCAAAGCCAAACCACCAACAATGAACACATCAGCATACCGGTCCAACGCATGGTCAAGAAAATCACCCTTATCCGATGTGGTCTTTGTTAACTTCGCAATCTTTCCATCCACTGCATCAAATAACCCGTTAAGAAAAATAAAAAATGATGCGAAGAACAGATAATAGCTCAACAGTTCATTTTCTGGACTGGAGATATAAAAAAAGAAACCAGCAGCAACTGAGAAAACAAAAGCCAACCAGCTTATCACATTTGCAGGGAGAGATTTAAAACGATGAGCAACGAATGAAAGGACTGGATCAACCGTATCACGCTTGGAATCAAGGACCATATTCTTCATATCTCCTTTAAAAAATCATTAAGAGCAAACTCACTCCAATCGATCTGCCCGACCCTGAGTCTTTCAGTCATCGAAAAACCAGAGGAAATTAAATCTTTAATTATCGTAGCGCACTCTTCAACCGATAGCATCGTCGTATCTAATTCAAAGACAATATCTTTCCCATGTTCTTCCACTGCCTCACATAAAACAACGTCGATGATCTCCGCCTCAAGATTCTCCGATACCTTCTTTTTCAACCAATCTTTCTTAGCCAATCGATCTTTTAATACATCCGGTCTACAACGAAGAACAATCACCTTGTCCATCGAAAAAAGCAAATGGGAGAGATGACTCTCAAAGATGATGTCATCAGTTTTATGATACCTTTCACTGACCATTTTGTCCAACAGATCAGGGTCAAGGATAATGGAATTCCGTTCACTATCCATTCCCTCTGTAATGTTTTCATCTATTGCTAATCGCTGGATATCTACAACTGTAAAACCTTCGGAACGTAATTGCTCCGCGATTGATGTCTTCCCTGTCCCGGGGGTCCCCGTTAGTGCGATAAACATATCATCATTTCACAAGAGAATGATAATCATATCCTCTAAAATCATCCTTGAAACAATAATGTAATGTCTGATATTCTTTTCTAAATTCCTTGATATCCTTCTTAATGGCAGCTGGTTTCTCCTTGTCTAAGATGACCCGTTTGTAAAAGATTGCAATATCCTTCATTTCTGATTCTTTCATACCTATACGAGTCAGCTCTGGAGTTCCCAGTCGAAGTCCTGAAGGATTCAATGGATCTGTATCACCTGGAACCGTGTTCATATTGGTGACAATCCCAGCAGCCTCAAGAGATTTCGCAGCATCTTTTCCTTTGCCTGGGCCGATGTTCACCAGGACCTGATGTGATTTGGTAAAGCCAAGTTTCTCACCAAAAACATTGAAACCCTCTTCATGAAGTGATTGAGCAAGAGCCTGAGCATTCTTTATCGTCTGTTTTGCATACGCCTCACCAAACTCCAAATGCTCAGCATACGCAATACCCTTTGCGGCAACATGATGTAAATGATATGATGAGGTCACTCCAGGGAACACACCATAATTGATCTTATTCAAAAATGATTTATCCTCTGGTGTATCACCCTTATGATCTGAAAGGATCATGCCACCTTGTGGGCCTGGAAGTGTCTTATGTGTACTTCCACTCATCACATCCGCACCTTCATGTAAAGGATCTTGGAATTGTTTACCTGCGATAAGTCCAAGGACATGCGCAGCATCATACACCAAATATGCACCAACATCATGAGCAGCTTCCGCAAGCTCTTTAATAGGACTGGGGAACAAAAATACCGACCGACCGTTCAACGCAAGTTTCGGCTTCACCTTCTTAATAAGTTTCACTGCTCCATCCACATCAATGTTCATCTCCTCATCATTGAATGGATATGAAACAAGGTTGATACCACGGACCGCTGCAGCACCCCATTTGCCAAATGAGATATGCGCACCATTAGCAAGATCAAGCACTGTTGCGGTCTCACCAGGTTTAATCAACGCCTTTAGAATGGCCATGTTCGCCGTGGTCCCTGCAGTTGGTCTCACATCCGCATAATGACAATTGAACAATTTTTTTGCAAGCTCAATCGCCTTTGTTTCAACGTTATCAAAATAATGGCATCCCTCATAATACCGATGACCTGGAGTACCCTCGGCATACCTGCCATGGAAATCAGAGATAAGCATCTCCCTACAATAAGGTGAGAGAACGTTTTCACTAGCGATCATTGGAAGAGAATCCGAGAAAAAGGTATTATTGTCTTTTGCTTGTTGTTGAATATATTTCACTTCGTCAAACCAATTCATAAACATCAACCACAAGCAGTAATCCATGACATCATAAAAACCTAATGGAAAAGAAAAAAAAACAAAAACCCCCCTGTGTTTACCCTTAGATCTCAATGAGTTCACGAGGAGATCTAGTAAGAACCGTACAACCCATGGGTTCAACAAGGATATCATCCTCAATACGAACACCACCAATACCCGGAAGATAGACACCCGGTTCAACAGTGAGAACCATTCCCGGTTCAAGGGAAAGAAGACTTTGAGAATGAAAACCAACACCACCATCATGGACATATATGCCAAGGGAATGCCCTGTTGAATGAATGAAACGACCAGCAAATTCTGTTTTTTCGATGATATCAAACACCTGCTGATGGACCTCTTTAGCAATCGCACCTGCATGTACCAACCCGATACCTGTTTGTTGAGCAGTTAACACGGTTTCATACATACGTTTCTGCTGATAGTTTGCAGACCCAAGCACAAAGGTCCTTGTCATATCTGAGTTATACATGTTGTAGCATGCTCCAAAATCACAGACAATGAAATCACCGTTTTCTAACCGTTTCTCCCCATGACTATAATGCGGTAACGCTGTATTAGCTCCAAAACTTGATATTGTTTCAAACGCAGGGGATTTTGCGCCATATTTTTGAAGATGATAGTTTATTTCAGATGCAAGCTCGGTCTCTGTCATACCATTATGAACCAGCTCAGGTATCGAGTCCATGACCTTATCCGCGATGGCACATGCCTTTTGGATATATGCGATTTCATCAGCATCCTTTTTCATTCGGGCTGAGACAAAAGCGTTGGAAACATCTTGAAAATGAACATTGGAAAATTGTTTTGCAAGGTTAAGCGCCTCGGCATGGGATACTGAGCTATAGGATATACCGATATTTTTACATTTGTTTATCACTGTTCTCAGATGAGTAAAGAATTCTTTGGAGCTACCGTACACTAGAATATTTGATGTGACCTTTTGGGCGATATCCGCCTCAAGACTTGATACGATAAGATGAAACGACCCATCTGGAAAGAGAACCGCAGCGCATCCTTCAAAAAGACCATCCATAAGACCGGTCGCATAGAAGAACATTTTATCAAGTGATGGTTCTGAACCGTTTTTAATAATAATTGCTTCAGGGGCAGGGTTGCAATATGAAAAGATTCGTTGGATCCTTGATTTTATCATCATATACTCACCAGATTTAACAATAACACTATATAACGTTCAGAATAAAACCTCTGTTTGTATAGCTTGATGAAAATAAGAAAGAGGATGTTATTCCTTATATTCCTTGATGAGCTCTTGCAAACTTTCAAGATTGACCTTGATATCCTGAACTTGTTTCATCTTTTCCTTTTCAAATGTCTCAAGGATATCAGGTAAAGGTTTCGTCAGTTTATAGACATGGACCGGACGACCTTTTCCTTTCTTCTTCAGATCTCGTTTTTTAGCCCAACCTCGCTTACGGAGCTCCTGCATTGCAACACTTACTTCTGGTTGTCGTAGATTCGCACCTTGCTCAACATCAGCAGATCGGCACTCATCACACTGTGAAATATAGATCAATGTCTTTGCAAGATTCCTGGGCATACCAAGGTCTGAGAAAAGCTCAACAGCCCGCTCATCATTTTCATCAAGAACTAGGGATCGCTTGCGTTTCATTATCCACTCTCCTCAACAAAAAATGACAATCATAAGTCAGTATTTATATTTTTCTTATTTTTCAAATTTTAGAAGTGATTTTCCAAAAAATCAATCTTTTTTTCCAAATGAAATTGACGTAGTTTCATATCGCTTTCAGCAAGTATTTCCCGTGCTAAATCATCAGGATAATCACCATCATACACGATCTCGACGACCCCTGCGTTGATCAACATCTTTGCACAGACAACACAAGGTGTGTTAGTAACATATATCATTGATCCTTTGATGGAAACACCAAAGACAGCTGCTTGGATAATCGCATTCTGTTCTGCATGAAGACCTCGACAGATCTCATGCCGCTCGCCTGAAGGGATACCCAACTGTTCACGCAAACATCCTGTTTCGTCGCAATGTCTCAAACCTTTTGGAGGACCATTATACCCCGTGCTCAAAACATGTTTATCTTTGACAAGAACTGCACCGACATGCCTTCTAGTACAAGTACTTCGACTGGCGGCTAAATAGGCCATCATCATAAAGTATTCATCATATGTCGGTCGAGATGTCATAAAAACCCCAATGGTGCTAACGCATAATCACTTAAGAATATTATGAAAAAAAGTAACATAAGAGCCTGTCTGAGAATTCAAACTTATCACAATATTTTGCGCTAAAAATGGTATTTCATATTCAAAAAAGCCTCGAGTTTCCGATAACAAAACATATGTT
>CAYPIF010000014.1:0-18184 GCA_964410735.1 uncultured Thermoplasmatales archaeon
GATCGAGTGCTTTGAGTTCATCCATGACATATTCACCCACGAGGGTGCTTTGGATCTCCTCTTTTCCATTGCGTCGGACTTTTTCTTCGACATTGTCAAGGAGTGTTTCAATCTGTTCATGGCTTACGGGTCTTTTTTCCAATGCTTTCATCACACCGTGTTTCATCTTATTTTTTTCAAATTTCTCTCTTCTTCCATCTTTTTTTATGATGTAGATAGGGCTCATTTCAATATGTTCATAGGTTGTGAACCGACGGTGGCAGTCGAGACATTCACGACGTCGCCGGATTGAAAAAACACCGGTGTCCCGAGAGTCGGTGACCTTTGTATTTTCATGATGACAGTATGGGCATTGCATCCCTACCACAATCCTCACACAAGATATACAACATATTGTGTTTTATATTTATTTCACTACACTATATAGTATGTAATTGGGGGTTATTAAAGCTTTGCATCCTACTAAAAAACAGGGTGATTTCAACGTGAAATATTGCTCCCCACAACCACCAAAACGTGCATGTAAAAGACCATATTTAAAACTATGGCAAAGGTCATAAAAACTATTCAACCTGACTTAAATCTCCTTCCAAACAACCTGCGAAATCGCACCCTCAACCAACCCTGAAATATCAAGGTTCTTTTCAATCTCCTCAAGTATCTCTTTTCGAGCACGGGTTGAAGGTTTCGAAGGGACCGCAAGACATTTTCCACCATCCCTTGTCGAGAGATCGAACGATCCGACCTTTTTAGCGATCTCAACAATCTCTTGCTTATCAAACCCGATCAATGGCCTAATAATAGGCACCGTTGATACTGAATCGACAACATTGATATTCTGAAGTGTTTGTGATGCAACCTGGCCAAGGGAGTCACCCATCACGATCATATCAGCACCTTGTAGTAATGCAATCGCATCCGCATATCGCACCATCATCCGTTTACAAAACACGCAGGTATATCTCAATTCAGAATGGTCACGAAACGCGCTCAATGCATCCGCATGAGGAACAATCCCCGTTCGTATCCGACATGATACCTTTTCCCGTATCAACTCCGCCAAGGAACGAAAGGTAGAGATATGATCACCCGTGGAAAAATGACCTGTGTCAACATGCAACAACAAGATCTCATCGACATACAAAGAAACAAGATACGCTGCGACCGGAGAATCAATACCACTGGAAACCAAACACACCGCTTTCATGCTGTCTCTCTATCTATATAATCAAGATACTCTTTTGAACCACCTACGATTGGAAAGACCGCGATGGATGGAACATCATACGTATGGAGTTCTTTGATCCGTTCGATCGCCTTTTTCACATTCTCTTCAGTGGTCTTTGCTAGAAGTGAAATCTCTTGGGATGTTTCCACCTTCCCCATCCATTTATACACCGATTCCACACCCTGAAAAATATTGACACAGGCACATATCTGCTCCTCAACAAGTGCATGAGCGATTTTTCTCGCATCTGCCATGTCATCTATCATTGTATAGACCCCAGCAAACATATATCTCCCACACTCATAGATACCTAAATAATATATAAAGTGTTTTCATCACATATCATTGCTAAAACGGAAAAAACCAAGTCGATCGATATGTTCATGTAATTCTTTTTTTGGCCCATGGAATAGATGACTCTCACAGGAGCAATCAGTACAGCCAAAACCTGAAAAACCTCGAAATAACCTAATGAAAATCCGTGCAATATCACATTCCTCTTTCTGCTTCGACTCTTTATAATATGCCTCTTGTATTTGAGCATGTTGAAGGAAATAATCGATATGCCAATGTATCTTCTTTTCAGAGGAAAAATGTCTTCTGACCCGCTGTTCGATCCCATTCATCGCTGAACCAACATAGATATACCAGCCGGGTGGAAAAACAAATGAGCGTTTCCTGCCAATCTGAATACTCTTTTCGCAAGATAATTCCATAAGTAAGAGATACGCCCCGTTCATGATAAAAAACCATAATGGGAGTATAATGCTTTATTCTTTCGTTAGAACAAAAATTGTAAAAAAATAAAAAATCCATATAACAAGTTGCCAATTGTTCAAATTTTCAATAGCATTATTTGTCATGTAACAGCTAAAACTCCATAGTTTGAGTTGGGATAACTCATCCAAAATATTAGGTGAGCAGCCTATGCAGAGTGTCTAAAACAATGAGATCGTTCAGGATTGATTGAAATATGTTCTTGACTAATATTTCACAACCTTGAGAGATGTTGGATAAGAGATAAACTGGGAGCTTTTCTAGGTAGTAAAAAGTTAATCGTCTTTAAATTGGACAAAGATGATGCAGTGATCTTGAGATTAGATAGGTAATTTTAGAGTTACAAATTTCGGGAGTTTAGGAGGTTACACGACACATTATTTGTATATACGGTATCAATTTTATTATTGGAGGAATACTGCATGAAATTAAAATTATTAACAATTTTCGCTATTCTTTTACTCATAACACCAGCAATACCTTTTTCAACTGCAGCATAAACTCCACAAATGACACCAAAAGATGCTCAACCAAACACGATCATAAGTTGTTACATCGAAGCAGATGGAGATCTATCAACTGTTGATTGGCCCCGGGCCATTGGCTCTAACATGTGGAAATTATCCTGGTTCAGACCCTTCAGAAACGATCTCGCGTTTGTATCCTATTGGCATATCGTCTTTGACGAATCATCGGAACTCGCTATATATGACAAAGAAGGCGGAGGCCTACTCCGGGAACACGAGGGATCAGGGAATCCGCACTTCAGATCATCGGATTCTTTGGTGATTACATCCCAATAAGTCCAGATGAAAGCACACTGCATATCAAAATAAGCTGCTCAGCACTGTTCATAGCAGAGAATCTAACATAATCTTTTTCTTCTCTTTATCTCTTTTTTACCATAAAGAGGTTCACTTTTTGGTTTTAATCGTGATAATACTTAAATTTTATCGAAAAGTTATTAAAATAAAAAAACAACTATTAATATAAAAAAATGAGGTGTAGTAATGAAAAAACAACTATTTGGAGGAGTCCTCATTATCATGCTACTCTCCACAATTCCCCTCGCTGCAGGAGAATTCACAGAGGATGAAACAATAGTAGCAGAGGATATCGAACCACAATCCGTCATAGGTTTAACCTTTGTCGCAGGATTGGTCCTCAACCCAGAAAAAGTAGGAAACATGGTAAGCGCAAAAGTACTCCTATTGGCGTACTATGACCGAGGCTTGATCTTCAAAGACTCAGGCGTTGCAACAGGGTTGAAAAACGTTCGATTCCGAGATGGAGAGCTTCTCTACATGAGCGAGCCCAACGCATATGGGGTTACGCAAGTGTTCGGAATATGTACAGGATTTAACATTGGCCTATAAACTACGTTAAATCACCTTTCTTTCTAACTATCTTTCATTCATTTCTTCCTTTTAATATCATAATAGCCGGATTTTTTAAGCGTTTTGACATTCTATCAGAGCAAGATTTAAATATTACTTCTATGCCACATATGTAATAGTGAAATGTGGAAGGAGTGCCATGAAAAGCATCACTCAAAAACTCCAAGATTTGGTGAAGCAAAAGAACACTCAAACCGTTGTCTATGAAAAAGGAAGGCACAGAGGTAGATCCGGTTCCTCGGGAACCTCTTTTGATGATTACGCCCCCTCTGGTTCCGGAAGCGAAGACTAACATTCACATTATCCCCCCTTAAATCCTCTTCTTTCTTTTTTATCATCCAACAATTTTTTTCACCAGAAGATTTTTTATCCACCTACTCCTTCACAACATGAGAGGTAATATATGGTAAAAGTAGCAGTACTCTTTACCCATGGTTTTGCTGAGATAGAAGCATTCAGTATCGTTGATATCCTCAGAAGAGCAGATATAGATGCCCCAATCACTGGAACAGAACCCGGTGAGATCATCGGGGCACGGATGATATCGACAACACCTGATTTCACCATCGAGGACCTCACAGCGGACTCATTAGATGCTGTTGTTCTCCCTGGTGGATCACCCGGTTACATCAACCTACGAACAAATGAACAGGTCATCCATCTTATACAAGAGATGATGAAACAAAAGAAAATTATTGCAGCCATCTGTGCATCACCAGCAGTTCTCTCTGATGCAGGTGTGCTCAAAAACAAGCACTGCACCATCTATCCAGGTATGGAAGATGAACTCAAAAAAGGAGCAGGAATCTATACCAACGACATAGTGGTCATCGATGAAAACATCATTACAAGCAAAGGACCCGCAACAACCATACCGTTCACATTGACACTTGTAGAACTCTTAACTGATAAAAAAACAGCAATGACCGTGAGAAAGAAACTTCTTGTAGATATGGCATTCAAAGAATAAAATAGCAAATACATAAGGGGATTAAATCGTATCATGAATGTTCGACATGCAACAATAGAGGACATGAAAACAATATCTGACAATAATATCCAGATGGCTCAAGAATCCGAGGGAGTGATACTCCCCAAGAATGTTGCTCAAAATGCAGTGAAATCATTGATAAACGATGAAACAAAAGGATTCTATCTTGTCGCAGAAGAGAAAAACCAGATCATCGGACAACTTATGATCACCTATGAATGGAGTGACTGGAGGGATTCAACCATATGGTGGATACAAAGCGTCTTTGTTACACCGGCTCATCGAAAAAAAGGTGTTTTCAAACAATTGTATGAGACAGTCCAAACACTAGCAAAAGAAAACAAGGTCCACCTTATTAGATTGTATGTTCATACTGAAAATACATCGGCCATCAATGTCTATGAGACCATAGGGATGAAACAAAAATCATACCGTATCTTTGAGACTTCTGTCACATGATAACAAAGCTTGAAATAGGCACACCACCTTCATTATTTCAATGGATATTTTCCAATTCATCATAACAGTGATTTTTGTCACTGCATCTGGAGCACTTGCACCAGGACCATTATTTTTTGCAACCATCAGTCACGGAGCCCGATCAGGTGCAAAAACAGGACTTGTGTTCTCCCTTTCCCACACCGTCATTGAATTCAGTCTCATCATGTTATTTACCCTCGGTCTCCTCACTGTTGCAAATGAACCACATGTCAAACAAACAATCGGAATCGTCGGAGGTATCTCCCTTATCCTATTCGGTGGACTCCAATTACGTAACGCAGTAAAACAAAACATTGATGAAAAACACCCTCAGCAGCTAAAAACAAGTCATCTATTTTTCATCGGCATGATATTCGCTGGTCTTAACCCCTATTTCATCATATGGTGGCTGACTGTCGGCGCACAACTCATCCTACTCTCACTTGAATTTGCATCATTTCTTGGGGTCATATTCATGTACATCTGCCATGTATGGATGGATTATGTATGGCTCATCGGCATCTCATATCTATCAAAAAAAGGAAAGAACATTGTTGGTATGAAATGGTATCTCCCACTCTTAAGCATCTTTGGCATTATCCTCATCTATTTTGGAATTCAGTTTATCATCGATGCAACGAATGTATTTTGACGAAAAAGTAATCAAAGTTAATCAGAAACCCGTCCTTTAATTTATATACTATTTTCTAATTACAACCATTCCATGTCAAACAATCCATCTCAAGACATTACAAATGCCATAGTCACAGGAAAAAGCGGAGCCGGAAAACAGCCACGAATCGATGTTCTCAAAGAAGAATTCAACTTGGAGCAACTTTCAACAGGTGACATCTTCCGGAGATACCTAGGGATATTTAACAATTACGGGTATACAAAACCACTCACCGATTTCTGGGATGATTCAAAAGACACATTCATACCGGATGAAGAAATTGCAAAAAAAATTGCAATAGATGACAAGGACATTATTCTAGGTCTGAAAGCAAAATATTTCGTGGACCAAGGATTATTCGTACCGGATAGTATCACCAACGCATTATTCGAAGCGGCGTTTTCACAGAAGGATTTTAAGAAACAGATCCTTGATGGTTATCCACGGACCCGTGATCAAGCAGTCTTCCTTCTGGATCTAATCAAAAAACATGATTCAACTATTGATTTTATCGTTCTTGTTGATAACACAGATGAACGTATCATCAAACGAACCGTACAACGACGAATCTGTCCGAAATGTGGCAAGGTCTATCATCTCACCTACAAACCACCAAAAGATGGGAAATGTGAGGTATGTAATGTCGAGGTCATCCAACGATCTGATGATACCGAGGAAAAAATAAAATCGCGACTCAACGAATTCCAAGAAAAAGCAGTACCCGCAATAAACTACCTTAAAGAAAACGGTATACCAGTTATCACCGTTCCCGGACATCTAGAAACATTTACTACTGAGAATGTACGGAAAAGTGTCATGGGCCAAGTGGAGAAACTTTTCCCGCAACCGTACTAAAAAACCCTTTTCTTCTCTTTATTTTTCATTACTGGTTTTTTGCGTTTTAGAATCCTGAGATACATAACTTTTTGTTCATAAAACTCTTTACCATTCCTTGGGATGTATGGATGGAGTTGCCAATTGTTCAATTTCCTTCCTATGTGGAGGAGATGAGTACTGAGTTTACTCATCTTTTTGATCAGGAACATCAGTTGACTCATTTCAAACAGTTTATGGCCGGGTATGTCTCTTCTAAGAAGAAGACTATTGCTCATATGAATGGATTGTTCACGTTTCATCCAAATCAGTCAAATCTTAATCGTTTTATCACTCATGTAACTTGGAGTGAGTATGAGATGAATAAGGTTAAGATAAACATTATTAACTCATTCATTATATGAGCCATGAGACAATGAACGTATTTTATGGATCAGCCATTCAAGGTGCCACTGATAGAAAAGAACGCGCTGAGGTAAATCAGCATATAATAAACTCGATCAAAAGCTTCGGTTTCACTGTTGTCACAGAGCACACCACCGGAACAACCTATGACGAGGCTATTGAAAAACTACAACAAGCAATCGGGCCCTTACCATCAAAAGGAAGAGAGAGACGGATCTATGTTCGAGATAAGATGATAGATGCCATCGAAGGGGATATCATCGCAGCAGTTTTTGAAGTATCAACCCCTAGTCTTGGAACAGGTATCGAAATAGCTCATGCGTATCTAAGACCACGAATGAAACTTCCAACAATTCCAATCCTTTGTCTCTATCAAAAAGAATACTGGAAAAATCAACTCTCAACAATGATACAAGGTATCACCAAAGAAACGGTGCCACATCTCACCACGGTCGAATATGAACAGTTAGATGAAATACCTGTAATCCTTAGGCGATTTTTCTTAAAATCTAATATCATAAAAGAGTGAAGTGAAATACTATAGGATACAGGGAAACTGATTTATAAAACATGCTCCTTAATATATCTAATATCATTATCTTATCAAAAGTTCGGAACTTCGGGTGATAGGACATGACAAGTCTTCGCGAGATGAAGGGGAAACAATACATTCCACCTAAGACATTTGTTCGAATGCTTATCAAAGGCTTCCTTTCATTTGGGGTGGTCTTTTTTACAAATATAAGAGATATCAAAAAGATAAGCTCCAGTAAGAAAACAAAGAAAGAATACATACGCCCATCCAAAAAATATACGCTCCCAGCATATGAAAAAACCATGAAATACTCAGACTCCAATGAAAAATATCTTCGACCAACATTATTTTGTGATCATCGATGCCCAGAGGTTATCGCATTATCCAATGAACTGGGAGCATTCAAGAAATCAGAATGGGAGTATTGCGAAGCTGCGTTTGAATGGGTAAAAAGAAATCTCCTCTTGGAGGTCTCTTTGATGAATGAGATACCTGAAACATTGAAAAGGGGGACGGGTACCTGTATCCATATCAACAATGTCTTTGTGGCCCTTTGCCGTGCAGCAGGTATTAAAACTCGTTACAAGATGTTTGCAGCAGTACAGACACAGGCAACCTATGATGAGCTCTATGATCCCATAATGCAACGATGGTATGATGCCCTTGGATACTTTTCATTGGAAGCAGATATTGAGGTATTCATCAATGGGAAATGGGAGGTTGCAAATACGGCACCCACACCAGATCGGCAAGCAGCTATGGGTGTTCCTATCACAAGATTCGGTGAGGAAGCCTTGGGTGTGTGGTTCAATGCAATACCCGGAACAATGTTTTGGACCGAATCTGTTCCCTATGGCTTAGATTACATCCTTAAACTTCTTTTTAAGATCGCACCGGGTACAATCGATAACATCAACGCCAATGCAAATAAACTCCGGGAAAAAGGTGCAAAGATCATCAAGGAGCATGGAGGAGAAAAACAATACGATACATTCAAACGAGCGGACTTCAAACCATTATTTCCTACGATGAAAATCCAAACAAAAAAAGGACTTGTTTTCGAAAAATAAAGAAGAAGGATACCAAGGTAACCTAACTACAATCGTATCGGCTCGCCAATGATCACATTTCTAGCCACCAAAAAGACAAGGATGATGATTATCGAAAGGATTGCAACAGTTGCGATACCAGATTGAACACCATATATCGGGTCAACTTCCAATCTTTTGATAGCTATACCAAGAAGAGCCCACATAATCACTATAGCATATCCAATATCATTTCGAGTGTATAATATCAACAATGTTATCAATGTTGCAACCGCGATAACAAGCATCGTCCACAGCTGCCCACCCAGAAAAAGGTCACCAGCATTTGATACTACAAGGACGGCTGTAACATTTGCTATTGTTGCAACGGTTATCCAACCAAGATACACACTGATGGGGAGATGAACAAAGATACGTTCCTTTATCGATGGTTCTGGCAGACCTATTTGCAATCTCAGATAGATCATGAGAAGGGAAACGAACAAAAGAATCATTGCTAAAAGAGAGTAGGCCACATATTCGTAATGCCAAAGGAAAATCCAGATGATATTTCCTATGCTTCCCAACATGAAAAAAACTCCGATTTTATCGACAAAACCAGTATCTATGTCACTTTTTTTCTTCATGGAAAGCAGTTGATACATGGCAAAACCAATGAGCAGTGCATAAATAGCACCCCATACCGCAAATGTTATTCCAGTTGGTACAAAAAGATTCGGTATGGCATCTGAGAGGTCACCAGTATATTTTCCATTTATCGGCAGAATGTTCGCCAATGAATTAACTGCGATCGTCAGTATGACAAGGAGTATATTTCCCATCATAAGAACACGAGTTTTCATATCCATATTCTTCACCACGATTCAAAAGTAATTCCTTCATCCTTCATTATAGTTTGTATACAATGATAACTTCCCCAAAGTAGGGTATTTCTAATTGGACAGAATTTTTTGTCTAATTGGAAATAATTAAATAGACATTCAAATATTATCATTAATTTTGAGGGAAAAATATGAGAAAGATACATAATTATCTGATTATGCTTTTATGTGTTATCATCATTATTTCAATTATTACAGTCCTAAATATGACCAATGGAAGATATGTAAGAGCACAGGTATTTGACTGTAATGATTATAATTTCTATAGCATACCCGAAGATGAGTTAGAAAATATGTCCTTCATCGAAAAAATAATAATCGCTGATGGAAAAGATGTTTTAATTTCAAACGAGGAATATGAAGAATTTATATTGTTTATTGAAGAAACAGGCACCTTGATTAAATACAATGAATCTTGTTATGAATTACAAATAAGAATGTCGTAAAATATCAACAATCAATAATTTTAAATTATTTTCTAATTAGCTTTTGTCTAATTGGAAACTCCTAAAGTAATCTTCTTATAAAAGAATACATTATGTGACACAGTATGAACGAGGGAAAGTATTCAGAAGATAACGTTCTTGATCTAGCAAGAAAAGGATATGAAGCGGGAAAAGCAACGTTCCCAGTTGACAAAAAAAGCTGTGCTTTGCTCGTCATTGACATGCAGGATGAATTTGTAAAACCACATTGGTCCCCATTCTGGGTACCGGAAGCAACCAAACGAGTGCCAATAATGAAGGAACTAATCGAATTTTGCCGCTCAGAGGAAATCCCTGTTATTTACACGGTGTACTCACAAACACATAGCTACTTAGATCGACCGAAACACTTACTTCAAATGCCCAGTCGATTTCCGGAATCAAACATCGATCTTTCACCCTATTTCATTGATGGGACCATATGGCATGATTTTGCACCAGAGAAAGATGATATCATCATCCATAAATCATCATATGGGGCATTTCATGAAACACCTCTAGATAGTATTCTTAAGAACATGGAAAAGGATACCGTTATCATCTGTGGGACGCTTACCAATTATTGTTGTTCCACGACAGCACGACAAGCATTTGAAAAAGGTTACAAGGTCATCTTTGGAAGTGATGTTACCGCCGCTCATTTCCCAGATCTCCACGAAGCAGAATTAAAGGTGCTACGAAGAGGATTTGCGAAGGTCTTAACATTAAAAGAGATCATGAAGGAATTAAGAGAAGCATAATTCTAGTCGCTCATATTTTTAATCAAAATAAACCTTTACCCCGGTTAAACTAATTGCATTTAAACAATGAAACCTGTATACAGATGGGTGAGCAGAAATGTCGATGGATAAGATACCAATTAGCAGGTTTTCCCTGATGACACGGTTAACACAAAAAGCATTGCGCCTCTACGACAAAAAGAAATTACTGATCCCTCAGGAGAAAAACGAGCTCACCGGTTATAGATATTACAATATTAATCAAGTTGAGCTTGGTCTTAAGATAAAGTCCCTCAGCCTCCTTGGTTTTAATATTGATGAGATAAAAAGGTTCCTTATAGCTGAAAAGAACAATGACACAGATCTCATCGAACATATCCTTTCACAACGGTTAAAAGAGGTTCGAAAAGAGAAAAAACGACTTGCTGACATCGAACTGTTTCTGCTTAGAAATAAACAAGAGGCATTGGAAATGATACATAAAGAACCAACAATAAAAGAAATCCCAGACATAAGAGTGTTAAGCATACGTAAAATTGGAAGTTTTGAGCATACGATAGGTGAGCTTATTGGAAAGATTTGCGCTACGTTACAATTACCTGAAAATAAAAAAGCAGTCACCGTTACGGGACCTATCATGTCTTTATGTTATGATGAAGAATACAAAGAAAATGATGCAGATATTGAATGCGCGATACCCATCTCAGGAAAGGTGACAATGCCGGATAACTTAATGGACGTTAAAACATATCCGGGTGGAAAAGTACTATCCTATTTACACAAGGGATCATATCAAAAGTTGTATGAGACCTATGTATATCTGTACAAATATGCAGAGGAAAAAGGAATAAAACTCACGGTTCCAAATAGAGAACTCTATTTCAACGACCCTGCAGAGGTAGCTGAAGAAGATCTACAAACAGAGATACAGATACCGATCCAGGAATAATCCTTTTCCATTTTCCTTTTTTATGAATAATATTTATCAACAATGAAGAAGTTCAGTCACCTATGGCCTCGGTTAAGATCATCGATGTCGATGAAAAAAACATAGACCAATATCCCGCGAAATGTTTTTTAAATCCTAAACATGAAGGATATCGTATCAAACAGGACTGGTTGAAAAAGAATTTTGAGAACGGACTTAAGATAAAACAGCTCTACTCAGATGAGAAAGATAAAAACATTGGTTTTATCGAATACACCGATGGTGCTTTTGCATGGCGAGGAGTTAATGCAAAAGACTATCTTTTCATCCACTGCATCTGGATATCCCCAAACTCATACAAGCTAAAGGGATATGGATCAATGCTGGTAAATGAAGTCGTGAAGGAAGCTGAAAGGACTGGTAAAACTGGTGTTGCCGTGATTACAAGTGAAGGCTCGTTCATGGCTGGAAAGGATCTTTTTGAAAAAAATGGGTTTAGTTCTGTTGCATCTGTCCCCCCGTCTTTTCATCTTATGGCAAAAACATTGAAAAAAGGAAATCCACCAGCATTCACTGATACTCAAAAACAGTTGAAGGGATTCAAAGGACTTCATATTATCTATTCCAATCAATGTCCCTGGGTATCTCGATCGATACAGGAGCTTGGCGGTGTCATCAAAAAATATGGACTTGATGTAACATTTACCGAACTGAAAAATGCTACGGATGCACAAAACGCACCATCACCGTATGCAACATTTTCACTCATCTATAATGGAAAGCTTCTTGCAGACCATTATATCTCTACTACAAGATTTGAAAACATAATCAATAAAGAGCTGGAACCCTGAAGCATCATAGATCTTTGACACGATATCTCTCATAATCCTTGACATGTAGTGTTTTACCTTTTCCAATAATCGTTAATCCTTCTTGCTTAAGCATCTTTTTCTGAGCGTCTAACCCACCAGGAAATTTCGCATTGAGAACACCATTTGTCTTAAATGTCCTCCAATACGGTGTGATATGTTTCTCCTCTTTCATTCTATTTTCTTCTGCCGCATGAGCAGCAATGGTGATGAAAATACCTGTTGTTAATGAACAACAAAAATCGGCCTTGTTTTTTCTGACAAGAACACTTCATATCTCATAAATTGTGATAACATGCCCATTTACAACGTGTTTCATGACCATATTGACGTCGCTTGGTGGAGCAATGACCACTGTATCCCCGGGTTTCGTCCCCCATTTCGCAAGATCCTTACCACAGGGCATATTTTCCTCAAATGGATTTGTTTTCGGGTAATTCTTATTATCCTGCAACTTTTCAGTCCATGTCTTCTTTTTATATGCCATTAGTCATCACTCCAACAATACATCTTCTTCTTGTTTTTCAGTTGTTCAATACCACAGTTAAAACAGATGCCGTTATGGCAACAAATAAGTTCCCCGCACGTCGGACATTGCCATTTCTTTTTTTCTGATTCCAGGAAACGTTCAATGGCATGTTCCTTGGTATACTGGAGAGTCTCTATCATACTCATTTTATAGAGTTTTTATATCGCGTATCAAGATGCTTTAAATGTTCGCAAGGAAAATCATCGCATTCAAAACAATACTCAACTGAACCATTGAGAAGAAGCGAACAGCGTTTTTTAAGAAATGCACATTTTTTATCACGGATCCTGCACAATAAGGGTATCTGTATCTCTTTTTCCTTTACCCTGTGAATAAGGACTTGATATCCGCTGCATAACGATCAATTCATTCCACAGGGTGCGATAAGAGCAGGTTCGACATTCATCAAAGCAACCCCGTTCTAAAACAACGTAAGATCAAAGAGTTGGTAATCAGCAGTCTATTTCGAAATATATTCCACACCTTTCTTACTGAGCGTTACCACATCGAAATCAACATATTCCAGTAACCCAAGGTTCAACAACCGATGGATCATATGGTCCAGATCCCCTTCAGAAACCTTAAGAAGTGACATAGCAGTCTCAATATCCATATCCTTTTCATGGAGCAATTTAAGGAGATCATATTCCTTCTTATATCGCTCTGTTTCAATATCCTCAACCTCCTCAAGATCACTTGAGCCCGTGAGATTATCAATGTGCTCCTTTATAATCACATCAAGATTGAGTTTATCCAAAATTGTTTCATCAGAACCATACAGAATGCAGACCTTGTTATGATCATCATATTTCCATGTTGAAACATTATTCCAGGTGTACCCAAGAAGACTGGCATCCCCTGCAACATTCTTCTTTTTTTGCCTTTGAATATACACGTGCTGCTGCTCAACCTCAAGAAGGCTGAGATCAACACCGTTTTGTTCTAATAACATAACAATCTCAGGCCCAACGGATTCCTTGAATTCTTTTAAAAAATACAACCCAGCATTATCTTGGAGATCCATATGAACAACGCGGATGACCGTTTCTATTGCTTGATAGATCCTTCCTGCATCAAGAGTATCTACATTTGAAGAGACCTGGATCGATTCGAACCCTGTTCCATCTTTTAGGTCAACATAATGGAGGAAATCATATCGCTCTTTCAATGAGGCGGTTATGGCATTCATGACCTTGTATGCAAAGGTCTCCGAGGTGCGTCTCCCTGCAATTTTGCAGAGTGCCTGAAGCGAGTTTTTTAGAATCATCGAATTCTTCATTTCAATCTCCATGTCCTTTAACTCATCTCTTTCGATATGTACCACCACATTGCACTTTCATCCATTTTTTTAAACATATATTCCAGTATGTTTCCGCTATCAATAGCGGGAAGAGAGCAAAGACGGTGTTGTTTTGCATTCTATCACTGTTGCTACGTTTTCAAATTTGTTCAACGACCATTGATTGAGTATCATCAATATGATCCATCTCATTCATTGATTTTTTCAAATGTATATAAAATGTCGTACCTTGATCCTTGCCCAGACTTTCGACAGTGATTGTTCCACCATGTTTGTCAACGATCTTTTTTGTAATCGTCAGACCAAGTCCACTTGAACCGATATCATGTCGGCTTTCATCGGCCTTGTAGAACTCATCAAAGATATGATCCATTTGCTCCGGGATCATACCAATCCCCGTGTCCTTGATAGATAATGTCACCATCGTATCATCCTGTGAAGCATCAAGTGTTATAATTTTTGTATCCTTTTCCATAAATTTAACAGCATTGGAAAGAATGTTGTTACAAGCCTGGGCAAGAAGGATATTATTCCCTTCTATGATGAAATGATCTTTTATGTTGTTGACAATGGTAACATGATTATCTTCAAAGAGGTCATGATTTGTCTGAAGGGCCTCCTCGATCATTTCAGAAACATCGATTGTTTGAAAATCAAAGAGAGATCCCTCTGAGTTTAGCTTTGCCAGATCAACGGTCTTATTGACCAGATCCTTCATAAAACGTATATTTTTCTCAATTACTGAAAGGAACTCTTGCCCTTTCTCATCTGAAACACGGTTCCGTATCAATGGCAATAGGACCATCATTGGTGTCAAAGGAGTTTTTAGATCATGACCAAGCTGATTGATGAAACCATCTTTTTGTTTCAATAATTTTTGGATTTCTGCAGTACGTTCTTTAACCTTCATCTCTAGATCAATGTTTAATGTAGCAAGTTGATCACGAGCGCTTTGTAAATCCTCATTCATCATTCTAAGTTCTTCAGCATTTTCATTTAATTTCTGTTGAGCTTCCTTGATTTCAGTGATATCAATAATGGTTCCCGCTGCGAAGGAATCACGGAAATCTTCATCATGGATGACCGTTGAAGTCACGAGCAATGGCACCTGGGTGTTATCCTTTCTAACATGAACAAGTTCCCGTCCAATGATCGTTCCAGTATCCTGTAGATCTGAAAGAAAATGTTTCAGATCATCTTGTTTTTCTTTTTCAAAGAACATCGAAAGATTCTGACCGATGATCTCGGGTGAACTATATCCATATATCTTTGCAAAGGAATCATTTGAATAGAGGAGATGTCCATCCAAGGTATGGATAAAGGAACCATAATCTGCTTTATCTGAAATGGTCTTGAATTTCTTGTAATTTCGTTCCAATCGTTTTTGCCGAGTGATATCGACAAATGAGGCCATGATGCTCATTGGTTTATCGAATTCATCTCGTACAAGGGATGCAGACATCTGCACAGGGAATAATTTCCCATTGTGTCTTTTTGCGATGATCTCCCCAACCCAACCTCCATCCTGCAAAACCTCATCCATTATCTTAACATATTCACCACCTTTCTGCCAAAGGGTGATAACTGCTTTTCCAAGAACACGTTTCTCAGAATCATAGCCCCACATCCCAAGAAATGATGGGTTAACATAGTTTATCCTGCCTGTGAGATCCGTTAGAACTATCGCATTAATCGATGAAAGGATAGCGTTTTCTTTGATCCTAATATCAGATTCCAATCGTTTTTTATCAGTGGTGTCTTCTCGGATGGCGATGAAATGTTTAATGAATCCGGTCTCCTCGACAATTGGAGATATTGTGACATGCTCCCAGTATTTTTCACCGGTTTTTCTTTTATTGTGAAAATCCCCGATCCAAATTCTCCCAGAGAGGATTGTCTCCCAGAGGTTCTTATAAAATGATTGGCTGTGATCTCCTGACTTTAATATCCGGGGGTTTTTTCCAATGCTTTCTTCAAATGTGTACCCTGTTATCTCCATGAATTTCGGATTAACATACTCGATCATGCCTTGAGCATCAGTGATTGTGATAGCTGCAGAGCTCTTCTCGGATGCATTCATCAGGAAACCAAGTTTGCTTAAAGGTTTCTGATCAGTCTCGGGAACACAATTGCCTGCTATCTCCTTTTGATTATTTACCTGTTGGCCTAACTGCTCAGAGGTTTCGGAGAATGTATCATCAACATATTCAGATGTTGTATCAACCTCTGATGCATCTTGCACATCTTGTGGCTCATTTTGGTGGGGCAACCCATTCGACTGTGAACTTTCTAAAAATAATGATTTATGGAGCACACCTTGCTTATCCTTCTCACGCAATTGTTTGATTATATCTGGCTCCTCTTGCCCCATCATCCACCATCCAAGAGCATGTACCATTCAAGGGATTTCCATGACCTCTATAAATTCAACAGTAATAGATATGATTGATACGTTACATTTTGCATGCAACGATCACGGTCCCATCCATCATCTATAAGCAATATTGAATTGTTTATTAATATATATCTTTATCGAAATGATTTTCAGATTTCACAAAAACATAAAGAACATAAACAATGACTGTATAGCGAAAAGGAGGTGTAAGAGGGAAAAAGCTTGTGGGATGTTATCCGATGGATGTTCTTGAATGTTTCCAAAGAAAACTTTCAAGCTTTCTTCCCCTCCTATTAAATTATTGTTATGTTTTTTGCCTTTAAGACCCTTTTTGGCATGTGTTGACGTATCTACAGTCAATCCTACAATGTCATATACATGTGTATCTGCGCTCATACATACAAAAAACAGATATAAATCCATGTTGCCTTGTGTTATAAACAGAAAAAAGTTGGGGTTCATGAAACCGAAAAACCGAAAGCTTGGGGACAGCGCGGCCATCGGTATCGGCACCATGATCATATTCATTGCCATTGTCCTTGTTGCCGCAATCGCTGCCTCGGTGCTCATAGACACAAGTGCTCGATTGGAAATGCAGGCCCTTACAACAGCAGCAGAAACAAAAAATGATGTGGCTAGTGGTCTTACTGTACAAAGTGTCAGCGGGTATAATGAGTCAGGATCTATATCGCTCTTGGCCATTGAGATTAATTCAAAAGCAGGGTCACCACCGATCGATCTTTCTGAGACCATTTTAGAGATATCAGATGGTTCTGAAAAACATGTTCTCCGATATGCAAGTCAACTAACAAGTTCCTCATCATTAAATGGGGATATATTTAGATATGGATCCTTTGGAAATGAAACGTATTTCGGTATCAATGTTCTTCAGGATACTGATGATTCCTGCAGTGTTACAATCCCCGTTATTAATTATGGGGATCATGTGATGCTTGGTGTGAATACAACAGCTATCTTCTCAGGGACACCTTCAAGAACCGACATATCAGGTCTTGTGATCTGTGAGGAAGGATCACCAGGAATCATTGGTTTTCGAACACCTTCAACAATAACGGATGCAGTACTCGAATTGCAATAAAACTCAACGGAATGAATTATCTGAAAAAAGAAAAAAAGTGTTAAATAGCTCTATTTATCCGGATCGACACCAGAGTTTATCCAATCGAGGGCGACCTTTTCCCAATCTGGGTGGCTTGAGGCATCAATATAGCGTTCCCATTGATAGATACCAGTTTGTTTAGCTATCCTCTGGAATTGCAATTTTGTCGTAGCACTATCTACAACAACAACACTTCGTTGCATGCCTTTACCCTTATACATATTCTGACCTTTCTGTATTTCTTGTTGTGCTAGATCAGGCAATGGTTTCAATTGCCTCATGTCAACAAACACATTGAATGTCCCTCGATTCTCGGTTGAAAGATTTTTTTCTGAATCCTTCACCCAGTTCGACATTTCATCCTTTTGGATGAAACCTTCAAATTTCAACCTATACCCCCAAGGGGTTTTCGTTATTTCATACATCTTTTAACCATCCTCTATTTGTATTTCTATTAATTATTAAATACAAAGGGCTTAATAAAATTTTAGTATTTGTAAAGCTAAGGATATGCATCAGGAGAATAGAATCACTGTTAAAATTGGTATCAAACACGTTTTTTTCAGTGATTCTCGGAGAAATGGATAGC
>CAYPIF010000015.1:0-9064 GCA_964410735.1 uncultured Thermoplasmatales archaeon
AGGAACGCTTTTAGATACGGTGACGTTCAACACTTTAGATGTTGGTACCTCCTGGGGTTGGCTACATGTAGATTTTGCTGAAAGAGTGGTAGAACCAGGCGTACAGTATTTCGTTGTAGTTCCACCAGCACCAATTGGTATCACTACAAGTTTTGGTTATGAATGGGCGTATGCCTTCGGTGACCAATATCCAGATGGTAGTTTCTGGTTCACTCGTGATGGGGGATGCCTTTGGAGGGATCTGCCAACAATTTACGAGTTTGCTTTTAGAACATATGGATATTAAGCATCGTGTATAATCAAAGTTCAAACAGACTATGTTGATAATCAGAACTGTTCATACAAACCAAATAAAAAGTTTTTTGTTAGAAAAAACCATATCTTAAAAAATAGACCTAAAAACATATAAGACATGTTTAGATTTCCTCATAAAGTACGCAACGGGCCAGTGGTCTAGTGGTTATGACGTCGCGCTTACAACGCGGAGGTCGCCGGTTCAATTCCGGCTTGGCCCACTAAATGGGAAGGTTATGAAACGATGAGTGATAAAATCTTATTTTCACTTGAGAACTGTACAAAATGTAATCAAACAAAGCAACTTCTTCCAGAAGATACTGATGTAAAAATAATTCAACTGCCTCATGATTATATGAACTGGTCGGATGAGGAGAAACAAACTGTTGAATCATATGATGTGCTGGAAGATCTTCAACGGACCGCTCCGATCCTTTTTGTTGATGGAGCAAAATATATTGGTTATCTGCGTATCAAAAAATGGATCCAGGACAATGAATAGAATTAACTAAGTTCTGAGAGGAATTGTATGAGTTTCCCCAGTGATCCCCCTCGATGCGACAGCATGTTTTTTTCTTCTGTTTGCATCTCTGCAAAGGTATTCTTTTTTCCATTTGGTATAAAGATGGGATCGTAACCGAAGCCAAATTTTCCTTTTTGATCATAACCAATGGTTCCTTTACATTCACCTACAAAGAGCTGTTCATTGCCATCTGGTTCACCATACCCAAAGACACTTCGGAAGGTCGCCGTTCTTTGTTCAATTGGAACATCGGTCAGTAATTTAAGAATACCATCAAGTCCAATGGTGTAATATGCATAGGAGGAATACACGCCAGGGAATCCTTTGAGTGCATCGATGAACAATCCTGCATCCTCAAGAATAAAAGGATGATCAACTTTCTTTCTGACATGTTCAATACCATAGGTTGCGACTTCTTCCAGGCTATCGACCTGTATCTCAGGGTATCCAATGTTTTTTTGAACGATCGTAATACCAATTGGTTCACATTTTGTCTGTGCTTCATGGACCTTTCCTTTGTTACTCGTGATAAAATAAACAGTTCTCATCGATACCTTCCTCTTTTCACTATATCTTTTATCTTTTGTTCAACCTCTCCAGGGTTTCCATTATATGCCAGTTTATAGCCTTCTAACACATATTTGAATTCATGGGCATAAACAGAATGGGTTGATTCAATAGCCTCCATAAGGACATGAAGATCGACACCTTTTGCCTCAACATCCTGATTGATCTCACCAAGACCAAAATCAATGAAATGAACACGATCATCAACAAGTATCATGTTCGAGGTGGTAATATCCCCATGAATGATATCCCCATTATGTAGTCGTCCAACGCTTTTCCCGATGCTTTTGCAAAGATCCCTGCGCTTCTCATCTGATAATGTATTATAGATATCCTTAACACGACTTCCTTCCAGAAATTCCATGGTGATAATTCCTTTCAGAAGGTCCGCATCATAGATAATCGGTACACACACACCTTGTTTGCGAGCAGCAGACATAAGCTTTGCTTCTTCCCTTGTCCGAGCGGCGATAAGACGATTATCTATCTCTTGTATCCGATATCGTTTGTTGATACGACGTTTCTCAACAACAGGATACCCTAGATAAACTGTTTTAACGATCTTAGCCTCTGCACCTTGATAGAGAAGTGTTCCCTTAGTCACGCCAGCTCACCTTCACTTGATCCGTTCGAAATCGTTGATTGATGATGGTATCCTTCAACTCCATACGGACACCGCTCTGATACATGATGAAACCAAGCCAAGCTATCATCGCACCATTATCAACACAGACACTTTTTTCCGGTACAAAGAACTCCGCACCCCTGTCCTCAGCCATCAATGAGACCATATCCCGAAGTCGTTGATTCGCAGCGACACCACCACCAAGCAGCACCTGTTGCTTTTCTGTATGAGCCATCGCTCGCTCGGTTATCTCCGTGAGTGCGGCAAACGCAGTCTCCTGAAGAGAATAACAAATATCCTCCAATGGTTTCTGTTTCTTATGATATTGTAATGCTGCGGTGAGAAGCCCTGAGAATGCGATATCCATACCTTTGACACTATAAGGGAGATCAAGATACTGTGTTCCTTGTTTTGCATATTGCTCGATCTTTGGTCCACTAGGAAAAGGAAGACCAAGAGCGCGACCAAACTTATCCAAACAATTCCCAATGCCAATATCAAGGGTCTCACCAAACACCCGGTATTTACCCTCTGCAAAAGCGATGACCTGTGTATTCGCACCGGAGGTATACAAAAGAACAGGATCAGTACATTCAGGTATCATACCTCGACCGATCTCAAGATGAGCAACACAATGATTCACCCCAATAATAGGCTTGTTAAGTTTCAACGATAACGCCCGAGCAGCCGTCGCAGCAGTTCGCAAACAAGGACCAAGACCAGGACCCTGTGAAAAAGCAACAAGATCGATATCATCAGAATTTATATCCGCTACCTGTAACGCCTCAGTGATAAGATCAGCGACATGGGCAACATGATGATTCGCTGCCTCCCGTGGATGAATACCTCCTTTCTCCGGCCGATAGGTTTTTATCATATTTGATAAAACCTTACAGGAATCATTCACGTCTTTGACAATACCTATGCCAATGCTATGAGCAGTTCCTTCGATACCAATGGTGATCATACTATAACCGCTGGTAATAAGTGAATACTTTATAAGAGATATGGCAGGGAAAAATTTTTATGGTGAAACCCCAATTGTAACTGATAGTCCATCGATATCCCAAGGTTTCACGAGTTTCCCCATTGGTTTCTCTACAAAATCTAATTTTACCGAACGGGTCTCCTGCTTAATGTATTCATTCCAGCTGGAAAGCGCTTGTTTTTTCTCATTTGGAATTGATATCATTGTCTGTATCTGGGATTCAACATCAAGATCCATTTCCTTGCGCATGGATTGGATACGCCGGACGATCTCACGGGCAAAACCTTCAGATTCCAGTTCATCAGTGAGAACTGTGTCAAGGAATAACTCTGCATCAGCGGTCTTTGTCTCCGCGATATGATCTTTGACATGAGAGACGATCTCGAAATCGTCAAGAGTCAGTTCAACAGATTCACCATTCACATCAACTGATACGGTCCCATCCTGATGAAGTTCCTCATACAGAACGGTCATGTCCATTTGCATCAATGTTTTTTGAACCTGGCCTGCTTTTTCCTTTAGCCGTGGTCCAAGGACCGCATAATTTGGTTTCACCTGTTTATCCATAAACCGTTCGGCGTTTTGCGCAAATAAGACCTCTTTGACATTTAACTCTTCCATGAGTAGACCAATCAATGGTTCAAGTGAGCCTTCAACCTTCTTCTCGCAGACAATGGTCGCATGCGCCAAGGGATATCGTACTTTGATACCGATCTTTGATCGAAGTGCTCTGCCGGCCTCGACCAGCTCACGGATCCGTTGCATCCCTGTCTCAAGACCTTCATCGATCATATCCTTATTGAAAACGGGGAAATCACAGAGATGCACGCTTTCCTGCATTTTCTCGGTTCGCAGGTTCTGATACATCTCCTCAGCGATGAACGGTGTGAACGATGCAATGACCTTTGTGAGACCTACAAAAATCTCATAGATAGCAGCATATGCTGCTTTTTTATCAATGGTGTCTTCTTCTACCCAAAGTCGTTTCCGACTCCGTCGGAGATACCAGTTACTGAAATCATCGATGACGAATTGTTCAATGGCGCGTGCTGCCTTATGGATCTCAAAGATATCCATATGTGATCGTACTTGTTTCACCATCTGATGGAACCGGCTTAACATCCATTTATCAAGCAAGGACCATTTTGATACGGTTACGGGATCCTTCAGAGGATCGAACTTGTCAAGAGCGGCATAGGTGGTAAAGAAATTATATGAGTTCCAGACGGTAAGAATGAACTTAGCAAGGGTCTCTTTCACCGCATCCTCATAGAACCGGGTGGAATTCCAAGGGGCATTTGCTGAGAACAGATACCAACGAAGGGCATCCGCCCCCTCATGATCAAGGATGACATCAGGATCAAGGTAATTGCGTTTGCTCTTACTCATCTTCTGATTATCCTTATCCAGGACAAGGCCAAGGGTGAGCACATTCTTATACGGTGGTTTATTAAAAAGAACAGTGCTAATAGCAAGAAGTGAATAGAACCAGCCACGGGTCTGATCAAGGGCCTCACTGATAAAATCAACAGGGAAATTTTCTTCAAACTCTGTTTTATGTTCAAAGGGATAATGCCATTGGGCAAAAAAGGCTGATCCACTATCATACCAGCAATCAATGACCTCAGGTTCACGGGTCATCTCTGAACCACATTTCGGACAGCTTACCTGGATCTCATCGACAAATGGTTTATGAAGATCATAATCCTTGGGGAAATCCTTACTGAGCTTTTGTAGTTCTTCAACACTTCCAACACAAAGTTGATGTCGGCATTCCTTGTTCTGACAGGTCCAAATAGGCAGTGGAGTACCCCAGTACCGGTTCCTGGACAAAGCCCAATCCTTGACATCATTGATGAAAGCACCGAAACGACCCTGTTGAAGATGTTCGGGATACCAATGGATCTGATTGTTATTGTTCGTAAGATCCTTTTGGACCTTGCTCATCGCGATGAACCATGATTCCATCGCATAATACAACAACGGAGAGTCACATCGCCAGCAGAAGGGATACTCATGCTCATATCCCTTCACACCTTCAAGCATACTGTTGTCATCAAGGTATTTAATGATCTTTTGATCCGCATCCTTGACAAATTCCCCTTTCCATCGTGTGACCTCATCTTTGAAGGTCCCATCAAGGTTCACCAGTTGAACAACAGGTAGATCATATTTCATCCCAATATTGTAATCATCCTCACCGAATGCTGGTGCGATATGAACGATACCGGTTCCATCTTCCATGGTGACAAAATCCGCGCAGATGACAAACCATGCTTTTTTCTCAGGTTTCGCGTAATCAAACAATGGTTCATATTGCTTATATTCAAGGTCTTTTCCTTTGAATCCATCAAGAATCTCATAATCCTGGCCTTTAAGAAGCGCTGATGCTCGTTCCTCTGCAAGGATCATCACCTCATTATGATAGAGGATCTTGATGTAAAGCTCCTCCGGATTCACTGCGAGGGCGACATTTGATAACAACGTCCATGGTGTCGTGGTCCATGCAAGGAAAACAGCATCCTCATCTTTTATTTTGAATTTAACAAAGATAGATGGGTCCTCAACGGTCTTATACCCTTGAGCAACCTCATGAGCAGATAACGCAGTACCACACCGGGGGCAATAGGGTACGACCTTATGACCCTTATACAATAGTTTTTTCTCCCAGGCTTGCTTCAATGACCACCAGACCGATTCGATGTAATCATTCTTTAACGTGATATACGGATGGTCCATATCCACCCAGAATCCAATCCGTTCTGTGAGCTTGACCCATGCATTCTCATAGGTGAACACACTGTTTTTACATTCCTCATTGAATTGTTTAACACCCAGATGTTCCACATCACTTTTATCCTTGAGTCCAAGTTTCTTCTCAACCTCAATCTCAACAGGGAGACCATGGGTATCCCATCCTGCCTTCCGAAGGATGAAATGATCATTCATTGCATGATACCGGAGGATAAGGTCCTTGACGACACGGGTGAGCACATGACCGGGATGAGGCATCCCATTTGCCGTTGGTGGCCCTTCTAAAAATACATAGGGTTGACTGTTTGATCGTTGATCTATTGATTTCTGAAAGATGCTTTGATCATTCCAGAATGAAAGGATGTTCTTCTCTACGGCTTGTGGATTGTATTTTTGTGGTGGGGATCGGATCATGTCTGAGTCACCAATTTGTTTTAAAGGACAGGGTTTTTTCTTCCTATTCTTGACCCCTTATAAAACATCACGGTTAAAACAATTTCCATCATTGAATTGTTAATAATTACGTATATCATCGGTTTTCATGATTTCTCGAAGAAATGATGTTGCATAACAACCCTTTCGAAGATCAAAACAGACGGCAAGTTTTTTGTTTCCGTTATATGCCTCATCCTCCAAGATATCATAACTCCAGTTTGAGACTGGTGAGAGCAATGCTCTTCGAGCACCATAGGATGATGCAACAGGAAGTTCAGGGATGATGAAATCACGTTGATCAACGTTCTCTGTTTCAATCACCTTTTGTTCTATTTCACCCATAACCCCTTTTCCACAAGTTGTGTCTGAACCTACAAGTACACTGCTGACAAAACCTCGACCTTTCAATAATTGTTTATTGACGGTCAGTAGGTTATCATCGGCCACAGGGATCTCTCGGTCAGTGATCTCATCGTTTTCCACTGGTAAGACCACATCACCCGGGATTGCTTGGTGAAGGGGGATACCTTGTTTGATACGGTGAGAAAGCATTTTGTTGAATAAGGCGGATTGATATGCATAGACAAACATGGTTAATAGGTTCCTTGGGAGCACCTTTAAAGCACCGATATAATCATCTGGGTCCTGTGTGAGATGTTGAGCAAGTGCTTTTTCGAATTGAAGTTGATCAGGGAACTCATGGAATGCTTTTTTCATATCCATTGTTTTACGTAACTCAGTTCTCACCTGTGTCGCAACCTCATCCTCATAGGGTGATACATCGGTAAGATACGTCATCACCGCTTGTTTGAAATCACCCAGGACCATGTATTTTCCAACAAGATGAGTGATCGGGCGGATGATACCGAAACGCTGGATCCCAAAATAATTAGGGAAACCACCGGAGACTTGTATCGGTGAGAACAATGAATCGACTTGTTTTGTAGTGATGGTTTCTGAAAGATTTCGTATGGTGATCTCAAAATGATTGCCCTTCAGATCACCTAGTTTTAACATACGATTTGAAACAAAGATATCTGATATCTCAACGTCTTTCAATGAAATCTGGTGGACCTTCTCAGGTTTGATGCGGTAGAAACTAAGGATCTGCGTTGTTTTGGCTCGTTTATCCTTGGTGCCAGCGAACATGATCCGTTTACGGGAGATATGTAGTTGTTTTGATAGTTCATTGATAAGATGATTGGTCTCCCAGTTCACAGAGGTCACTTTTGCATAGGTAACCTGTCCCTCAGAGTTTCTTGGAAAATCCTTTGCGAGTTCAACGACAACAAAATCTTCTGGAAAGGTTCGTAATTGTCCTTTAATACCCTCATCCTTTGTAAAAAAGGTTTCCAGGCCAATAGCGGCTTCCTCAGGTAATACCTGCATAGATGAAAACCATTCTGTGCTGTTTTTTATTTCTTTTTCTCTTCTTTTTTCACAGCATCTTCGAATTCTTTACGGAGACCTGCAGCCTCATCAGAGACCTGTTTCACTGCTTTTTTTAGAAAATCAAGTGGTTCTTGTTTAGCCCCTGCTCGTAATCGTACGTATAAACGACGGGTTGGACCAAGAGGATGATCCGCGATTATTGATGCGAAATCCACATCATCATATTGCAGAAGGACCTGGATCAATGGATTTAGCAATGTCTCATTTTCGCCAGTTATCTCGATTTCCAATTGTTTTGATGTTTTTGTCAGTGTTTTTATCTGCATCTCTTAACACCTCATCTACTAACTTGTAACTCTTCCAAGGTTATAATTTATCAACATCATAGGTACCATAATCAGAGGCCATTTTTCGTTTTTCCTTATGACCGCACTGAGGACATTCAAGGATGTTTTCTTTCCGTATCATTGGTTGACGACATTTTGTACAGAGTGCTTTTATGACGCCGAACTCACGACCTTTTGTGGTCAGCTGCAAACTTGGATTGACCTGTACGACCTTTGAACGGAAGATATCACCAAGGACAAATGCTTCCTCAGGGTTCTTGATATATGATGTGGATATCTCTGAAACATGTAATGTACCGTTGGTGTCTCCGGAGATTGGTCTTTTTTGGCCAGCGACATGAAAAACATTTGCGATGACCATCATCGATCGGACGCTGACAGCTTCGGAGAGAACGATATCACCATTTTTTATGACAACGGGAATACTAGTTAATGCTTTAACGGTCGCATGTCTTCGTTTATCATCGACCTCATAAACACCCATGCGGGATGCTCGAATAACGCCATCTTCTTCATAGGTTCCATCTCCTGCGAGAAGTTCTTCAGAAGTAGATAGTTCGTCTCCAGGTAATACGACTTTTTTTTTCATTGCAAAACCCAATTTTTTAGATTCTTGTAGGTTTATGGCAATAAGAGTACTGTTTTAAACCTTGTGGTGAAATGAGCATATGACCATAACCTCCAATTATTGTTTGTTAATCAAGTTTCAAAAGAGGTGCCTGTACCAAGAGAGATTGCCATTAGATTTATAATAAAAACAGAGCGAGATTTCAATTTAATGGTTCATTAGAACATCGAGTAATTTACATCCTTTGTCAGTTAATTCATACATCTTTCTTCTGTTTTCAATATCATCTGAGATTGTGGTTATAAGACCTTCTTGTTGAAAATCCTTCAAATGACCATAGACCGTTGATAATGCAATGTTGAGGGATTTTGCTATGTCGTAACCATATTGGGGCCCCTGATTAAACTGCGTTAATATTTGTTCTTTTGTTCGTCCTATAATCATAACTTCATCTCAATAAAGCATTTTTAAAAATAAAAAACATGTATACATGAAAACTATTATAACTAAAAAATTCGTTATATTCACTGCATTATCTCTCTGATGACCTATGACAGCAGACTGGGTAACA
>CAYPIF010000016.1:0-44137 GCA_964410735.1 uncultured Thermoplasmatales archaeon
GTATCAGTTCAATGTTTCTGCTATAGTACATGCTTTTCACGCCTTTTCGAAAACTGATGCCATTGATGCAGACCTTTACGTTTTGTAATGGTCTATCGAAAGTTTTGCATTGTTCTATGATCCTTTCAGCCCAGTATTCGACCATGCTGTCGTTGACAAGCGTTGATGTCCTAAGCAACAGTGAATCGTTCTGTTTGTTCCTTTTCTCCATCTCATTGATCAAGAACCATGGATAAACAGGGATGCAATGTCCTCCAACACCGGTTGAGGGTTTATGGATATCACAAAACGTGTGATTTGCTTTATCTCTTGCTTCATCAAAATCAATATCAAGATTATCCGCTATTTTAAAGAGTTCATTAGCAAGAGCTATATTTGTATTACGATAACATCCTTCAATGACTTTGGTGAATTCAGCAACACGTGCTGATGAAACAAGATCTAATTTTCCAATGAATGTGTTATAGACATCAAATGCTTTTTGCCCACTCACTGGATCAACCCCTCCAATGATTTTTGGAAATTCTTTTAATCGTGAAACACTGTAACCAGTCATAATGCGTTCTGGTGAATATGCTAAATAAAACTCACCTAGTTTCATTCCGCTAGATACTTCTAACCATTGTTTTACTTTAGTCTCCGTTGTTTTTGGTGGAACCGTGGTTTCAAGAACCACACAATCATCTTTTTTAAGAATCTTTCCTACACAATTAAATGCGTTTTTGAGATGTGAAAAATCTGGTTGATGATGTTCATCAATGAACAAGGGAACAATTACAATATATAACGTGCAGTCTTTTGCGTCATCATATTCTGTTGTTGCAACTAAATTATTTCCTTTATTTTTTTTGATTAAACCAGCTAGTTCCGCTTCCTCTGGAATTGGATTTTCACCATTATTGATTAGATTGCAACGGTGTTCATCAAGATCTACACCAATAACCATATGGCCATGATCTGCTGCTACGCAAGCAATAGGTAGCCCTGCCATGCCAAGACCAATTACACCGATTTTCATGTTTTCACCGTAACTGTTTTTCCACACTGTTCACATATAAAGGTTATTGTGTTCTCATCTTCACTTGTCTTTTTGGTAAGTTTTTGACCACAAGAACATACATAACCTTGTAGTCGAGCTGGTGATCCATAGACTAATCCATGGCCACATACATCCTTTACTACAACGCTTCCGGCTCCGATCATAGCATATGATCCAATGGTGATACCACAAAGAATCGTTGCATTGGCTCCAACGCTAGCACCTTTACATATTTTAGTTTTCACTAAGTCTGATTCATCCCATCGAAAAGCTCGGGGATGCTTATCATTTGTAAAGGTGACTGAGGGACCAATAAATACATCATCTTCAATTGTCACACCTTTGTAAACTGATACAAAATTTTGAATTTTAACATTGTTTCCAATAACTGCTCCAGTGTCAATATATACTCCTTTGCCAATATTACAGTTCTTTCCGATTTTAGCATTGTTTCGAACATGAGCAAAATGCCAAATATGTGTTCCTTCTCCGATTTCGGCATCTTCTTCTATTATTGCGCTTTCATGCTGATGATATCCCATCCAATGCCTTCCTCCAAGGTCTCACAAATACGAATATTTTCAACTGCTTGAGATAGTGTTACTGGAAATGGTTTTTGTTTTTGTACACAATCAATAAATGTTTTTAATTCAACATACAATGGTTCAACCTTATTTACCAGTACTTTTTCAATGATGTTATCCTGAACGTATCGTTCATCTTTGATCGCATAGTGCTCTGGTTTCCGATAGATGTATACCTCCTGCATCATGAAATCCCCTTCAACTGTGTATTCTTCCTCTTCAATGTAAATCGATCTAATCTTTTTTGAAGAAATCCTACTTCCACTAACTGATACCACTGATCCATCAAAGTGAAACAGTGAGCTACATACATCCTTTGATCCATAACAGATGTGATCATAGGTTTTATCTGGGAATAACACGTTGAAAACAATATCAAGATCATGAATCATGAGATCTTTGATCACGGTGCTATCCGTGATTCGGTTTGATCCTGGGTTATGTCGCTTGATATCACAATACAGAATATTTCTTGTCACCTGTTTAATCTCGTTAATGATGGGGTTGAATCGTTCAATATGACCCACACCAACAATAAGACCATCTGGTTTCAATTCTAACAGTTGGTTACCTTCAGTAATAGTTAACGTTGCTGGTTTCTCAATTAAACAATGAACATTTGCATCAAAAACTTGTTTTGCAATGGAATAATGATGATTGGTTGGAACACAAATACTTACTGCGTCAACCTTATTAAGTAATTCTTTAACACTACTGCAAGGTGTAATACAATAGTCACGTAATTGATTATAATGGCTGCTATCTACATCAAATACATATATCTCATCGACTTGCTGTATCTTTGAATACACCCGTACATGGTTTTTTCCCATTGAGCCCAGACCGATTACACCAATGTCCATGCTGGTTCCTCCAATTGGTTGAAACAAGATACAATTGATGTTAAGTCCTGGGTACTAAGTTGTGGATGAACCGGCAGACTTAATACATGTTCAGAAGCATTTGTAGCGACAGGAAAATCATTCATATTTGTATCAGCAGTGTTAAACAAAGGTTGCTGATGCAAGGGTAACGGATAATGAACACCAAAACCAATACTTTGTTTTTGTAGATGAGCAATAACCTCCTCTCTTTTTAGTTTAGATTCATCCTTGAGAGCAATTGTGTATTGATGAAAACAATGGGTTGCGTACGGTTTAACAATGGGCGGTTGAAAACTATTCATTGAATCAAAAGCCTGTGTTAAAAATGATGCATTCTCTCTTCTTTTCCGATTCCACTCATCAAGATGATTAATTTGCGCTAGTCCAATCGCAGCACTAATATTAGTCATATGATAATTATATCCAAGTGAACCATGTTTGTATTTTTCATGTTGACCATGATTTCGAATTAAACGAGCTTTTTTTGCGATTTTTTCTTCATTGGTGGTTATGATCCCCCCTTCGCCTGTAGTCATGTTCTTTGTTGGATAGAAACTAAAGACACCAACATCACCTAGCCCACCAACTTTTTGATTATGGTATAATGTTCCATGTGCTTGACAGGCATCTTCTAAAACTAGCAAATCATGATCAGCTGCTATCTCATTAATCAGGTCCATATCTGTAGGATGACCATACAAATGAACAGGCAGAATCGCTTTTGTCTTATTGGTTATTCTTTCTTCAATTAGCAAAGGATCGATATTAAACGTTTCTTTTTCAATGTCACAAAAGACGGGCTTTGCCCCTTGCATGAGAATTGAACTTGCACTAGCGATGAAGGAAAAGTCAGTTGTTATAACTTCATCATTTTTTTTGACACCTAATGCAGCAAGCGCCGTATGAAGTGCAGCAGTTCCGGAACTAGTAGCTATTGCATAATCAACATCACAATACTTTGCAAAAGCATCCTCAAATTCTTCCACAACCTTTCCTTGAGCAAGTATTCCAGATCTAAGAACGTCGGTTACTCGCTGAATTTCTTCCTCACCGATCATAGGTTTTGCTATTGGAATCAAGTTATCACTTCCATCTTCCCCAATAAAAACTATTCTTATTCCCTAACAATGGATGGAAATGAAAAACACCATTAAAAACCCTTTGTAAAAAAAGAAGTTTTTTAAGATATATTTAAAATATTCACCCATTTTTATCTAATCAAATGTTAAAAAGCTTATTAAGCTCAAACAAGCAATAAGTCTTCAATGTCAAATAAACAGCTTAAACCACTTTTAAGATTCAACGGAAATCCAGATTTGGCACATTTAAGCATTTGCTCAAGTTTTGTGTTATCAGCATATGAATCTTTTATGTCACCGTCTCTCTGTATTTTATATGTGATGCTATCTAATTCATTTCCAGTAAGACTGAGTATACTTCTTGCAAGAAAATCAATGTCTGTCTGATTTCCAGTTCCAATATTTATGGTTCCCTGCACACCATTGTTTATTGCTGCTAAGATATTTGCATTGATTACATCTTTAAAATAAATGAAATCTCGGGTTTGGCTACCATTACCATTGATTGTCAATGGTTTGTTGTTCTTTGCATGCTCTATAAATTTTGGAATGACTGCTGCATAATCTCCATGTGGATCTTGTCTAGGGCCATAGACATTAAAATATCTTAGACAAACTGTTGGAAGATCAAATGCTTCTGAGAAAATATGACAATATGCTTCACCAGTAAGTTTACTTGTTGCATAGGGGCTCATTGGTTTTGTTGGTGCTGTTTCCTTTAAAGGAAGGTCCTTTGGATCTGGATCACCATAGACTGCACAACTACTACTGAAAACGAATTTCTTAACGATTGGTTCTCTTTCTTTTCCGTCTTTGCTATTCTTTTTATTTGCATTGCTTGGTTTATTTTTATTTGATTCATTGAGCATTCGTGCTGCGTTGAGAAGATTGAATGTTCCTGTGACATTCACATCATGCGTGGTTTCTGGATCAATAATGCTTTTGGGAACACTTGCTACTGCTGCAAGATGAAAAATATAGTTTGGTTTGTTTTTTTTAAACACATTTTGAAGGAGATCGCGGTCTCGGATATCGCCTTTGATGAAGGTGACGCTTTCATTGTTGTTTGAGATGATGAACGCTTCTTTTTGTTCTTCTTTGTTTTTACTGTAATTAGCATATGCTTTGTCGATGTGATCATTGAAATGATGACTGATGTTTGTGAGTTTTCCTGTGCTGAGGTTGTCAAGGATGATGACCTTGTTGTTGAGGTGTGTTTCTGCTAATGCATCAACAAGATGACTGCCGATGAAACCTGCACCACCGGTTATGAGACATGTTTCATTCTTGATCATGTCTGGTTGGTTTGATTTTCTTTTTGATTTTGTTTTATTTGTTTGTGTTGTTTGTATTGTTCCTCACCTTTAGAACGTAATTCTTTTTGACTTTTTGAGGGAGATGTGATTGTTCTTTGCCTTCCCTCATCATGGTATGGTATCTTCTGTTGTGGTATAACAGAGAGCGTTATAAAAGGTATGTGTTTTTATGAGAAATATTGATGGTTGATGATATGTCAACAGTATCATTTCATTCATTGCCTCTTTTCTTTCTTTCGTATCCTTAACAAGACGTCTTTTACATCATTTAACAGGCCCATTTCACATCATATAACAACTCCGTCTTGACATTCTTTAACAAGGCCTCTTTCTCGCTTTCAGTTTATTTAACCATTTAACACCAAACGAGAAACGTCCATCTGCCTGCCATAGTTGATAATCAAATAATTCCAGAAAAATCCAAAAAAACCAAAAAACCACATAAATAACTGCCATCCTTCATATATGAAACTCGGCAGCTGCAACAGAATTAAATAGCCCTCTTCACCTCGCAAGCTACCTCAAACTAGCATCACCAAAAACCATTCCAAACCCTGTTATCAACAATGGCAGTTACACCCAAAAATTTTATCAAAGATGGCAGGTGAATCATATATGAACTTCGGCAGGTACTATTATCAAAGACGGCAGTTGGTATTATCAACAACGGCAGGTGGAATTATCAAGAAAGGCAGTTGCAAGCTTATTTTGATTTATCAACAACTGCAGGTGCTGTCTTATTTTCACTATGACTGTTAGAAAGTATATGCTACCTGTCATGTAACTGCCAAAGATCATGAGTTTAATGTAATAGATGGAGAATGTCAATATGCGTGCCCGCACTACCAGTCACCGCTCACTTCGTTCGCTATAGACCTGTGGAATTCTTCCTTTAAAAGAACATGTACTCTCCGTGTGTGATTCAACTAATCCATGTTATTTCTCAAATATAATTTATATTGAGTTTGAAACATCTTGTAAAATCTTTAAAAAATCTTTTATAAAAATACTAAATTCATTCTCATCAATTTCCATAAGAAGTAATTCTTTTTCATAGCCCCATTTGAAAAAATCGCTATTATGGATTAACTTTTTCTTTTCTTCAAAATTAGATCTATATTTTTCGTACAAGGTAAACATATATTTTATCTTATCAACTATTTGATCTTTAAAATCTTCAACTGAAATACTATAACGGTTAATAATTAAAAATACATCGATAAAATCCCTTGCTTTTATTCCACGACGGGTGAGAATTGCCCTGACTTTTTCACACAATATTTCTTTTACATCATAAGTATAAAGTGAAATGTTTTTGATATATTCCTTGTAATCCTGTCCATAAAGAAGTTTGATTTCTTCACTTTCCGTCTTATTTAAAATACAGTTAACATCTTTTTTAGAAACATCAAAAACTAGATGTTCAACAAAATTTGTCTGAATTTTAATAAAAGAACGTTCATTTAGAATCTCAGAGTCATACCAAATTTTGAAGGTGACAAACTTGTTACCACCACCAAATTCCATGAAATCTTTATTGTCCTTTTCCATCTTAAAATCAAGATCTCTATTTTTAGCTATTACAACAAGTATTTCTCCGATTTTATCTTTAAGTTCTGAAATTATTCTTCTAATTTCTTTTTGTGATTTATGCTTGAATATCGACTGATCTCTCCATGTAAAATCAATATCTTCTGAGAAGCGATAATAACCAAGATAACATTTTATTAGACAGGTTCCGCCTTTAAACACGAAATTTTTTGAAAAGAGATCATTTTTTGAAAGATCCAATAGTATTTTCTGAATTATGATATCTTTTTCAAGTAAATCTTTTCTTTTAACATTGTATCTATTTGATAGTTCAGCTATGAATTCCCTCATAATATTTCCTCAAGTGTTTCTTCAACAGTTTTAGGATAATGTTTTACATATTTTCTAAGTTTTTCCTTGGAAACATTTACAGTATATCCCTCGATATCCATTATTATTCTTGTTTTAGGGATTCCATTGTATCTCCAGATATATATGAAGTCAAGAATGGTTTTTTCAGGATCTGAATAGTTTATGTTTCTTTTCTTCAGAATCCCAAAATTTATTAATTTAGATGATATGCGATGAAATTCAACTTTATAGTCCATTATTTCCATTGGATTGGGTCTAAATAACGTATCATTTAGTATATGGTCGATAAGAAAACTCTCATGTGTCATATTATTCATTTTTAATGCTGAATATAATCCAAAATACCAGTTTTTTACGTCTTTTAATTCTAAACCTTTGGCGATTATATCCCTATATGAATATTTTGTTTTACCTAGTTTTATTTCTTCTATGCCTCTTAAGTAGAATATTCCTTTAAAAATTCTGATTAGATATCCCATTCTAATAAAATATCTTATTGTGTTTTCGTAGTCCATTTCGAATTCTTTACAATATCTTTTAAACATTTCGGATGTAATGAATTCATTTTTTTCTAGGTATAACTTTTTTAGCAATATACTTGATTTCATTTAATATCACAATGTGCTATTTTGTGTAATATTGTAATATATATCATAATGTGCCATTTATAGTTGTCGCAAAAGAATATCAAAAAAGCAGTACTATAAAAAATTCAATTCCAATGAGATAACCTAATACCTTTCCTTTTAGGCTAGGTCTGTGAAACCATCTATGAGTATATATTGTAGCAACCGATGCAAACAAACCGCACAATAGGTATTAACCTTTTTTTCTTTGAAGAATTCATTTACGGTGAAATAAACTGCCCACCCGCCGCAAACACAAACAGGGAAATCGATCATATCCGCTATTGTCTTAAGCGTATCTAAGGAAACGGTCGTTATTCTTTTATCATATAATGTCATGATACCACCTCTTGAGGAGAAGATATGCTGCATCTGCTGCAACGCCACCTTCCATGAGAAGATCACAGATCAACTGTGGTTTCGGAGCAATGGAGAACTGTTGTTCTGTGAACGTGTTCTCAATGATATGAGGGTCTGCGATGAGGATGCGTGTGTTCCCCGGTCCAACTAGCCCATTTGATAGAAAGATATTGTGCCAGCGATCCAGGTCTTTGTGAAGGATGTAGAGGTCTGTACGTGTTGGAAAAAGGTATCTATGGATAAGATTATCTGCCTGATATGTCGTAAGAGCATAAGGTAAAGACGTTTTTTTTATGATGTCAAGTGGATCTTGTTGAACGTGATACTCTGCATAATTTGGAGGTATACGGATAGAGATCCAATGGTTATAAAGTCCTACTGCGTCAATGACCCTTGTTCTTTTGATAAGATGCATAGATTCCAATTTTTTAAGATAGGATCCAACCCACTGTTCTGAGCATTCTGTAGTTTTATGGATGCGATATGCTGTGATACTTCCGTCTGGTTTATCTAAAAGTGTTCGGATGATCCGCTCTCGTTTCTCACCCTTCATGGATACTAAGTAATATGTTATTATATATAAATATTTGCTTAGCAAAGGCTACGTTCATCATATATGTAGTTATGCTGAGCATATGCAATGCAGCTATGATGAATTCAATGTACATATTGAGTTGAAGGCCTCACATATTTTTATTTAGAAAAATGATACCAGCTACACCTTGAGAATTATCAACAACTGCAGTTGGCATAATGAAAGTTGACCGGCGCATTATTCCATCTAGATTACTCATTGTTTTAACGATTTAAATAAAATGTTTTTAGGAAGATACAAGAAAACTATAAATATGTGTAATCACATAATTATGTATCGTGTTGTGTATGGCAAATATCACTCTTTCCGTTCCAGATAGGATTTATAAGCAGATGAAATACTTTAGCGAGGTTAAATGGAGTGAGGTTGCAAGAAAGGCCATTATTGAAAAAATTGAAATGATGACCCTTGCAGAAAAACTCTCTATGAAAAGTAAACTAACGGAGGAAGATGTCAAAGAATTTAGTAATAAGATAAAATCCTCCGCTTCAGAGAGGTTTCTTCGTTGAACATTATTATTGACTCAAATGTGCTTTTTTCTGCTCTAATAAAAGATTCAATTACGAGAAAACTCATCTTGGATTATGATGGATTCTTTCTTTTTCCATCCTTTATTTTTGAAGAACTACAGAATCATAAAAAAGAATTATTGAAAAAATCAAAAATGAGTAAAAAGGATTTTGATATACTACTAAATATATTATTACGAAAAGTGACGATCGTTCCAACGGAACAATTATTACCATATAAGGACGAAGCTTTTGAAATCATCAAAGATATTGATAAAAATGATGTTATTTTCATTGCTTGCGCTCTTTATTATCATAATGCTATGATTTGGTCCGATGATAAAAAATTAAAAGAACAATCTAGAATTCAAATCATTAACACCCATGATTTTTATACATTATTTTATTAGTCAAATTGAGATTTTTATATTCGTTCCAATCTGATTTTTTAGGTGAAATTAGGGCTTGCCACTATTTCAATATAAACAAGATCAGGCGTGTGTTATAAACCATTTAGCAGATCAAAAGAAACAGCCATAAGGGGATAAGGATCATGTTCTCTTTTTGGTCCAACCTGTCTTTTGTTATAATAATACCAAATGTGGTTTTTTTCTCTGTAAGAAATGAGTTGATCCCTTTTAGATCATCAGATGAGATGGTATTTTTGTATTTTACCTCTATAGCGACAGGTTTGTTCTTTATATCAAGAATGACATCGACTTCCTTTCCGTTTTTGTTCTTCCAGTAGAATGCTTCAGGGTGTGTAGCATGTAAAGAAAAGAGTCGTTTTGCATGGTCATGAACAAGTATCTCTGCGACCTTTCCCAGTTCTTGTTCATCAGTGAACAATTGTTCATTTAATCTATTGACAAGAACGTTTCTTAGGCCAATATTATGGAGGTATATCTTGTCTTGTTTTCTTATTCGTTTGGCTCTGTTCTTCGAATAGAATTGTGCTCTTGATACAAGGAACACGGATTCCAAATAATCGAGGTATTCTCTAACGGTATCATCGGTTATTGATAGATTCCTTGCTATGTTTTCGTATGAGAAGACCTGTGATGATTCCGAAGCGATAAATGTTATGAGGTTCTCCAATGCTTTTGGATTTCTTATATCAAATAATCTTAAGAGGTCTTTCTGTAATGTGAGACTTATATAATCATATAATTTTTTTCTTGAATCGATGATATCCATGTCGATGAGCTCTGGAAACCCATCTTTGAGCATGTATGTTCGACAGTATGTTTTTAATTCATTTTCAATATGAGAAATATCTGCATATACCTTTTTTAGGAAGGAAAACGTCGCATGCTCGTCTTCTTTTATAATGAGATCGATGAAGGATTGACGGAGGTCATCATTGATGGATTCTAAGGTCTTTGTAAGTGAAGTATCCTGGTTTTTATATCTAACAAAATCAATGAATTTAAATGAAAGCTCCTTGTTGATCCGTATGCGACCTACTAGCGATTCAGAACTACCTTTCAGGATGGTGGAACTAGATGAATCAGATATGATGAATTTCAGAGGGTGTTTAAGATCGTACCATCCTTTAAGGATCTCACTCCAGTTGTTACATTTCGTGATCTCATCAAAAAAGATGTATATTGTTCCCTCTGTTTTTGAAAATGGTTTTTTTAAGATATTTATAGCGTAACTGTCTAAAATATCAGAGAGTAGATTTTCGGATTTACTTTGTGCAATACCGAGATATGGGTTATCAAAGGAGAAATAAAGGATATGTTGTGGTTGTATGTTTCTTTCATTGATAAGGTACGCTGCGAGTTGGTAGAGTATTGTTGTTTTCCCTACTTGCCTTTGTCCGATCACTGCAGTGATCTCTTTTTTTTCGATGTCGTTTTTAATATGATAGAAATCTTCTCTTCTAAATCTCTTAGCAAATTTTTCTGAGATGGCTCCTTCGATCCACCACGGGTTCTGTTCATTGAGTGCTCGTATAATATGAATTTCTAACTCTGAGTTAACCATTGATTATATATTGTACCTAAAAGTATAATAAGTTTACTATTATGTTAGTAAATTTTTATATTATATTTACTATTATGATAGTAATATACATCAATATTTGGGTATATGATCTGGAATAATCGGCCAAAGATGTATAGAGATTATATAATCTAATAGGCCACTAATTTTATACAAAACTGAAACTACCATCCACATAAAACAAATAAGATTGAGATACCGTCCTGTTTTGTTATCATAAAATTTCCAAGGCAGCATCAAGAAGATGTTTCAAACGTATCTTGTCAGCTTCCTGCATAAAGAACCTCAGCATTTGAAATGACTTTTTCTCGGAAATATCTGCTCAGATCCTGAGGGGTTCTCAGATCTATTTTTCTTCCGTTGAATAAAGAGGATAATTGTTCTTCCATTTGATGGATATCAAAGTAACCTGGTGTATAACCTTTTTCGAATTCCACGAGGAGATCAATATCACTATGAGCATCGAAATCATCGTTAAGAATCGATCCGAATAATGATAATTTTTTAATATGGTATCGTTGACAATACCTTTTAATTTTCTTCTCATGAATTTGTATATTATGGATTTTCTCTGGTATAGTCATACCACCAATAATCATATTCATGATTGAATTTAAAAATTTTTTCGATAAGATCGTTTTAGCATGATATTATTTGATGCACCTATACTTTTTTTGGCAAAAGAGTACATTGACCTCATTATGTTTTACATAGTATTCGATGGATTTCTGATAGTTTTTTTACCATGTCCTTTATATCAATACGGGCGTCTACTGCAATGCGATGAACCAGGCTGTTTTTGTCTTGTAATCTTCCACGATATTTTGGGATTCTGCGCAGCACCATTTCATCCCATGAATCATTTCTTTTGATTGAGGAGATAACGTCATTGATCGTTGTATATTGTAGAAGGATGATTGAATCGAATATATTTTTGTAATCTGCTGGAAGGCCAAGTTTGACCGCGGTGAGATCTGCGATTGGTGGCACTTTAATATTGATAGTTTTATCATCAAGAGTATGAAAATGTATCTTTTTTCTGTTGTAATCCGTGAGGCTAAACTCGAAATAATGATCGGTCATGTGTTCGGTGATCCGTGGGTCTGAAATCTCAATGCGCATCTCAGGAAGTTGTAGTTTTTGCTCCTGAGTATTTAGGGTAAATGAAGGTTTATATGGTGTAAAGAGTTGAAAACCCCATTCGGTGTCCCGGCAGCTCAGCCCTTGTGAAATAAGTATGCTTTTTGTCTTTTGTATTCCTTTTTTATCTGATACTGCGTCGATGTCAAGGGTGTATCTTTGATGATTCTCTTGTGTATACGCACGAACTCCCCAACCTCCGATGACCACAATACCATCATTTATTAGGGAAAGCAGTTGTAAAGATTGGTCCTCAATATCTTTTTTAATATGAACGGGAAATTCTTGCAGGTTCATATTGCTCGTACTCCATGTTTTATAGCATCAAGATCTAGATAGATATCAAGATTCCATTTTGTCTCATAGGGTTTTTCCCATCCTTGTTTTCCATATTTTTTCATTTGTTTTAGAAAAACCATTGTTTTTTCTTGTACCTGCTGATAGAACAGGTCAATGGTTTGTGTATCAACAAGACTGGGTGAGAGATCGTGAATGATCTGCAGGTAGCCGCCGATGATGTTGACCACTTTTTCTTTCTGAGCATACGAGAGGAGCTTAGCAATGTTTAGTTTTCTTGATTTGAGGATTAAAAGACATCTTTCCTCGACGCCATCAATGGTAAATAAAGATGAAATGAAAAGGTGCTCCAGATCGCTATCGGTAGGGATGCTTTCATAGATAATATGTCGACCTTTTCCCTTTAGCTGAAACCTTGTGCCAGTAATGCTCATACTTTGTAGGGGGTGATCATAGATCTTTTGTTTTAACTCTGTTGGGGTGAGGAATTGTTCTTCAAATGGTCGTGTACCAGCAACATAAATTGTGTTTTCGTTTGTTTTTTCATCACTGGTACCATCATCAAGAAAATGTGCAAGTTCACTGGAACCGTTTTTTTTGATGGATAATGGTTTTTTACTGATTATGGTGACAGCTTTTGCATGTGAGAGTAGATGAAGATATTTACGTACGGTTACTGTTCTATAGCCTATTTTTTTAGCGATTTGATCAGCAGTGATTTTCTTTGTTGAAATTTGTTTCCAGATCTCTTGGCAGGTTTTTGATACCAATGGTGCTGGATCAATGCCTTGGGTCATAAGTGTTGTATACAGTTCTTTGAGTCTCTGGTGATATGAATCATGGGGCATGGAAATAATAACTCGACCATCATGATCTCGTTGCTTTATTAAATCACCTGTGGAAACCATCTTTTCCACTGCGTTATAAATCGTTTTTTTTGCATAGGGTAGTCTATGTATTACCTCGTTTAACGAGGTGGGGCGAATTGCAAGCATGCAGAATAACGCTGTTTCAACATTCATAAATATAATAAAATATGGAATAGTATTTAAATTTTTCCACAATATTATTAACTTTATTGTTAACAGATTGCAGCTTCTACAATTTTATTTTAATTATCAACTTTGGCATGTCCTTGTTCCCCTAGCAGAACAAAAGAAACATCCATACAGTGAAAAGTATCATGTTCTCTTTTTGATTTGTCCGGTGATTTTTTACCATACAACAAAACATATTACTACTACGTAAAATACATCTTACAATGGTGTGATGTGTGGAAGTAGCGATAGCAAAAATAAGTTCAAAAGGACAGATTGTCATCCCTAGCCATATGAGAAGAAATCTCAAAGTTGGTGAAGAATTTCTGATCATTAGAGATCAAAACCGGTTCATCTTAAAAAAAATGAGTAAGGTGACTGAAAAGCTCAAAGACGACTTGCAATTTGCAAAACAAGTTGAACATGCTTGGTCCGAATATGAAAAAGGTACATTTACTTCTGCTAAAGCAGCTGATCTTCTTAAGGAACTTGATAAATGTTAAAGTTGCGGATAGTATCAATCGCTACTATTTGCGATTATATGCTCAAAAGATTTAAATATTAACACATAATATATGTGTATACAAGTGATACAATGGTGATCACATTATGGTTAATATAACCCTTTCCATCCCTAAGGAATTAAAAAGAAAAATGGATTTATTTATTGAGATCAACTGGAGTGCTGTAGCTAGAGAAGCTTTTAAGGAGAAGATTTCGGATCTAGAATTCTTAAAACAATTCAAACAACAAAGTAAGATAACAGAAGAAGAAGCTTTGACTCTTGGAAAAGAATTGAACGAAAAGCTGGCGAAGAGAAGAAATCAATGAATCTAGTAATCGATGCGAACATTCTGTTTGCGTTGCTCATAAGGAAAGGCAAAACGGAAGATATCTTTTTTAATGACACCATCAAACTCTATGCGCCAGAATTCATGTTAGATGAATTTGAAAAATATAAGGATTAGATTAAAAAGAAAGCGAACAGAACAGATGATGAATTCGACCGATTGCTCTCTATATTGCGTTAAAAAATTGAACTGATACCTCAGAGACAGACTGAAAAACTGATGGAAAGGGCTAGAGAGATATGTCCTGATGAGAACGATGGGGATTATTTTGCGGTAGCTCTGGAACTAAATTGCGCTATATGGAGTAATGATAAGAAACTCAAAGATTAGAAGAGTATTTCAGTGATTTCGACTCATGAGTTATTACAGAAGTTAGAATTTAAGTACTAATAAAAAAATTCCCATATTATGTAGATGACTGGCAGATTATTCTTCTAGGCATATGTTTTTTTTCATTATAGCTTTCATTTTTGTTAATTTTTAACTATGAAAATACATACAGCTGTAGATTGACCAATGTACGATGTTTTTATAAAGTTTAATTTTTGTAAAAAATTAGATTTTCCGTATTTTGGAACCATTAGAAATCAGTGCAATACACCAAATTTTATATTAATAAGTAATTTTATTTACCTTCTGGTAATTAGATGGTTTCTTGTCCATTTTGTAAAGGTAATACTGGTGTTATTAAGTCTGGTTTGAGGCAGACTCAGAAGGGTGTTGTGCAGCGGTATTTCTGTAAGACCTGTAACGCTTATTTCACTGATACTGTTCAGCCGTATACCCAGTATCCGTTGCATGTCATTTTGTATGCCATTGAGCAGTATAATAGAGGATATCCTGTTTCTGAAGTGAAGAGAAGAACTGGGAAGAGATATCGGTTTTCTCCCCCTGTTCAAACAATATATTCCTGGCTTGAACGGTATAAGGATACGTGTACGTTCATAAAGACAAGGAAACATTACGAGGTTGATCCTAGTTCACTTCTTAGTGTTAAAAAATTGTATCATCGACAGGTCTATCCCTTCATATATCATACGCTTAAGTTGAATCTTTCATCGAAACAGTTCCCTCAGTTACGTCGGTATATCCAATGGGTGGAGCGTTGTCTACCGGATACCATGTTTCAGAGTGGCCCTCGTGCATCATCGTTTAAGATCCCTCATAACACTGATACGAAAGAGATTGATAATATTATTCCTGAGATGAGCCGTCTTGCTCTCTCGAATTGTAAAAAGAATAGTGATGCTCATGATGTCATCGAACAGTTCTTTTTGATCCATGATGCCACTACTGTTTGTACGGAGCTACCGGTGTTTATTAACCCAGGTGAGACAGATCTTGTACCTCTTAGTGATCCATTAACTGGTCATATTGATATCATCCAGATCCGCTATAACACCTTGTACATCCTTGATTATAAACCAAATCTGAAGAATCCAAACCGATACGCGAGTCAGTTACGTTTATATAAGGAAGCAGTAGCAAAAAGAACCTCGATCCCAGATAATAAGATCGTTACTGCAGTGTTCAACAGCCATGGGTATTTTGAGTTAAATTAATGAATAATAGAAAAAATTCGTTTTATCAGTAGTATCATTGGATTAATTTTTTACTTTTCGGCAGAGAAGAATAATTTCTTTTGTGTTGAGTATCTGTATCTCTTGTTGTTTTTTGAAAAGAGCATCATTTGTCCAAATAGGATAACCTTTTTTTAATGCAAGTGCATAGAAATCAATATCTTTCAAAAATTCAGTAGTGGTCATTTTGTATGTTGATTCAAATAATTTTGCTGCCTTTTTGATATGTGGTGCATATGATGAAAGCGGTATGAAATCTATGTGATATGCTAACTTTTCAAGTTTCTGATGGAATTCTTGTTTTGTTACTGCTGTTTTCCTTATGATCTCTTCTGAATGGTTCTGTATCTCCTCTAAGGAGTATTCTGGTGAAATGAGATGTACTGGTAGTGTTAGGATATCATGGATAATGGAGTAAGGCCAGAAATAGGTGAAAAGGACGTTTGTATCCACAATGAGGTTCATGTTACAGCAAGCCTTTTTTCCGTAATTCGTTCACTCTGTTCTCTCGATCCTTTTTTGTGGTTTGAACTGCCCATTCGTTAAGTGCTTGTTCTTTTTTGAGTTTCTTAAGCATTTGTTGTTCCCATTGGAGTTCCTCGACCTTTTCTTGTATTCGTTGTCTAATGAAACCGGACCAGTTTATTTCGGGGAATTGGTTCATTAGTTTCTTTGTTTTTTCTGAGACTGATAAGGTTATTGATACCATAGACAAAACACCTTAATATAACATAATTACGTTAAAATATTTAAATATGTTGATTTACATTTACCTGTTTCTTATACTAGCAAACTAAAAAATATGGCCCATCATGTAAAAGCAGCATCATTCATACATTTTCTTGATATCTTCACTGTATTTCTTGTATATTGCTTTTCGTTTGATCTTCATGGTCTGAGTGAGCAGCCCATTTTCTAGAGTAAAATCATCTGTGACAAAGTAGTATTTCCGTGGTATCTCATATCGATGGTATTTCTCTTTTAATGATGCTGAGATGGAATCACAGACGTATTTTTTCAGATCGGATCCATGTTTTTTTATTGATGAGAGGAGTTCTTCTGGTTCAATATGAAGTTTCATCTCCTCAGCCCATTCCTCGATATTTTCTGTATCAAGTGCAACGATGCATACATTGTATTCTTGACCGTCACCGTAGACCATGGAGTTAGCTACATAGGGAAGTCCATTGATGTCCTCTTCGATATTTGCTGGAAAGATATATTTCCCATTTTGTAGTTTGTATTGTTCTTTGATCCGTCCCGTGATGTAGAGGTATCCTTCTTCATCGAGTTTTCCCCTATCACCTGTTCGAAGTCCCCCATCGTCTTGTAAAACTTTTTTGGTCTCTTCAGGTTTGTTATAGTACCCAAGCATGACCTGTGGACCATAGACCACAATCTCCCCGTCATCCCGTTTTTTATCATTCACTGTTTTGTCAATGACCACCCGGGTTTGTTCCACAGGTTTTCCAACGCTCCCGAATTTAAATGCCTTAGGCGAGTTCATAGTGATAACTGGTGATGTCTCAGTAAGACCATATGCATCATAGGTGGGAATACCGATACTATAGAAGAATAAGGCGACATCTTCGTTCATCCGTGCGCTTGCAGTAAGCGCGAGTGTGAGTCTCCCACCGAATCGATCTCGGATCTTTTGAAGAACAATTTTATTTAACAACGCATACGTGAGTCCGGTTTTCCCGGTTTGAAATCGTTTTTTTGCGGATTTTACTGCCATATTGAAAAGTTTAAGCTTGATACCAGCTTCCTCATGCATTTTCTTGTAGATGCCTTTATAGATCCTATTGAATACCCGGGGAACGGACATAAGGACCGTGGGTTGGATGGTCTCGATATCCTCCCCCATTTTCTCAATGGTATCCATGAACGCGATGGACCCACCGAACTGAAGCCCATTATGTAGCTCTGCGCTGATCGCATATGAATGGGCCCAAGGGAGATGACTGAACGATACCGTGTTCTCCGTAAGATCCTCCGTATAGAGATGATACCCTGCTTGTGACGCAAAACATAGATTCCCGTGGGACAGCATCACCCCTTTTGGTTTCCCCGTGGTTCCAGAGGTATAAATGATTACTGCAGCATCTTTTGGTTCAGGATGAACAGGGTCAACAGGGTTCTTTTTCCCTATTTTTTCATATTCTGCCATACTGTCTTTTCCTGTTCCCTCGATCATTATTACTTTTTCAAGAGTAGGGATGCGTTCTGGTAGGTCTTTGAGTTGTTCATAGATCTCCTGTGTGTTTACAATAAGGACTTTACAAGCGGCATCAGTGACAATATATTTCCAGATTGAAAGAAGTTCTTTTTCATACATAGGGACAAACCAGGCACCGAGTCCAAGTGTTGCCATCTCCGCAACGACCCATTCCGTTCGATTCTTAGAGATGATACCAACCCTATCGCCCTTGCCAACGCCAAGGCTTGAAAGTCCACCTCTAAAGCTATCAACTCGTTTTCCCACTTGTTCATAGGTGACCCATTCATAGACTCCTTCTTTGTTTTTTGTCCCAAAGATATTGTTATGAGCATATTTTTTTATAGATTTCTCAAAAAGCTCAACAAGGTTCTTGTAATCATTCTGTTCCCAGATCTCATTAGCGATGTTCATAGTAATCCCCTATATACTAAATAGATATGTGAATTTTTTTCAAGTATATATGATGGGTATACAAAGCCTTTTGATATAATGTTTGGTTAGATGCAATAGACAATCTGTGTATAATACAAAAAAAGTTGTCAAATTGAATATATTGATAAGGGAGATACCTTATTTTTTTTCCATCTTTGCCTTTTTTGTAATACTAAGATATGTCTCGGGGGATATCAATGGATGTTTGTTGTTTGCATAGAGACTATCTAAAAACTCTGCTTGTTGTTTGCTCCAGATAGTATTTGGCATCTTTTTAACCCATTGAGCATACCGACGGATGAACATGATTTGTTCATGAAAATTTTGTTTTTTATCAAAACCCAATTCCATATGCGTCCCCGCTTACTTGTAATTCTTTCATAAATCTTTCAAGAAGCGACCTGTCTAAATACTCCTTAAATATTTCAAAGAGATATAATGCATCAGCTATATCCTTTTCACTTCCTAAATAGAGTTTATACGGTATTTCAACTTCAAATGGTGATATATACAGTTGATGTTTTTTATTGATAACAAGTTCCTTTTTATGTTGCATCGTGTATGCATCAATATCATCTTTAATGAATTTAAGTTCTATGTTCGGGATGATCGTATCATTCTTTGCAGCTCGTATTGCAAGTTTATCAAGAAGCATCTCGTAAAGTCCTTGTTCGTCTTCAGGATTTAAAAAATAAAAATCATCTGAAAGCAATTCATCATATATCTTTAAAAACGTTTTTCTGCCGATCTTTTCGATGAATAGGTCAACGTCTTCTGTTCCTCGTGTTCTCCCAAAAAGGATTGGTATATATCCGCTAATAATTACATATTCTACATTTTTCCCAAGGTGAGATAGAAAAGAAAAAACGAATGTATCAAGGGATGTCATTATCTTTTGATCTAACTCTATCCTTTGATTTTCCATAGTTAGGTCCATATGATTTCATCAAAAGTATGTACTTATATCTCTTTAAACTATGTAAAAACAAATAGTGGGATATGCTAATAAGGAATCGTGTGTGACCGATGTTTGTTATACTCTACTTTTCAGATTATATAAAATAGTGATAGTAAAAAGGCGTTTTGAAAGAAAGATCATTCTAGTATTTTTTCCCCCAATTTTTATATACTTTTGAAGAGAAAAAAATGGTGAGGTTATAGAGATGGGAAAAAAGTATTGGATAGTGATAGTAGTACTGATAACACTAGGCTTGTTTTGTTCTAGCAGCATTGCTGGTACGCTGAAAGATGAAGATAGCACTATGACCGTTAATGGATCTTTTGATGATGATCCGATACGATTTGGAAAAAGCGTTGACCATGTATCAGAACAGTTACTTGAGATATTTTATAGAAAAGTTGATTCTGAGCATGGGAATATGCCACCGGGCGTCATCCAGATTCTTAGAAGTTTGGATTTGATCAGGTAGTTTAGTTTTTTTAGGTCTCGTATCGTAGCTGGTGATTTCAATAGAAATTGAGAGGAGAACGGAGCAGGAAAAGAGGATCCCTTTCATATAAGTTGGTGTCATCTAAAGAGGTTATTATTCCTGCTCCAGATTCGCAATATATTTATTTTTCAATGTATATAAAATTATTCTATAATTAATATAACTTTTGTTCTAATAAAAATTATTTTGTTCACAAATTATATATATAAAATTAAAAAGATATTTATATGAGTTAGAGTACAACATATCATAAGCAAAAAAAAATTGAGGCGGACTAGTGAACAAAGAATATCGATACGACTAGCGATCATCAATCAGCTCATCGACGAGGGATTTACAAAACCAGAAGCAGTCCATATCCTTAAACAGATACACAAACATAGGAAATCATCATAGGATATGCAAAAAGAACAAGGATAAAAAGTGAATCAACATGTATCAATTCATTGAAAGGTATGGCCGGGAGATCCTGATAACAAGAGATGGCCAGACAATACTCATTACAAAAGCTCTTTTTCACTCAGATAACCTCATCGATCTTATCTCAGAAGTGGAAATCAAAGAGAATGACATTATCACTACTCTTGATACAGATCATTCATATGTTGTTGTTCTCGCAACGCCTATGTACGATGAACATGGGAAGATTGATCATATTCGCCTTCAGATCCAGCATCAATAGTATTGAACACCCAATCACGTTTTTTTAAATTTGACAAATGTTGCATTAATATTTCATTATCTTTATTAACAAGATTGTTGTTTTCGTTTAATGGTGAAGAATGTTGGAATGGAAAGATAGAAGCGCATATGCGTTCATAAAAACGACAAAGGGAAATGCACATCAGGTATGGGAACGATTAAAGACATGGGATACGATGATTGGTGCATGGATAGTCACTGGCGAGTATGATGTGGTTGCATGGTTTGATGCACAGGATTGGGATACCATCCATGATTGTGTAGCAACCATCAAAGCATGGCCGGAGGTCGAGGATACAAACACCCATATGGTCCATAATGGGTTCAAGACCGAATCGTGGTGGTGGGATCATCCAGTGGGTGCCTGGATATTACTAAAGGAAAAGACACTTGATGAGGCGACGAAAGCTATTTCCAATTGGGACTGGGTAACAAGTGGCGCAAGCATCCCAGGTAACTGGGATTATATGGCATGGGTCGAGGGGAACAACTGGGACGACATATGGAATCATCTGTATGAGATGAAATCCACACAATGGAGAACTTCTGCATTGATCCCGATCAAATCCTGGTGGAACACTGCGTGGAAGGAAAATTGGTGGTATGAGGGAACAAAACCATTTGAAATGCAGATGAATGTAGATCATGACAACTATTTAAAAAAGGATTCGAGCACGTGGTAAGGTTTATCCAAAACCTTCCCTCATCTTTTTTTTTACAGAGCTAAAGAACAAAATGAAAAAGATAACAAGCGAAATGATACCAGAGGTTGGTATCGCGATAAACAATGAGAAATAGAAGATATCTTCAAAGATCCCTGCAATGAATAAGACGAAAAAAACAAAGATTGCTATTGAGATACTTGCGTTTAGTAGAAGACGTTTTGAGCAGAGGTATACTATGACCCGGGCAACACTGACCTTTATCCAGTTGTTCATTTATTTTTGATAATGGTATGTGAAAAAGAAGTAGAAAAGGAGAATGTCATTATTGACAAGGGAGGCTTAAGAGGCAGGAGGTTTTTTAAAGTTTGTCCCTTTTGTATCTATCTATACATTCTGCCTTTCCAGACATACATTACTGTAAAAATAAAGGCACTAAAATATTTAATGGCTTTGCAGTGAAAATCATACAAATATACAATTTTGTATGTATATTTTTGAAATCGTTCAATTTCGCATCTTTTGAAACCGAACACCTTTATTTTCTTATTGAGAAATGGTTAGTATCATGCAATATAGGTAAGACAATGCCCGCTGATGTAATTCCCACTAATATAATCAATTTTAAATTTTAAAAGGTGAAATTGTACAAATCCTGAAAAAATCGTATTATATAGTAGTATCGTTCAACAAACCAGTGAATATATTTTTATCCTTTTTTCCTCAATTTGTTTATAATGATTTGTATTGATGTCAAGGGTAGGAAAATACTGTATCAACTTGATACTAATGCTCGGCAATCCTTTTCTCAGATAGGCAAAAAGGTTGGTCTTCCAAAGACCGTTGTCTCTTATCGGGTTAAAAAGATGCAGAAGAATGGCATTATCAATAGTTTTTATACGGTCATAGATACATTTAAACTTGGCTATAGTAGTTTTCGGATCTATCTTGGATTCCAATATATCTCACCAGAGATCGAAAAAGAAATCATCGATCATTTCGCAAAGAACCGGTTGAACTGGTGGATTATCTCAGCAGATGGCAGGTTCAACCTTGCTGTTATCATGTGGGTCAAAGAGGTAAGCGAGTTCTATACGTTTTGGGAGGATACTTTAAAGAAATATCGTGATTTCTTTCGAGTTCAACAATTTTCTGTCTATATACAATCCCAGGAGTTCCTTAAAGATTTCCTTTTAACATCAGATCAAACAAAGGATCGTTATGAGTATGTGGTAAATGGTACAACCACAAACAAGAACCTTGATGAGATCGATATGCATCTTCTAAAGCTTATTGCAAATAATGCCAGGATCCCGATCGGTGAGCTCTCCATGAATTTGAATATTAGTTTCAATGCGGTGAAACAACGTATCAAACGGTTAATGAAACTAGGTATCATCCTTGGTTTCCGTGTTGATATAAACTATAAGAAACTAGGGTATGAGTTTTACAAGGCAGATATTGAGCTTATCGATTACAAGGATCGTTCAAAGATAATTACGTATGTGAAAATGAACCCTCATTTGATCCGTATCGATAAATCAATCGGTATCTCCGATCTGGAGTTGGAGTTCCATGTGAAGGACCATGATCAGTTCCAAAACATTATCGCTGATCTTCAAAAAAATTTCAAGGATACAATAAGGAATTACAAGTATCTCACCGCAAAGGATGTTCATACTATGAACCATTTCCCATTGGGATAGACCTTGGGTGAAAAACCAATTTTGATGATTCCTGAATGATTAATTAAATTCGTACATTTTTTCATAACTATATAAGCAAATCGTTTAAAAATTACAAACATTTTTAATATAGTCCAACTATAAATACTGGGTATGAAGGATATTGACCTGAAAGATCGCAGGATACTTTTTGAATTGGATCGGAACTGCCGTCAATCACTTTCACAGATAGGAAAAGAGGTTGGACTTGCAAAGAGCATCGTAGCCTACAGAATTAAAAGACTCACGAGTATGGGCATCATCAAGAATTACTATACCGTTGTCGATTTGTACAAATTAGGATTCATCGCACCTCGTTTCCATTTCGTCTATCAATATGTTACACCAGAGATTCAAAAAGAGATCGTAGATTATTTTGTGAAAAACAAATATACCTTCATCGTTGTCTCAACCTATGGACCTTTTGATCTTTCCGTACTCTTAGGTATACGAGACATTCGTAAAATGTATCAGATCTGGCAGGATATACAGAATAAATTTGGGTATTACCTTGAAAGTCAATCATTGGCATTCTATATCAACGAGATACATCTTTCACCAGAATATCTTTTAGGTGAGCAGAAACGCAAGGCGCAAGAAAGACATATAAAAAAAATCAGTGGAAACCAAGAGATCGTTGAACTTGATGAGATGGAGTTGAAGATCCTCAATGAGATATCAGGGAATGCACAAGTACCTCTGACAAGTCTTGCACAGCAACTTAATTTATCCTCACGTCAAATTGGATATCGTATTAAAAAAATGATCGAATCAGGCGTTATTGAAAGCTTCAGAACAGAGATAGATATATCAAAACTTGGCTATCAATCGTACAAGGTCTACATTTATCTCCGAGAGTTCAGACAGCGACATCAAATAGTCAACTATCTTATCACTCATCCCAATCTGATCTGCATTGATACAACAACCGGTGAGAGCCATCTTGAAATGGAGTTTCACCTTAAGAACGTTGACTCGTTACACAGCTTATTACAGGATGTCTCTGAGAAATTCCCCAATGCGATACGTAATTATCAATACTGTAGTGTCAAAGAAGTCCATAAATGGGTCTATCTACCTCAGGTCCTGCAAACGATTTGATTTTTTCAAAATTATCTAAAGTAAGATTTTTATATAATATAAAGTGATATTTAAATTAGAATAATTGTTCTTACAACTGAATCTGATACAAATGAGTAAAGAAAAAACTAAAACATCATCAGAGAAAAAAAACAACAAACATACATACATGTTTTTATTTTTCTTAGTGTGCATCATACTTATTATCTCACTTGTTTTTATCCTCATCAGTACACCTCCTAGCGAAACAAATGATGCTACAGACCATCGGGAAATAATACTTGATGAAAGTATTAGCCCTGAAGGAGTAAAACAAGCAGTTGCACTTGAGATCCAACGGATCCATAAAAAAGGTATCGAGCAACTCATACGGACACCAGGTGGTTCATGGAACGAACCATTGCAATATCATTTTGAAGCAACACTTAACGATGCTGATTGGATTGGTCATAACATAACAACATGGGACACAGGATATGTGAGCTGGGAGGTTCACCGGTTCGTGGAGGATGAAACAGAAACGATACCTATCATCATTGATATCTATGAAACACAATCCCGCCTTTTCAAAACAACTCAAACAAGAATTGAACATATCAGCCTTTCATATAATTTCAGAACTGGCCGTTGGACGGGTGATGACAATCAGAACGATTCTGATGGGTATGGACATTACAATGGGGATGATTACGAGATATGGTTCCGCTTGTATCAGACAGATAACGACAATGACAACATACCATATTGGACAGAGATACATATACTTGGCACCGATCCCTATAAGGATGATACTAACGAAGATCCAGATAATGATTGCATCCCAACATCATGGGAATGGTACTGGGGATATGACCCATTAACACCTGATAATCATTCACTCCTGGATCCTGATAAAGATGGCCTAGATAATGTTGAGGAATACAAGGTTTCAAAATATCTGTCCAACCCGTTTCATAAGGAGATTTACATTGAAACTGATTTCATGGAAAAAGGCCCCGGTTTGTTTGCCCATGATCATATCTTCTGGAAAGAATCACAATGGATACTTATGGATACCTTCTCAAAACACAATATTACAGTCCATATCGATGATGGTTGGCCGGATGGCCCAGTGAACGGTGGAGGGCAGTCTCTGCCTTATGTAGAAGAGTATATTGATCCTTTTAGCGGGCGTGCAGGAGAATATTACAAATATTATTTCTCAGATGAACGAAAAGGAAGTTTTAGATATGTCTTCATCCATGAATCGGGTGGTTGGAATTTCCCTCAGACCCATGACCTCTGGGCTGATGTTATTTCTATTCCAAGTAATCATGAATTTTATAGATCTACATTCTTCCCACCAGCGATAACACCACGTCTTCAACGACTTGCCATGGCTGTTGCCGTTACCCATGAACTTGGTCATAGCCTTAATCTCAACCCCTCCTATTGTCAGGGTATCGATAATTATTCTCAGGTAGGACGAAATAACCTTCCGCCCTTGGCAAAGTTACAAGCAAAAATAAGCGCACGGCAATATTGGATGACCTATGAAAGTGTGATGAACTATCAAAAGTTCGGAGGATATGTCTCAGATTACTCCGATGGAACCCATGGAACTCATGATTCCAATGATTGGGCACAAGTGGATCTCACCTATTTCCAACGTAACTTCGAAGAAGAATACGATATCTATAATGATACTTGAAAAAAATCATATTTCTATTGTATTCTGTAAAATTATTAATATTTTATATTAAAAAAGACCATTTTACTAAAAATAGATTCAAAACCTTATTATACGCAAACATGTAATAATGTTTATTATAAGGGGAAAAATTAGCTATGAAGCGGGGTCTACAACTCGTAGCAATAACAATCACATTCATATTGTTATTGAACATGCAAAGTGTTCTCAGCCAGAATATTGAATCATATGGTCGAAAAGCAGAACCAGCATCCTCAATACTTTTTCAGGGTGGCGGGAAACGATGGGACATCAATGATGTCACTATTGTATATCTCAATGGAACGTTCTACAACATGGGCTATGATCTTGGAACCCTATTGAAGCAAGAGATATCCTCGAACAAGCGTGCATTTGAGCAGTATTATGCAAAACAAGGTATCTATGAAAAGGACCTCTTAGATCTTTGGAACCTACAAAAGCCATATATCGATCAAGAAGTCATTGACTATATCCAAGGCTGCGCTGATGCACTTGAAATACCATTTAAAGATATAGCATGTATCTGGGTTGCTGAAGGAGCAGCATATACACATAAATGCTCCAGTTTTGCAGCATGGGGCCCAGCAACAAAAGATGGAAAGCTCATCCAAATGAGAAGTTTGGAGTTCCCCTTAGACATACAGGACCCGTTAACCGGTGATTTCGTTCAGGATTCACCGCTTTTAGTTATTTGTGACCCCGTTGACCATGTTCCATTTATGTATCCAACATTAGCAGGATATGTCGTTGAGGATGGTATCAATGCTCAAGGTATCGCAGTGAGCAATATGTGGTCACCGAACAATGACCAGACGGTTTCTGGTGCACCCATGGGAATAAGGTTATTCGAAGCATTGTATAGCTCACATACTGCAGAAGAAGCAATTGATATCATCACAAACGATCGGACCTTTGGGTATAATTTCATTGTATCTGATGCAAAGGTCCCTATTGGATATGCAGTTGAGACCACAGCACATAAAAAATATGTGGGAACATGGAATGACCCAGTTGAATCGTTAAATCCATTTTGGTCTATCAATTCTGTGGTGCGGAGAACCAACTGTTTTTTAGATCCTGATCTCGCTAGTACACAACGAGACATCTATAACCCTCGGGCAATTCAATATTGGTTAAGCCTTTTTACTGAAAATCCTCAAACATTCCCTATTAATTGGAATCATTACAGTGCATTAAGCAATGGTATCGAAGCAAACTATGGTACATTGGATGTCAATCTTTCCATGGATATGGTCCAATCTGTTTATGTTGGTGGATACAATCCAATGTGGAAACTCATCTTGTCAACGATCAAGGATGAGTGGTCCACATGGTGGCAATGGGTTGCATGTCCTGAAACTGGTGAGTTTCTCATCACTTTTGCCAGTGGGCAAACAAGTGCATATCACAATCAAGCATTTTCTCTGAATTTCATTGAAACACTTGAAAAAAAGCAACCTTGTATCGGGAACTAAATAGAATTGTGGTATCACCAAAAAAGAATTGTATCGTAGTGTATTGTATGGAAATTCTGAAATATCATGAAACTATTGCACGTTCAATATGGATCTTATTTCCTTTCTTCTTGATTTAGTAGCTGATCCAGTATCATATGGGATCGTTTTTTTCATCTATGTTGTCCTTGCAGCAATTATCCTACCAATCCCCGTTGAGATAGGCTTATTCAATCCCTTGTTCAACCCAATAGGTTTGATCTTTATCCTTGGAATGGGAAAAGGTGTCGGAGCGTTTATCGTCTTTCATATTGGCCGGGGATTAAGAAAAACAATGAAGAAATGGTCTATCGGACCAACACTAACAAAAAAGATTATTGATGCATGTGAACGATTTGTGAAACGATATGGGTATATTGGGCTTTTTGTGATCATGAGCATTCCCTTGATGGTAGACTCTATAACACTTTACCTTTTCAGTCTGCTCAACTCACAATCTGACGGGCACCGTGCAATGCAGCGTCGTTTTTTTGTCCTTATCAACATTGCCGCAGGAATAATGAGAGGAAGTATCATCATTGGCCTTTTCTATCTTATTGGAGTAAAACTTGTATGATCGTTACATCGAGATGATCCGAGTCGTGAGCCGACCTAGGAGATCAATAAACAGAATTGTTCAAGATCAAATAGGAGATAGCTCAGATGTAATTGTTCGAACAACCGCCATAACCACACTGATTGTTGATTAATATGCGGCATGCTCACTTCAAGAGTTGCCCAAGGACTTTCCATACCATGAGCATCACGTGCTTTTGCTCTTACTGTATACGTTCCTTGTTCATTCCACGTCCAAGGTATTGTTATCAACTCTCCTGAATTAATGCTTGTATCAATCCAAAATCCTTGCCCGCTTTGAAATTCAACAAACAACATCATGGTCTCATTCTCAGGATCAAATGCTGTAAATGAATAATTGTATTCAATACCAGGTTTACCATTGACATTTCCTTGGATCCTTGGTTCCTCTGGTGGCAGACTCACATAAAATGAAACAGATGGATCACCAAAAAGATTCAACCCATAAAACGTCCAGCGCATACAAGACCGATCGATTAAAAATATATTATCCTCCTTAGAATCCTGATTTGCCTTGCTTATACAAGCAATGTTTTCACCAAAGACTGCATCCCAGAACTCGCGGTTATATCTTGTTCCATCACCATCAGTGCTAAATGCCCAAAAGAAACCATATCGAGCATTCATGATCGATGCGAATGCACCATAAGGGTTCTTCACAGTGAGGTATTCTGCAAAACAATCATAACCAACAGGATCATCAAACCCGCCAGCCATACATCCAACTGAATAATCAAAAAATGGTTGTTCGTTGGTAAACAGTGATACATCATTGTTGACCATTTTCATATTGTAACCATAATTTGAATGGCCATCATGATTAAGGATATGAAGTCCCTCATTGACCTTATTGATAATCTCTGTGGAGGGCCATGAATTTGAGTCATAGTCTCTATCATATAACCGTTCAATATCAAATCGTTCTTCTGGAACACCAATAGTTGAATATCCATCGATGTCACTACCGTTAATCAGCAGATCAAGATAGTTGCCACCCCAACTAGCGAAACCGAACTCTCCAAGATGCTCACCAGCAAATAATACTTTTGAAAGAACGGGATCAGTTGGGTCCATTAGAAGATATGTTATTGTCTTACTCACAAAATTAGTCACTTCATATAGCGAACCTACTGGTGCACGACCGATCTGTACCTCAGCAAAAAGATCCACATCTCCCCCATTATCACCATCAGTTGGTTCACCAATACGATCATCTTTATCACCATTGAACTCTCCATCAAGACATCCAAAATAAAAATCTGCTGGAAGTGTTGTATCATAGTAATAAGTATCTTCATCGAGACCTGATACCCACAACATAGCAGCTGGAACAATATCTGCATCTCCTCCAAGGAGAACATATTCAATACCATGTTGAACATATTCATCTTGGATAAATGATCGAATGTTCTCCGCAGTGATCTGCGAGGGTACCAATGAAACTTCACGAAGTGTTTTGATCATCGTTCGTAGACCCTGTTGTTCATGAGCTTCTTTCAATGGTATGAAACCATCTGCTAATTCATCAGTTGTCAATATTAAAAGATCATATGGGTCATCGAAGGTACTTGTTGTTGGTTCATACCAATAATCCATCATCCATGCATTATCAACTTTCGATGTAACAAGTTCACTGTCGAGCGGAATTCCTCTATACAATCGGGATATGTTCGGTGTTGTCTCCACAGTTATGGTCAGTTTCAGATCAGGATAATATAATAAGGAACCTTCAAGAGGGTTATATTGAACTGGATTGATGCGAAACACTGCTATTTGATAGCCTCGTAGAAGATAGACTCCGATCTCTGTATAAAGAGATGCTGGATAAAAATCATTTTGTTGATATATCTGAGGATTTGGTTCTGGTGTTTCAATGGTCTGGTTTGAGGATATAGGGATGGGAGTGCTCCCGGGGATGATATGATGATTCGTATTCATGTGTATCTGATTGTCATATTCGCATGAGACCTCAGTAATTATTGAGTCTGGGGGTAATAAAATATATGCTCCATAGGTCGGAAGGCAAGGTTCACCAGGGTTCGAAAGACTAGAAAGATTACTTATAAATACTGTTTCAAAGACCTTACCGTTAACCTGTGTTTCTATCAATTTTGGCTCATCAAAATGATACGTAGTAGTTATAGATTGAATAAGATCATTGTCGTTCAGACCAGTCGGATCCGTAGCATAGGTCGCCGGTATTAAAAATAAAATGATGATAAATATACTACTACCTTTTAGGATGAAACCTTTAGCTATGAATAAACCCCCTATATTATATATTATAAAGGTCCATTACTTAAATATTTTGTAATATATGGCATCTGTAGATTCATAAAAATGCGTAAGCTGCATGTTTTTTTTAAAAATAAATAACAAGGTACTTTACCATACTGGTGATACAGTTTTCCTATGGATTATAAAAGAATTGCATTGGTCACCCGGGATTGTGCAGGCGTAAATGCCACGATCCGATCGGTTGTACGAACCGCGTATCAACATTCGATAAAGGTGATGGGTGCACTTAAAGGGTATGATGGTCTTATTGATGATAACCTCGTCGAAATGGACCATCGTTTCGTCTCAGGGATTATAACACTAGGTGGAACAGTCCTAAAGACATCACGCTCATCTCGGTTCTATACTCCTGAAGGACAACTTGAAGCTATGAAAACAATACAACGCAATGATATAGATGCAGTTGTCGTTATTGGTGGAAATGGATCATTAACCGGTGCCCATGTTCTTTCTAAAGAATATGATATGCCTGTGATCGGTATTCCTGCAACCATAGATAACGATGTCTTTGGTGTTGATCTTTCTATTGGTGCGGATACCGCAGTGAATGTTGCCCTTGATGCATTGAATAAGATCCGAGATACTGCAACGAGTTTGGAACGTATTTTTGTTGTTGAGGTTATGGGTCGTAAATGTGGATGGATCGCTCTTCAGGTTGCGCTTGCAGGTGGATGCGAAGAGGTGCTTATCCCTGAACATAAATATACTGTTGAACACATGGTAGAGGAGATACAACAAGGTGTGAGATCGGGGAAGAGAAGCTGGATCGTTGTAGTCGCGGAGGGCGCAGGGAAGGCAACAGAGGTAGCAGAGACCATCACGAAAAGAACTGGTTTGGAGACACGAGTGACCGTATTAGGTCATATCCAACGTGGCGGCCATCCTACTGCGGTAGACCGGGTGTTAGGTACACGGTTAGGTAACCATGCGATACAGCTTTTATCAAGAGGCAAAACAGATGTCTATGTACATCAGAACAATGGAAAGCTGGGATATCATCCAATTGATGATGTTATACATCCCAAAACGCTTGATCTCTCAGAGTATTACACGTTATTAAAACAGGTTACATAGCTCATTTTATTGACAATTTTTCTCTGTAATACATATCTATAAATCTGCTCGTAAGAAAAACCTAAATACCTTCATTTATTGTTCTATGAACGAAAACGTGAAAAAGGGTGTAGTATCACGATTGATCCCTGAGTATGGGGATGTTACTGATGCATCGGTTCGAGCAAAATATGGGTATCTAGAGGCAGTGGTCAGTATCATCGGTAATGTTTTTCTTTTTCTGTTAAAAATCGTCTTAGGTATATTGATCAATAGTATTGCTTTAATTGCTGATGGGGTTCATTCTTTTTCAGATGTCGGAACATCCGCTGTGGTCATTTTTGGTTTTCGACTTGCAAAAAAACCTGCTGATGAGAAACATCCATTTGGACATGGCCGGATCGAATACATTGCTTCTCTTATCATCGCAGTGCTGCTGCTCTTTGTTGGGGCTGAATTCATCCGTGAAGCAGTGAATCGTTTTACACATCTTGAAGGATTCTCCCATCAAGAGCTAGCTATACCTATCGCTATCGTTGTCCTGATTTCTGCTTTGATTAAAGAGCTCATGGCCAGGTATTCAATTGTTCTTTCCAAAACGATCAATAGTGATGTGCTCACTGCAGATGGTTGGCATCATAGAAGTGATGCGTTATCCTCGATTGGTGTTGCCATTAGCATTATTGGTTCATATTACGGATTCTATATCTTAGATCCGTTCTTTGGTGTGGTCGTTGCTGTCATTATAATATATGTGGGTATTACCCTTGTTCGCTCGACCGCAGATATTCTTATCGGTCAAAAACCAGCAGATGATATATTCAAAAAGATTGAACAAATCGCTTATGAAATACCTGGTATTCATGGAGTACACAATATCTCTTTTCATGACTATGGGAATCATAAGATTGTCACCCTCCATGCAGAGGTCGATAGTAATCTCTCAATAGAACGAGCTCATATGATAGCAGATGACCTTGAACAATCGATACGATCAAAAACAACGTTTGGAACGGTCATTCATCTTGAACCTGCATCTGAGAAAACGAAATGTATGAAACGAAAAGATGTTGTTTCTTGTCTTCTTCGATTTAAAAAAGAGGTTGTAGCATTTCATAAGGTTCAGATCATAAACTTGGGCGATCAAGTAAATGTGAAACTTCATGCAATCGTTGATCCACAGATGTCTGTTGAGAAATCCCATGAACTTTATGAGAAGATCAAAGAATGCATTCAGGAATCGAATAGGGATTGTATTGTTGATATTCATTTTGATCCCAATCTGAAAAATAAAATCTGAAAATCAATTTTCTTCTTTGCAATGCATCATAGCATAAAAATTAATACAGACAAATAATTTTTAAAAAAGCGAGGCCCGAGGCGGGATTTGACCCCGCCACAGAGGATCCACAGTCCCATATGTTACCAAGCTACACTACCCGGGCCAATTGATACGTTTAGAGCAATGCAATAACGGAAGAAATATTTAAATTATCTGCCTTGATAGCCCCTACATACCAATTGGGAGTATTATACCATCTACTCCAGATTGTGTATTATTGCAGGGGTAGCCAAGCCTGGTCAACGGCGCAAGGTTCAGGGCCTTGTCCTGCAGAGGTCCAAGGGTTCGAATCCCTTCCCCTGCATAATTATCGCTAAGCTTTTTAAGCCTATTTTGCTACGTTACAACCGATATGATACAAGTACATACACTAAAAGGGAAACAAAACACACAACTTATCCTTTCCATATTTTTGATAATACTTTTAACTTCATCTGCTGTATCTGCTACACAACCGTATATTGGTGATGATGAATCATATACCAAAAATGTTAATATCGGTGCAAGGGATGATTTTAATTGGACCGTGTTTCGTAACAATAGCCAAACCTATGTTGTATCTGTCAATGTTTCAGGTTTTGAGAAATGGGATCAGAGCATCTCGCCATCATATTTTGTATTAGATCAACAAAACCCGTATCATATCGTTACATTATCTTTTGCAATACCCGATTATCCTGAGATTGAACAACGTAAGGCAACTGTTTCATTTGTGTTTAGGGCGATCAATTCCTCATCTACTATCGTTATTACAAAAGAGGTATCAGTTCATGTTATCGGTATTGCACCAACTGTTTCTGAAAACTATATCCTAGGTATGTTTGAGAATCCTCTTCCAGAACCCTTAAACACCCCATATGGGACATTGGTCCTTAACATTCTCCTTTGGTTTCTTATTGCTTGGTTAACTTATTTTTTGATTAAACGATTCATCTTGGTTTTTACCGAGAAAACAAAAACAAAGTTTGATGATATTCTCATTAACATCATCCGACGGCCGATTATCATTCTAATTGCAGTGTATGGTCTTATTACATCTATATTGGAAGTTGGTATCAATATTGGTCTAAGAGCAACAATATATGAGATCTATTCTTTTATTGTGGTAATCATTGGTTTGTACGTTGCAGTTCGGGCATTTAACGAATTCCTGGAGGAATTCTCACGTAAGAAAGGTGGAAAGAAAGGGACCTTTAACGCGGTTTTAAAACCCTTGTTCAAAAAGATTGGCCTTGTTATTATTCTCACTGCTGGATTTATTTTTGCATTGAATGTTCTTGGTATTAATGTCACTGCATTATTAGCTGGTGCCGGGGTAGCTGGTCTTGTTATTGCATTTGCCGCTCAGGATACCTTATCTAATTTTTTCAGTGGGATGCATCTGCTTCTTGATAGACCGTTTATGATCGGTGATATCATCCTTCTTGAATCTGGTGAGTATTGCCGGGTTGAAAATGTTGGGATGCGTTCAACAAAATTGTATAGTATCTTTGATCACGAACTTATCATCTTACCAAACAACTCACTTGCGAATCAAAGGATTATAAATGTCGTAAAACCAGATAATCATATCAAGACCAGGTTAGCTGTTGGTGTTGCGTATGGAACGGATGTTAAGAAGGTTATGAAAATATTGTATGATGTTGCAATGAGCAATGAGAATGTTTTGAAGGATCCAGGATTTGAACCGGTTGTACGCTTTAACGAGTTCGCGGATTCAAGTTTGAATTTCCGTCTTTTCGTCTGGATCGATGATGTGATGAACCAGTGGAAAGCGCTTAGTGAAATGCGTGAGCAAGTCGATATCATCTTCAAGAAAGAAGGTATTGAGATACCATTCCCACAGAGAACGATTTGGCTGCATACCGTTAAGAAGCAACCAAAAGAAGAGATCGAATTAAAGAGACCAGATAAGAAGAAATAAATACCTTCTACCATCTTATTTTTTAGAATTGATACATCTCTACTTTTCTAAAACTTAAAAAAATAATGTAAAAAAAGTTTAGGTTACAACAATGAAATAACCATATAAAACAAGTGATGAGGTCACTGTTATCAGGACGTTATCATCAATGGGGCCAAATTCATATCGCTCAATGATCGATGCAAGCAGTCCTGCAAGCATACCACCAATGGCAATTCCAACAATGCCGCCTAAAACGTATCCTAAGGGAAGACAGATAATTGCCATGAACACATTACCAATAGGATGTTTGAAACGTTTTTTGAATAATGCATTTCGGACAATCCCTGTAATGCCATCACCAAAGGACATAAACGTTGCAGGAAGAATGGCAAGAAATGGGTTATCAAAGACGACCCAAAGTATAAATATTGATAATCCCCACATAAGGCAGAAATTAACATCATTGAGATCCTCCTTTGTCTGGAACCAGTACATATCCCTCCCACGTTTATGAGATAGATATGTCAAAATCGTTAAAAGAAACCCTGCAAGAAGTGGGTACCACTCTGTTGTAAATAATGGAACAAAAAGAGCGATGATGCCACCAGCAAAGATATGTACGAATTTCCGGTTGTAATATATTGCATCATCTTGATTGATACCTTTTTTCACCATTATCTTAAAGACATATTTTGTCAGCAATACAACAATGCCCACATACACTAAAAGCGAAACCGTGAGAAGGATATCAAAAGGCTCAAGGGAGGGTATCATTAGGCTGCAGAGAATACTGTTCTCCTATTTAAGGCTTTAAAAATGAGCAACTATACCATTTTTCAAATAGTAAGACAATGAAACAATACTCTTATCAAGGGTATTCTATTTAAGAAACATATTATGGCAAAGAAAGTCCGTCGAACTGGATGCTGTGGAAGTGCTGTTCGTGGAAAATCAATGGTACGAACCGCATCTAAATCCATGGAAAAGCAAATTGTTGCTTCCGCTGAACGATTATACAAAGACCCGTCATTGGTTTTACCAGCATATACTGATAGATTCTCTGAAAAACGTTTTAAAAAGCTTGCTGGTCAGCTCTCCAAAATTAACCAGATCAAGGATGATACTACAAAATTAGAGAAACTTTCTAAGAAACGGTCGCTTGTTAGTGCAGTTGCTGGCACTTTATTGCTAGCTCACTCAAAAAAGGCACCGTATCTTGCATCTGCTCAATATGGATCTGATTCGATTATTTATGCTCAACGTGGAAATGCTAACCGTGAGGATCTCATAGCTGCTCAGCATACAGAGGATCCTTTCTTTAGATTATTCGGTGTTCGAGAGATCGCTTTGAAACATGATCTTCATCTTTACTCATGGGATAAAGGATTCATATCAACTGGTATGGAGCCTAAACCCCCAAAGGATTTTCTTGATTTTATTCTGAAGACCTTTGACTACACCATACATAAGAACATTGTTTCCTGCTCCCACGTATCTCGCGAAACTATTGAGAAGAAAAACGTCACAGACACACCATATCTGTTAGTCCATTGGAAATCAGCAGGTATCACCTTTGGTATTTGTAAACAATGTGCTTCTAAGAAGAAAAATCTCATTTTTTCTATAACAAAATATCTTATTGAACCAGATGTACGGGGGGACTTTGAAGTCAGCGTGATCGGTGAGATTATCAAGGAGGGAAAATCCAATGTGGAGTATGAGACAACCTATCTTGAAGATTATTTTAAGGGTGCTCTCCCTGATTTTGGTCTGATAAAAAAGAATATGGATGAACGAGTAGAGACATTGCAGAGTTCTGAAACAGTTCATTATGTTCTTGATGGAAAATCATATGGAGGCGATGTTGAAGCGTTCATTGATGCATTGCAACCAAGTCCTTATGAGAAACAAGCATTACAATTTATGCTCAAGCACTCGAATAGATCGATTGTGGTAACAAATGCAACTCCAAATTCTGTCCTTGAGATGTTCTGGCAAGACCAGGGAAATGAGTTCTTACAGTCCCTATTAGATGATGAAGAGACAATTAGTGAACTCATTGAACTTCATGAAACACCATCTGTGATCATTAAAACGGCGTTTGAACTGACGAAACGACGGGGGATAATCCAACAATTACCACATTATGAAAACCTCCCTGATGTAGCCTTGTTCGCTGATAAAATCGCTAGGATCTATAAAACAGAGGGTATAGCAAAGATGATCGCTGCTACCAAACAACGCCCAGATACGCCTCAAGGAAAGGCAATGGCCTATGCATTCCTACAGGCTGTAGGGAAAGCAGAGGACAAAAAATGGAAGTTCTCTAAGGTTGAAATCGAATCAGGTGATTTCCTTACTCCTTTTGCGAAACGATTGCTTGACGGAGATCCTGAATCATATCACTCGGTCTTTCAAGAATTGCTCAAAGCAAGTGGTTCATCGGCATCACTTGAAGATTACAAGGTCTCTTAGGATCCAATAGGAGTAGTTACCAGTAGCTTTTTATCATCCTATTTGTTTTCAGGGCCGTGATTTCTATGATCCAAGCGTCGAAACGTTCAATGGGTGTTTCATATGCGATTCGTGACATCGTGCTTCCTGCACGTGAATTAGAAAAAAAAGGTTTCAAGGTTCTCCATCTTAATATTGGTGATCCGAACAAATATGATTTTGATACTCCTCAACATATGAAGGAGGCAGCATATCAAGCTTCTCTTGATGGACATAACGGGTATGCTCCCTCTGAAGGATACCTTGAACTTCGTGAGGCTATCGCAGAGAGAGAAAAGAAAAGAAATCACATGACATATCATCCTGATGATATCTGTGTCACAACAGGAGTCACGGAATCACTCCAGATGCTTCTGGAGGCATCATTGGATCCAAATGATGAATTGCTTATCCCCGGGCCAACGTATCCTCAATATCAGCTAATAACGAGGGTTAATGATGCGCTTCCTGTTTCATACCGTTGTTTAGAAGAGGAAGGTTGGCAACCTGATGTCGATCAGATAAGAAAGAAGATATCCAATAGGACCAAGGCCATGGTGGTCATCAATCCGAATAACCCGACTGGGGCATTGTATTCCAAAAAAGTGCTTAAGGAGATCATTGATATCGCTGGTGAATTCAATATTCCCCTTGTCTCAGATGAGATCTATGATGATATGACATTCACGGATAAACAGGTGGCTACCGCTCAGCTTGCAAAGGATGTACCTGTGATCACCTTCAATGGTTTTTCAAAGGTGTATCTTGTTCCAGGGTGGCGTATTGGTTATGTCTTGTTCCATCAGCATGAACAACTTAGTCAGATCCAGGATGCTTTTTTACGTATCGCTCGTTCTCGTTTATGTGCAAATTCTATATGTCAGAAGGCCTGTGTTGCTGCATTGAAAGGACCGCAGGATCATATTGCAGAGGTGAATAGAAAGCTTCGTGAGCGACGTGATTTTTCATTTAAACGATTAAATGAGATACCAGGTATATCAACTGCAAAACCAGAGGGCGCATTCTATATCTTCCCACGTATCGATGCTATGAAGGAGGGCATATGGAAAAATGATAAAGAATTCGTGTTAGATATGCTCCGTGAGACACAGGTGTTAGTGGTGAATGGGTCTGGTTTTTGCCCGGTCTATGGACGAGATCATTTCCGAGCGGTGATACTCCCACCGATGAATGTTTTAGAGGAAGCATTCGATAAGATGGAAGTATTCATGAAGAAACGTTTACAACAAAAAGGAAATTAGACTTTATCCTTTTTTTTTATTTCTTGTAACCAAATGTGTCAAAAGCAAATTCTAATCTTTCGTATATCTCCTGTTTTTTTTCTTTGTTCATGGTATACGAACTTGTTTTAAAGTTTTGTTGACCTGCCGTATATGTTTCAAACAGGTCTTTCACAGTATCATACTTCCCTAATGAGAGATGTTCATAGATATCTTTCAATAATGGTAATGGATCTGAAATGAATCTCTCATAAGGTATCTCAATAAGTTGGCCGGATGGAATATGTTTTCTCTGTTCAAAATATGCGTTATATAGGTTAGTATAGGTTGCAAATATCTCCTCTTCCATTTCTTCTACACTTGGCGGGGCTTGTACGCAATAGCGTGGTAGAACGATTCTCATGAACTTCAACATTGAGTAAAATACATCATATGGGTTTCTGTAGATATGGATAAATTTTGCTTGAGGATATATCTCTTGAAGTATGGTAAGACGAGCGGTATGTGCTGGATTTTTCAATAAAAGTTGTTGTCCATTCCTGTACAGTGTTAGTTTTTTGATGAAATACTCATAGGTCTGCTTCCATTCATCGAGAATAGCAGATGATGCAGAACCTATTGGAACAAAGGAGCTATACCGATTGATATGTTTTGGAAAACACCATCCATTATAGTACCCATATGGTGAGATATTAGCTATTGCATATTCCTCCTCCTGTGGGAGATCAGGGCCCATTGCTGCATTATCCATTGGTCTCGTTGTGGGTATACTTGCAGCGAGAATTGGTTTCAATGTTTTTTCACTACCTAGGAAGACACCGGGTAGTGTTGCATGAAACGTCGTACAATAACCAAATTGAGTGTCCAATGAGAGCATATTATGAAGATAGGTTGTACCACTTCGCCAATGCCCAATGATGAAAACAGGATCATTTTCCAAAGTGGTGTTAATTATCTTTTTTTGATACAGGATATGTTCCTTTATGCGGAATGGTGAGATGATTGTGCTCATAAGGATTGCATAGAGCAGTCTAGGCATATATCGTGGTGTGGTGTTAAAGGAGTTCTGTGAAAGTAAACGAAAAAGATTGGTGAGACTGGAACCTGCAAGGGGTTCATACATGACATCAAAAACATTCTCCTTAATCTGCATATGGCTCAAAAGAAATAAAAATATTATTTATAAGATTATGGAAAAAAACCTCTCACCAGTGTTCCCAGTGAACGATCTCATCAAGTGCTTTTCGTTTTGTGCTCCGAACAAAGATCTTACGACCTTTCTCACCAATGCTCAATGCCCCGTGGGGATATCCCAAAGGACTTAAAGCAATGATACGGATCCTTGGCGGAATCTCCAAGATCTTTTTTATCTTATCCTCATCAAAACTTCCGACCCAGCATGTTCCAAGACCCTGATTTGTTGCTGAAAGAACGATATGTTCCATAGCAATAGCTGCATCAACTGCAAAATAGGGCATCCAACTATTCTCACCGCTCTTATGCGGATCAGCACAGGCAATGATGATAACCGGTGCTTGTTTCAACCATCTGTTGATAATACCTGTTTTCGCAATATCCTGAATGATTAAATGATCACGTATCACAATGAAATGCCAGCATTGTCTATTCATCCATGATGGTGCCTGTCTTGCGCTTTCCAGAATACGGGCGATCAGTGAATCATCTACCGGAAGCTGTTGGAATGAACGAGTACTTACCCGTTGCTGTATGACCTCATCAAATTCCAAATCATATCACCTTGAAAAAAACAAAGTATCAATCACATATAACACTTTTACTAAAATCTAAAGAGTAGGAATCCCAAGATGAGAGAATACCATCCTTACTTCGAATGGTTTGGATGTACAGTATGTTTTTTTAGATTCAATGTTTCATCGATATGTTGATGAACCTGATCTAATGTCTGTGGGTCAGTATTAGAGAGGTTATCTGGAGATTGTAAGTCTAGCGATGGTGTTGTTTTGCTATACAATCGAGTTTCTGATGGGAACCCTTCCCTATGTTGAATGATCGTTTGTTCATCACCTTTTTGCAATGATTGGATCTGATTGATCCTACTATGTATCTCCGTTGTAGGAGTTGGAGATAATGGATGCTGAGGGAGAGTATTTATCTGTGATTGTAATCGATCAAGTGCATCTGTTCGTTCTATAAGCATGTTCTGATAATCGGTAACCTGACGGGTAAGCTCCTGGATTATCTGATTCCTATGTAGAAGATCCTGAGACATCATTTGAATATCCTCGGTTAACTGATGGATATGGCTGTGGGAAAGATTTAATTCCTCAGAGGTCTCTTTGATAAGTAGGGAATTGCTATTTAATTGAACGTGGAGATGATCAACAACATCTGTCTGATGGATGAACTCTGTTTGTCGTTGTGTAAGTTGCATACTAAGATCATTGATGATCTCATTCCTATGATTCAGTTCACCTTGCAGGTGAGTGTTTTCATCTTGTAATGCAATTAGTTTTTCTTCAGTTTCATCAAGGGTGAGTACCTCAGGATTTGTAAAGAACTCTGTTAGATTACCCTCTCGAGCGAGCCAACCAATTGATTGATGGAGTTCCTGTTCAGTCATCTCTGAGAGCTCCTGGATAGGCATCACTGAATAAGGAAGTTCTTTTAACACCCTTAAAACAATTCCTGCATTGGTTCCAATCGGCTCATTGAGATTTGTTACTCCAAGTTGGTAGAATTCTCCATTATTTTGGATCTTGTTTTCCCTTGCAAGCCAACCAACAGCTGCATGGAAAGCATCATCTGAAAGACCAGTTTTTACACATAGTTGATGTTTTGTAAGTGAGGTATAATCCTTAAGTCTATTCCAAATCTTTCCAGCATTCAATCCAATGGTTTGCTCATCCATTTCGTACATCCTCATCACACGGTGAATTGAAATGCAATTCGTCCACTTATACTTTTCCTTTCTTTTGCTTTTTGGTCAAATACTATGATCAGTAATAGCAACAATATCCTTTTTTAGAGAGAACTTTTATGATACTTTGGATAGTATCAATAATTTTACTTTCAATCGATCATATTCAATTCTAAGCGTTTTGCCTCATTAACAACTGTGTCATATTCGTGTTGTGTTATCTGGCGGTCGATGAGAGGATGATTTTTTGATTTATAGCTAGGTCTATATTGGTTCATTATGTTAACCGGCACTTTTGGCAGATGTTCTCCAATCCAATGGAGAATAGGCAGCGAACAACATGCGATATGGTTTGGCAGGATAAGATGACGGATAAACATATCGGCCTGTGCATCTGCTTGTAAAAGGTTACGTGTGATGACCTTGGTATAGGTATATGCTCCAGAAAGTGTTTCTGCACAGCTGTCCCGTCCAAATTTATAATCCGCAAGGTAGACATCAATGACACCATGTAATAGATCCATGGTTTGTTGGGAACAATACATGTTCGAGTTCCATATCTGAGGAATCGCTACATTGAGCACCTTTAATGTTTGCAAAATAGTAAGGAGATGTGGTGTTGGGTCACCTCCGACCCAGTTAACATTTCGTGACCCATTTCTTTTTTGATGATTTATTCTTTTTGCAAGTTCATCAGGGGAAATGAAGATGCCTGATTGGAATTGACTGATATCCCAGTTCTGACAGAACACACATTTGAATGTGCATCCTGAGAAGAAAATGGTGTGAGAAGGAACAAATATTGTCTCTTCACCAGAGTGAAGAAACTCTGATGCGATCCGTGTTTTGGAAACCCGGCAGTATCCAGTTTCTGTTTCACGGTTTACCCTGCAATTATGTTCGCAGAGTGAACAAGATGCATTCAATCGTTTAGAAAGTTCTATTTTAAGATCGAGTAATGTTTTTTCTGGAGGACTGTCAGATATTTTTCCTGTTTTCAGGGACTGTTCATGTATCTGCCAAAGTGTTTGTGTCTTGTCTGATCTTGAAAAGTCCACCGGGATCATTTTTGTGATCATGTATTTTGGTAGTTCCTTATTGTTACAGATATTTTGGTAATGTGAAAGAATGGTTCCCAAAGCCACCAACTCGATAGATTAATCAATCAGTTCCTTATTAATACGTATCCATTTATCAGATCATGTTTTTAATTTGATGCATCCCTTTAGTCTGGGATGGATTTTTTTTCTTTTTATCATGGTTTGTAATATTTTTGGTTTTAAAATACCCTGTTCTGTTATAAACCCTTTAAAAAATGGTAAAGGAGTTATATCAAAATAATAGTTCTCAATTGTTAATCCCTCTGGCGGGTTTTTGCAGATTTCATCGGGGTCCTTGAAATGTTCTTTTGGCGGCATCATTTGAGCAGGCAATATCTTTTTCAAGGAGCATAATGCATAAAGTGGAATGTTTTCATGCTCTGATATGCATGACAGAGGAAACGTACCTGCTTTGTTGATAAGTCCCTGTGTGTAAATCGAATCTGCTCCGACTAAAATAAGGTCATATGTTGGAATTTTTGAAAGAAATAATGCATCTGTTGTGAGGGTCGTTGGTATTTTATGTTCAGCCAATTGTTTTGCTAGGTTTGATCCTTCAAGAGCCGGACGTGATTCTGAACAGATGACCTGAAAAGGTCCTTTTTGTTTATGAATTTTGAGGAGTGACTCATAGACAGTTCCGCTGGATGAATACGTTCCAATAAGAGAACCGGTTTGTACCACCTTTGATAGATGTTGGGCAATCATCTGATTTGTATCATCAATGGTATCCTGAAATGTATTACACCAACTTTCTAAATCATATTTTATCTTTGAGGTGTTTAATCTTTTTTTTGTATCTAAAAACAGTAAGAGCTCATTTCCAAAATTAAAAAGCAATGCCATCATTCCAAATGAATTCAAAAGAGAACATATGATCTGTTGAATGGTTTCTCTGATCTTATTTGTATCATCAGGCCCTTCCCGAGCATATCGTATAATGAGTTGTATTGCTTGTTTTGTGATAGCTTGTGATCCGTGCGTGGTATCAGACATGATATTGTGCAGCATAGCAAATGGGTCAAATGAGCGTTTCTTCATGATGATTCCACTCTCTTAATCTTGTTGAGCATGATAGTTTGTTAAGTTCCACTTTCATGTAACAATAATTTTTTTAACAATTACTCGTTTTAAAACTTGTTTGATGAGGAATTGTGTATGGCCACTTATAAAGTAAGATTGAACAAGATGTATAAGAACGATAGGGCAGGGAACAAAAAAGATGGAGATCTGGGCAAAGATACAGGATATCGAAACAAATGAGCTTAAGGAGTCACTGATCTTTTGGGAGGATGAACAAGGAGTATATCATGATGAGATGGTACAGCTCACTGCAGATATCAGAAATGCTATTGACAATGCCTGGATTGAGAAACGTAGGAAATGGTAGTTAAGTAATTTAATAGTCCCTTGCTTTAAATAAGCTGCTTTATTCGAGTAAATCTCGAATTGGCTTTGATAATCGAAGTTTCTTGTTCTTTTTACCTTTTCTTGTTGTAAGAACTCCATTTTCTAACATATCTGATATGATTCTATATTTTGTCATATGACTTAGGTCACATTTAAGACCAAGGTCCTTGCAAAGAGTGTCAACTTCCCTTAATGCTCCATCAATACTTGTGGCAATATGGTTCTTGTGAATGACAAATACAATTGTTGCAAGGCTTGCATATGTTGTCGATTTCATTAAGAATCACGTTCCCCTATGAATAACATTTCAGATATTACTTTGCTAGGTATCGTATCATTGATTATGTAGTTTTTGCTTGTATCATATTTGATACAAAAAATAAAATTTACTGTCAATTTAAAAAAAGGTATTTTTCAAGCTCTTCTGTTGATATATAAAGACGTTCGAGTAAGTCTTATTGTCTGTTTCTCCTTTTAGAGTTTTAATAATTGTGCATTAAAACAGTTTTTTCG
>CAYPIF010000017.1:0-10744 GCA_964410735.1 uncultured Thermoplasmatales archaeon
TCCCTATTTTTCCTATGCACACTGCACCGGATTTCCCTAGTTAAGAAGTAGGTCATCAACTGTATGATGCTACCTATAGGTTCACCAATTATGATTTCAACCTGTAATTTTGTCTGCAACTTTCTCCACCTATAACTTCACAGTTATAGATTTGTCATCCATTCAAACTATTGGATGCCGGACCTTTTGAGTCTCTTCGACTATCCTTCTGAATAGGGAATTGGAGGGAGTGGACTTTCACCACCAAGTAAATGCCCATACAAGGCACACTCTTAACCGATCACGAGTGGATGATCTGTATAAAAGAATCGATCCTATTGTCAATTAGGACAATACACTCTTAAACTTTTCAACACTGGCGGGGCATAGATTTTTTTCATGGGTGTTGGATTAAAAATATAGAACGGAGATAAGGGATTGTCCTCATCTCACAAATATTCCCTTAGTTTCTTCAATGATGGATTTTGAATGCCGCTTCGTTTCACGGGGAAAATATTTTCCAATATACGGGTTTCAAGAATGGTACCTGCAAATTCTTTATCTAGGTGACTTTCGAATTTCTTTGCTTGTTTCAGATCCGTAGCGATAAAGCAAATGACCCAATCATAGATTCCATGAAGATAGTAACTAGAGCTAACAAAGATGTCAAGGTCCTTTGCCTTTTTTTCGAATTCATGGGATATGATTTTTTCAACGGTTTCATCCAATGGTTTGTTTGTCTTTTTGATGAGAAGTAGATATTCTTTCATCCCAAGTTTTTCAAAATCGGTCACCGCGCTATATCCCCAGATTGTTTGTGATTCCTCAAGGTTTTTGATGATCCTCCGGAGTTTTGGCCCTGAAAATCCACATTTTTTTGCGAGATTATCGATATTTTCCTTTGAGTGTGCTTGCAGTTCTTTGATTACCTTTAATTCGTCCTTTTCGACCGATTCTTTGCTTCTTTTTGCCATAATACTGCCGTCCCAAATCATAAATGATATAAAATAGGTATTTAATAGATTTTCTTTAAAATTTAAATCATTTAACATCTAATTAGAAAAATATATATGTTTTAAAATATCACTTTTGTTTCGTTTAAATGTATACAAAATCGTTGTCCATTGGTTCATTCCAAAAAATTCTTGAATTTCCCTATTGAAATCCATTTATTTCGCATCTTTTATTTAAGGAGGCAGTTTATGGATTTTTTGATGAATGAGCATCACCATTTGTTCTCATTCTCAAATGATTCTTCGAATCTTTTACCTATCTTTCCATCCATATCTTCAAAGCGTTTCATTTCATGTCCATGTTTTGCGCTCCAACGAGCCCAAAGGGCAGAAAGGAATCCACTCATTGCAAGGAGAACAACTAACAACACTGCGATATTTTGCCAGATGCTATAGGGAACAGCAAAATACCAGAACCATATAATGAGAAAAATAATTGATACAAGTGGCAGTATTATTGAAAGGATGACACGCCAACGGAACCCATTTATCTTAAAGACTTCACGTCCTTCAGACGGCATCTTACGAAGACCCCATATTCCCCACATTCCACCAATTAATAAAAAAATCGCAAGAATCGATAAAAGCACCACTGCGATATTCTTTTCCCAAGGATGCCCCGATGCATAAAATGCAAACCAAAAGATAATAAAAATGAGCCAACCGACACCGCCCAAGATGGAGACACTTGGTTTCATACCTATATCGCTGTCATTAGTCATTTAAATTATCATCTCTTCTCAGATATCAAGATTATAAAAACATTCACGTATTTAAATATCTGTTTAAAAATAAAGCATTTTTTTTTTGAAAGAACTGACATATTATTCAATAATAATATAGATTTTTTCTTTATGCCTTTTCAATACTTTCGTTAATCTCCCTTGGTCTAGTTATAAATGGAAAATTATTTTGATATATATGAAAAAGAGGAACATCAATCCGTTCATTCACAGGTTGCGCGGAACTAAGGGCAGTAAAACCATTACCATCCCAGTTCAGATTTGCAGAAGATGTAATTTTCAATGTGGGGATCGATTTGAGGTCTCGGTTATCGATGAGAATACAGTTCAACTACAAAAAATAAAAATTGATCGATAAACTTTAATATGGCACATAATGAAACTTGAAAAATATCAAAAGGCTCATTAAGCTTCATTTTGTTCCCTCTCTTAGTAGAGAAAGTAGAGAGAGGAATGATGGAAGGTTTCTTTTATCTTATTGCCACTTTGGAGTAGATCAGGATAAGGTAAAATTAAATGGTACATAGAGACTTTGGGTACGAATGGGTTCATACCATCTTAACCTTCCATTATCATCCCACATCTTGATTAATTATTCTCCTTTTATTATTTACTCTTTTTTTTAATATTTTATAAATCTTATATAAATGGGTGGCTTGCTTATGATTTATGTGAAATTAAAAAATGTGGGGGTGTGATTTCTTTTGATATGGCTCTCTGGAACTATTTTAACCAGCATTTGAAAGTGATATGTTACTGAGCAGGATAGTGAAAAATGAGATGATTATATTTTCACAATAGGGGAATTTGGGAAAAAACATAAAACAAATGCCCGTGATAATAAACAAGTGATGAGGAGTACAAATATGCCAGCAGAATTTCTAATCACTCATTTTAAAGCACTATCGCACATGTTACAGGGTGGTGTGATAGGATGAATCCATCGCAACACGGGCAAAGTCTTCAAACAAAAGCAATCCTCTCCTTATTCACAATCCTAATTATTGGTTCAATTATTGGTCTCATCGTGGCTTTCACAAGCCTTGGTATGGTTCAACATAGAGTTGGTGATTCTCAAGAGATACGAATTATATGGGGATCATTTCGTACAAATTTTACCATTGATACTATTATCATCTGTATGAACCTTTCCCTACTTCTTGGTCTTATCCTTAGCTATAAACGTGATTTTAAAAGAACACAATCACCGTTTCTCTTAGGGCTCCTTCTGTTTCTATCTGTCTTGTTCATTCAGTCTTTATTGAGCCTGCCCATCCTCAATCTTATCCTCTCCTTGATTAGTAGCGGCGCCCGTGAAGGCTTTATTTATATCCTGTTGGGATACAGATCTGCGATTTTTGGAATCCTCTCCCATTTCTTTGAGACCGTGGCACTTATCATCCTTTATTATCTTAGCCGTGAATAAGTTTCTACTCTGGATTTTGGTAAGATTTGGTATAGTTTTGGAATACATTCTGGTAAATTCATTTATACATTCGAGGTCAAAATAAGTGATGGTGATATACATTATGAAAAAAACATATCTTGCGGTACTGATAATCGCATTAGGGGCGATACTTGTACCAACGATGGTCTTTGCAACAGAACCAATGGTAGAAGATGGGGATGACCTTCTCTCTACCATCGGGGAACAGGGACTTCATACTGAAGACCCAAATGATGGTTCTGGAAGTAATCAGACATATATAACCGTCCTTGGAAAATGGGGTGAAGGAAAAGACCACGATTTTGATGGTTTCTTTGGTGGAAGGATAACGAGAAAAGGTCGTTTTGGTGTCTTTGTTGGTGCATATAACAAGACTGGCGAAGAAGAGCGAACGCGTATCGTTGGTATCATGAAACAAGGATATTTCAATGGTAAGATCATAAGTGATGACTGCGAGTATAGGGTCACAGCGCTTTATTCCATTGGCACGGAGAATGATTTGATAAAAATGCAATGGATGGTCAAAGGCCAAGGTGGCTGGGCAATTGGTCGCATCGATGTCACATCACAATAGACTGGTGCCCTTTTTCCCACTCTCATTTTTTTGAAAGAAATGTTGCATTACGAGTTCTTTGCCGACTGCTGTTCCTGAGTGGCAAAGTCAGTATTTCGTTTTTGATGTTTTTTGAGAAGGTAGTTGACGAACTCTCTTTCTTCATCAGAGCCAGGCTCAAGCATCTTGCAGAATACCCCTTTCAATTTCCAATCAAAGTAACAAATCCTAGTTTATATACTTATATATATTTTCAAGTTCATAATTATTACTGTTGCTAAGGGATTTGAAATGGATTGTTTGTTGTATAAATGCTCATTTAAAATTATTAATTTTTATTATTATGGTGTAAAAATGGTGTAAATTTTTTTGTTTATTATGGCACAGAAAACAAAAGTGTGGATTCAATATCGTTTTATTACTTTCTATTTGTTGCGTATGTTTCATTTTAAAAGATGGCATACTTGTATAAATAGTGACACGGTTCATGGTCCTGATCGGGAATACGATGGAAAATAGGATAAGATGGAAACGTGAACCATTCGGCATTATTGCCATGGGTATCATATTCATATCACTTATTTTATTTTCCCATGTTGCTGAAAAGAAAGAGTATGCAACTGTGATTTTTTATACAGCAAACAATGAAATTACGTTTAATTGTGATATCGCTGATAGTATGGTATCGAGAACCAAAGGGCTTCTCGGTACAACTTACCTAAATATTGATGAAGGGATGATCTTTGTATATGATACTGCTGATATCAGAACCTTTCACATGAACGGTATGAATTTTCCCGCAGATATTGTCTTCATCGATTCGCAATATAAGGTGCTCAACATTGTTGAGGCAAATATATCTGATGAACACATTATGAGCAACGGTCCTGCGCAGTACGTAGTTGAAATTAACAAAGGTCTTTGCAAACAATATGGTATATTTCAGGGTGTAAAAGTCACTATCATTAGAACATGAACTTGATTTCCCAAACGAATTAAATCTGCTTTTCCAATCCAATTTAACAAGCGTTAATGTTAAATATTAAAAATTTAATAAATATAATTACTGTTTAAATAGAAAACACTCAGGGGGCAAAACAAAGTCATGAAAAAACACATAATATTACTCTTTACTGCGATACTCCTCATATCTTCAATTGGGGTATCTCAAAGAATAGATAATACTACACTAGATGCTCAAGCGGATATGGCTGATTTTACACACACGGTCTTTGCAGAATATGCAACGACGACCTGGTGCCCGAGTTGCCCCGCTGCAGCTCAAGCAATCTATGATGTATTCAATAACGCTACTAATCCTTTTTATTATGTTACTTTGATTTCAGATGTTAACCCAAATGCACAAGATAGGGTATGGTATGGATACTTTGATATCGTTGTTCCCTCCGTTTATTTTGATGGTGGTAAGACCTTCTATTTTGGGAATGCTGGAAGCGTAGATTCAACCATATCAGTGTACTCAAACATGGTTGAGGAAATGGGTATGAGATCAGATGTTAAAGATATCGATCTTGAAACCTCGGTCTCATGGAATGGTGACGCGAAGATGACCATAGATGTCACCATCACAAACAATGAGAATAGTTACTATCTTGGATTCATAAAATCTTATGTCACTGAAATTAACTCACGATGGAACGACCAATCAGGAAAAGCGTACCACTATGCTTTTCTTGACTTTGCCATAAACAAATTCGTCTCATTGAAACCCCAGGAGACAAAAATAATAACCGTCCAATGGGATGGAACAGAGGACCATAATGGGATTACCTTCGGGGATATCACACAGGACAATATTCTGGTTCAATCTGCGATCTTCCAATGGGTGCCACATTTCACAAAAGGATATGATGAACTACCTGCACGTACGCAATACTTCCTAGGGTTCCACCTCGATGAAGCATCAGCAGCGGTACCTGAATAGAAACAATGATGTAGGATGATAAACGGGAAGATGTCGTACCAAAACTTAGAGATAATATATTAAAAGCATATCAAAAATAAATGGTTGGAACATATGAGAATGCTACTAAAGAATGAACTAAGAATTGGCTTTTTCGTTGTAATAGCATTGATCATAATCATATCTGCCTTTATCCTTTTAACTGGGGGCAGCGAAGAGAAAGATACAACACCTCCAGAGATCCATTTGATAAACACAGGTGATGGTAATTTCACCATTAAAGCCGGAGAAACAGCTACCATAACCGTCAATTTTACAGATGATATAAAAGTAACAAATGCTACTCTGTTCTATCGGACCGGTGGAGAAACAAACTGGAAAGAAACATCTATCATAGCAGGAAAAAAAGACCTCTACATTCCACCAACTACCACCGAAAATTGGGAATATTACATCACGGTCGATGATGCAGCAAACAATGGTCCCGTTGGAACACCATCAACCGATGGATCGTCGTATTACACAATTATTGTGCTTGAGAACAATACCAATAACGATGACGGGTGGAACCAAACCCGTTATGTCCTTATTGAAGAAGGCACAGCAGGGTGGTGTTCAAATTGTCCACCAGTTGCAAACCGACTTCATGAATTATATGAATCACAGGATATACCATTTTACTATGTTACCCTGGTCGATGATGAGAATACCAAGGCGCATAACCGTCTTTATAATGAACTTAGTATTTATGGATTCCCAACAGTCTATATCGATGGTGGTTACACTGTTATCATGGGATCTGGTGCATTCGAATCAAACTTTGAACAAAGTTTCCTGGATGCTCAATCGCGAAGCACTCCAAATATCGGGATCCAAATCACTTCTGTATGGAATGAGACCAGAAAGGAACTGGAAAACACTGTTAAACTTAAAAATGAGGATGAAACAACGTATAGTGGTACTCTAAAGGTGTACATCACAGAGATCAACAGTCGATGGACCGATTGGAATGCTGAAGCATATAATTATGCGTTCATTGACTATGGTATCAATCAAGATGTTACGGTAACTGCAGGTGAAACAAAAACCATTACAGGCACCTGGAGTGCAAGTACCGCTGGTTTTTCCGATGTGTTAAAAGAGAATCTGTTCGTCATCGCGGCTGTTTTTACTACTGAACCTGAAACACGGTATGGGGACCCTGCGGATGGGGAAAATCCCTTTGATGCATATTTCTGTGATGCGTCCATAGGTGGACGTGTATCAGAAGGAATACTACCACCCAGTATTGGAATAAATACCCCCAGAGAATACTCTCATTATATACGTGGAAATGAGAAACATAACCGCCTTCTACAGTTCACCTATGTGATTGGTAAACTTCCAATTGAGGCAACGGTCACTTGTGAAACGGATATCGAAAAGGTGGAATTCACTGTCCAAGGTCGTTTAAGGTCATTCAATGCAACTGATACTGAAGCACCGTATGAATGGATATGGGATACATTCTCTTTAGGTAGTTACACGATTACTGTTAAAGTATATGATGTCTACGGAAACACAGACACTGATAGCATCGATGTCAAAGCATTCATACTGTGATTTTCTCTTCTCTTTTCTTTGATAGTAGATTTTTTCTACTGAATAAACCAATGGTGTTACGAGCAAGGATAAGGGAAAACGGGCGGATGCCAAGGGTTGCAGCGTGGAAGATCCGTTGCACTGTGTATTTTGGTGAGTAGAATTCATTATAGAGTGAGGTGACACCGTTGATAATATCCCCTGGTTGCATGTTTTTTGGCTGAAATACGACCGAGTGCATAGTGTAACGTTCCCAGTCCTTGGTGATGATCCTTTTTTCCTTTTTAAGATCTTGAAAGATCGGTGTCCCTGGAAAAGGGGTGAGGATCGAGAAATCAGCAACATCGATATGAAGATCTTTTATCATTTGTACAGTAGTTTCAAAAACATCGATTGTATCGCTGTCAAAACCGAACATGAAATCTCCGATGACCGCCATCTTATATTTGTGGATACGATCTATTGCTTTTCTATAATCTGATACCTTATTCGTTCTCTTACCAACGGATGCAAGGGTCTGTTGTGAGAACGATTCAAAACCAACAAGCCACCCGATGCATCCTGCCTCGTGGGATAATCGAACAAGTTCTTCATCATTGGCCAATGCATCGACATTGCCATTACAGAAGAATCGTTTCTTCAACGTTCTCATTTTTAGGAATAATTGTTTGGTGAACTCTTTGTTTATTGTTAACGAAAGATCATAGAACATGAGTGTTTTCTGAGGGACTGATCGTATCTCCTCGATGATCTCTTCCACGGGTCTAGCGTAAAACAAATGACCGTCAGGCGTATTGGCTTCAGGGCAGAAGCTACATCGATAGGGGCATCCTCTTGTTGCCTCTATAGCACCGGCGATCTGAAATCCTGGTAATGTCACATGTGTTGGAGGTATCGAACAGGAAAGATCTCCATATGGTTCTGGCTGATACAGTTTTTTCAAGCGTGTCTGTTCCATGTCATTGAGTAGTTGAAGCCAATTCCCTTCGCCCCTGCCAAGGAGGATACTATCAGCATGCTGTGAAGCTTCATCAGGGAGTGCTGATGTGTGAAGGCCACAGAGAACAACGGGTATATTTTTTCGTCTAAATATATCTGCGATATGGTACGCACGATATGCTGAAGCGGTGTTGAAATGAATGAGAACAATATCAAAAATCTCATGGAATGGTATCTGATGGTATCGTTCGTTAATGATGGTGACCTTGTGATGCGTTGGGGTAATGGCTGCAAGGCGACGAGGATATAATGATGGAAGAATGGAGAACATAGTAAGAACTGTTTTTTCAAGTGGTTTTGAAGGTATTGATTTCATCTTTACCTGTTCAATGATGAGAATCTTCATACTGTTCTATGTTGGAATATCATATAGATATAAGAAATATTTTATAGGTTTTAGGATACTACCGGTGGTTAAGATGAATCAGTTCATTAACCCACTGTTCTTATACCGGATTACCAAGAGTTATCTAAGGGATATCGATCGTCTCCGTCGTTGGGATGAAGATACCCTGCGTGTCTATCGAGATAAACAACTTCGAAAGATGGTTTCCCGTGCATTCTCAACACCGTTATATCATGCCATTTATACAAAAGCAGGGGTTTCAAAGGATGATATCAAAACGATAGGGGACCTAAGAAAACTACCAATTATCTCAAAGGAAGATTTCAAAGGATATGATGCCAAAGGACTTGTGCCAAAAGGAACGGATCCCTCATCATTGATCAACGTGTCGACATCGGGAACCACTGGTAAATCACTTTCTATTTATGTTGATATGTATGAGATCATCATGGGTTTGTTCGGTTATCTTCGGACCACTAATGAGTACGGTTTTCACTGGCGGAAGAATAAACTCTCTATCATTGGAGATTTCGCACCACATACAGCTGAGACAGGATATGTGAAACGGGGGCTTGTACCTAACACCCTATTTCCATCAATATTTAATAATATCCAATGGCTTGATACGAATGATCCACCAGAGAAAGTATTGGGTGAGTTAGAAGGATTCAAACCAGATTTCATAGGTGGATACACAGGTATGCTCGGACATCTAGCGGTTCTCAGATCCCAAGGGCACGGATTATCTATATCCCCTCAGGTGATTGCATCAACTGGAGCATTACTTGACCCTAAGCTTAAGGATTTCATAGAATCAATGTTTGATACCGAGGTCTTTGAGGTATATGGTGCAACAGAGGCTGGCCCTATTGCATTTCAATGCAAGCAGGAGAAGATCTATCATATCATGTCTGATCTGTTACATCTTGAGTTCTTAAATGAGACGAATACCCCCACGAGGTCCAAAGAGCCAGGTCATCTGGTGGTAACAAAACTTTTTGGAGGTGGGACTCCGATCATCCGATATGATGCTATCAATGATATCGTCTCACCATTGTATGAACATCACCACTGTGGATTGGCTGGTGATCTTATTGATAAAATCTATGGAAGAGATAGTATTCGGTTATATCGGAAGGATGGAAAGATAGTCCTTGCATCATCATTGACCTCTATCTTCAGTCGATTGCTGTATGAGCTACGAACAAGTAAAGTAAGAGAAATGAAGGTTGTTCAGCAGAAAGTCGACCATATCGATATGCAGCTTGTTATTGATCGATCAATTGAGAAAGACGGGCCATCTGTTGAAAATATAAAAGAGGCTCTTGAGAGAGGTTTTAAAGAGAAATTTGGTCCAGATATGACCGTTTCATTTGAAGAGGTCAAAGCTGTTTCCAGATCCGAGCCCAGGATTATCTCTATGGTTGATCCGGCAACGTTACAGATCACTGGTTTCATATAATCTCTTCTCAAATGTGGTGTTTTTCCCCTTTGTGAATACTCATCGAAAATTATATAAAATACAAGGGTATTATTTATTATCAATTGTTAACATTGGGGACTAGAAAATGAGAATCGTATTATGCACAGATGATACATGTGTACCTCCAAAATGCCCTACTGTTGATGTTGAAGGCGATGTTGTCACCATCGGTGAGAAAGAGAACGTCTGCACATTGACCTTAGATCAATTTGAGATTTTGAAACAAAAAATAAAAAACAATGAGATTTAAGGAAACAATCGGTTTTTTCCTTATATTTCTTTTTTTTCCCTATTTATTTAGTGTCTTCATTGAAACATAGAAGAACCCGCTGATGAAGAAGAGTATCAGACCTATCATGGTGAGAAAATTATTCAATGCGGTCGATACCACAGGATAGCTTAGTAGTGTTAATAGGAAGAAGATCATAAAGAGCAATAATCCTGTAATGAGGCCTGCATAGATGATTCTTGTTGGTCTATCCATCCGTCCTTTCAACCCCGATTGAAAATGAATCAGGTGTGTCTATAAAAGTATTTCCATAGGTGATCGATTAGCGATAAAACTGGCAAAATAACCACCATGTTTGCTCGTTTTTACAAAGAGCGTTGGATGGTTAAAAAGTACCCTTGAAAACAACAAATCCCTCTTTGAGAAGGCGCTGCCCGCATGGTCAAT
>CAYPIF010000018.1:0-4007 GCA_964410735.1 uncultured Thermoplasmatales archaeon
TTTTAATCCAACATGCAAAACAGTGCATGTCCTATAAAAAGGATGTGCACTGTTTAAAATTCACCAACAGTTTCATACTTTATATACAATAAAAAAAAAAAATAAAAAAAAAGAGAGAGGTTTAGCTGATAAGTATATCAGTCTATAACCCAATCACTAATGGTCCAAGGACCGTACCCGCAGCTGTTTTGGTCGAATCCCCTGCTTGGACGGTTATTGTTGCACCGCCAAAACCAAAGATTAAACCAGACTTTAGAGTTGCTGATCCACCCATTGGCACATTAATAGTATCTGTTTTCTCTCCACCGAGGATCATCAATGGTGCATCGATTGTTATCGTACAGGGTACGTCTACACCATCAGCGGTTCCAACGTTATTGATTGTGGCTGTGACACCAAATCCGCCGGATATACTTGCAACCTCAATGATTGGAATGTCTGGTGCTCCTGCTGTGTAGATATCCAATTGGCCATCTCGGTCATCGGTCCAAACGATACCAATCTCAGTGATATCAATGGAACCTGGATCAGATATGACACCACCATCTACAGAGTTGACCTGAACAGGTGCGTCCCATGTTGCTCCTTTATCGTGAGAGACTGCTTTGTAGCAATTACCATCTTTTGCATATGCAACTTGTACTTCACTGCCAATCATATAGACACTTGGTGCAGCTCCAGTATCAATGGTTGAGAATTGCCATGAGAAGCCTGGATCATATTCCGTTCCGCTGAATGAGCTATATGCACATTTTACATCGCCGCCATCAACAAAGACAACTGCGCAATCTGTTCCACTTGATGAAACATCAGGATCAGTTCCAAATGCAATATATTCGCCAGGGAATTGTTCTGGATCGGACCATTTATCCATACCGTTCTGTTGTTCTCCACTTGTTAATAATGCTTCATCTGTAACGGTGGATTTCATGGTAATTTGGGTTCCTTCTTCTAAGCGGGTCTCACAAACGATGAGAATTCTTTCCCCAGAACTATCTATCTCTAATTCATATGCTGGAGCTGATACATGTTCAGATTGCCCATCATAGTAATACCCACCCATACCTGCTGGATGTTCAAAATCAGGATAGGTCCAGTAACCTAGTCCAAAGAGGTTATCGAAACCATAACCATCCTCTGTGGTCAATGTCAGGAAGAAGTTATCGGTATTTGCACAAGCACAATAATAGTAATCTGATGAGCTTTGACCAGATACACCATACCAGCTTGCTTCTTGTGCATTAATAATATCTCCAGGTATAAATGCCATTTCATTGTTATATGCTTCTGCGAATGGATCTAACATGGTAAGGAAGAATACATCTTGGACTGAATTGTATAAGATATCAGGATATTGTAGAAAACCAGACCCATCAGTAAATTCGATCGAATCGAACTCAAATTGTGTAGTCCATGATTCTCCACCATCATCAGACCAAGCAACTGGAACTACTTGTGAAAAGAGCCCATATTGTTTTTCATATACACAGACCATGACCCCACCTGGTCCTAAGCAGAGTTTAGGATGGATATCATCATTATCTGGATTGTCAGCTGAGACACATGTATCTCCAAAATTCAATGTGGCTGAATTTACAACATTTTGTTTTTGTAATGTGGTTGAAATAGCACCTGCTTGTAGACATAAGAGGACTGATACAGATAGAATTGCCCCTATGTATAGAACTTTTTTTATGTCTTTCATAATTTGCCTCCTTTTTTCTACCCCTAAATATATATTTTTAATATACTATAAGAATGTTTTCAAAGTTTAAATATTTTTTGTATAAAACCACTTGAAAATAATTGCGAGAAATCACAAAAAAATTATAGATAATATTAAATACTATAACTTTGCCGATTTTTACTAAGTTTCTACTTCTTTTATAAAAATATCATTTATATAACATAACGTTTAATTAAAAGAAGATAATAAATTAGTTATAACATACTATATTTATAATGCCAAAAATTTATCCCAAGAACGGGGGATATTATGAAGAAAAACAAAAATTATCAAATTAAAGCATTTTTTATCACGATGCTCTTTGTCGGCAGCATGATCTCAGTATCTACATCAGCAATACGACCAACAATAAACAATGACTATAGTGATTCTGAGAATATCTGGGTTCCATTAAATCAATGGGAATATCATCAAGACGCACCAAATAGACTTGATGTACCATATTACTACGAAACAACATCTTTTGATACTGGAAGCTTTGCTGATGTTGGTTACAATGTTGATGCGGGTAATGAGATAAGACATTCGTTTAAACTTTATATTGGAGAACCTGTCGATGAAACAAGACCAGGTAACGGACGAACTGGGAACCTAGGCAGTCCAAATAAGGACACCAGCGACTGGTATACATTTACAGCATGCAATGGGCAAAGCTATCAAGCTTCTTTAACCCTTCATCCCCGGTAACACATAACGTGTTCAAATATTTCTCGTTCAGTTTTCCTTAAAATATCAGATAGCTTGCCTCCATCGAAGCGAAAGCTTTATCATCGTTATGTGTGATATGCATAACGAGGTGTGAGTTCACATGGCGGCAATTGTCTTTCAAACAGATAAGCGATCTGGGATCACCTATGCATATCGATCCGTATCATACTGGAACAAGGAGAAGAAACAATCCCGTGCCCGGCGCACCCTGATCGGTCGGGTCGATAAGGACACAGGAGAGATCATCCCCACTGACGGAAGAAACAGAAAAACAAACGACGATACACTACGTGTGAAACGTGGATCAACGGCAGCTGGGGCAGTACGCCGGTCTTTTTATGGTGGCACCTATCTATTGGATGCCATTGGTGAGAAACTAGGGATCACACAGGATCTGAAACAGTGTTTTCCTGATACATATAGGCAAATCTTATCCATTGCCTATTATATGATCCTTGAAGATAGAACCCCTCTCTACCGTTTTGAGAAATGGGGCCTCCTGCACAAACATCCATATGGTGCCATTATCACTTCACAGCGCAGCAGCGAACTGTTCGCCAGCATCACCGAGGAGAGGAAACAACAGTTCTTCATTCTCCAAGGAAAGAGAAGGCTGGAGAAGGAATTCTGGGCCTACGATATAACAACTCTCTCCAGTTATTCAGAGACACTCAAGCAGGTACAATATGGTCATAACAAGGAGCATGATCGACTACCTCAGTTGAATCTGGCTCTCGTCTTCGGGCAGGAATCTAACCTCCCGTTCTACTATAGAAAACTCGCGGGTAATATCCCTGATACTAAGACAGTCCGTCGTCTGCTTGAAGAACTGGACATCCTCGGGTATTCAAGGGTTAAGCTGGTCATGGACCGAGGGTTTTATAGTAAAGACAATATCAACAGCTTGTTTCAGGATCATGTGAAGTTCCTTATGTCTGTCAGGATGTCGTTGACTTTTATCCGAAAAGAACTGGATGCGATCTACGATACATTCCGAAGCTTCGAATATTACAATGAGGACTATGAACTCTATTACCATACCGTTCGAACCACCTGGGAGTATACACAGGAACGGCCGTATAAGGGAGACACTCTTCAGGGATCACGACGTATGTACATTCACTATTATTATAACATCGACAGGGCAGCTGAAGACGAGAAAGCTTTTGATCGTCAGCTGATCGCGCTGAAAAAGGAACTGGAATCAGGTAAACAGGACCCTGAACATGAGATGCTTTATCAGAAGTACTTTCTCATCAGTATAACACCTAGACGTGGAACACAAGCTAAGATACGGGAAGAGATCGTCAGCAAAGCCAAGCGCTATTACGGGTTCTTCGCTCTGATCACCAATGAGGCAATGGATGCGGTAACGGCTCTTGAACTCTATCGCAATAAAGATGTTGTCGAAAAGGCTTTTGGGAACCTTAAAGAGTGCCTGAATATGCGTCGAACTATGGTTTCCTCAGAGCAGAGCCTTGATGGGAAGTTGTTTGTCCAATTTGTTGCACTGATCTACCTCTCCTACATCAAAAAACAGATGCAGGTGAAA